>JAUNVR010000003.1:48343-56668 GCA_030537595.1 Eubacteriales bacterium
TAAAGATTATTGGGATCACTGGAACGAAAGGTAAAAGTTCAGTTGCTCATCTTCTGACTCAGTTACTGACACTATCTGGGCATCGGGTTCTCCTGATTGGCACGACTGGGATCCACTTTGCAAATGAACATAAAATTACAGATAATACGACGCCGGAGAGCCTGGTGATCCAGGAGGCGATGGCAGATGCCCTGGCCAAAGGGGCGACCCACCTCGTGATTGAGCTCTCTTCTCAGGCCTTGGCGATGCAACGCAGCTACGGTCTGCAGCCTGATCTCGCTTGTTTCCTGAATTTATCCCCAGATCACATCGGTGCTTTAGAGCATCCGGATTTTGCGGATTATCTGAATTCTAAGCTAAAGGTCTTTAAGGGCGCTAAAAACTGCCTCTTTAATTTGGACGATCCGGCGGCTGCGAAGCTACTTAAGGCAGCCCTAGAAGCCCTGCCAAAAAAGCAGGCCGGGCAGCTTGCAGCTTTTGGCTTTGGCTCTCCTCAGGAATTGGAGCAAGGTTTAAGTCGAATTGCTCGCGAAGCAGGCTTTCAGGGGGCTGAATTAGAAGAAGTTTTAACTCGAGTTCAGCTTTATGGCGGTGAGGAGCTTAAATTTACTAGTCAAAATCTAAGTTTTATCTTTCAGCAAAAGCAAATTAGCTTGGAGCCAGCAGCAGCATTTCTCGCTGCAAATGCTTTGGCGACCTTGGCAAGCTTAGATTTATTAGGCGAGCTCAATGAGGATTTAATTGCGGCCATTGCCAAGCTCCACGTGCCGGGTCGCTTAGAAAAGATTAAGACTTCGAAGGGGGCGGTAATCGTCATCGACTACGCCCATAACGAGCTCAGTTTAGAAGCTCTCTTAGCTGCCCTTAAGCCGCAGGTTAAAGGGCGCTTGCTGGTCTTATTCGGCTCGGTTGGGGAAAAGAGTAAGGAGCGGCGTAGAGAATTGCCTCGGGTGGCCGAGCGCTATGCCGATTTCGTCTATGTCAGCTCTGACAATCCTGGCTTTGAGGATCCGGAGAAGATCGTGCAGGAAATCGGAGCCCAGTTCTCGCCGGACTTTAAAAACTATGATTTGGAAGCCGATCGCGAGCTGGCGATTCGCCGGGCAGTCCGCTCCTTGAGAGCTGGTGATCTTTTGGTTTTGGCCGGTAAGGGGCATGAAAAATTCCAATTAGTAAAAGGTGAGCATTTAGCCTTTGATGAGCGGGCCATTGTTGAATCGGAGCTGGCTGCTATCGCCGAGGACTTAAAAGCCTAGTCTGAGGGCACGAAAGTACTTGACAGCAAGCTTTAGACTCCATATTATAAGCAAGCACCTTCTTTCGGGAAGGTGACTTTGGACAGGACATTCGTAATATAAGGCATTTAGCATTTACGGGTTCTGGCCCAGTCGAGGTGAAGAAAATGAGAGAAGGAATTCATCCTAAATACGGTAAATGTGTAGTCCGTTGCGCCTGTGGTGCAAGCTTTGAAACAGGCTCCACACTTGAGCAAATGACAGTTGATGTCTGCTCCCAATGCCACCCCTTCTATACTGGCCGTCAGAAGCTGGTTGATACCGGTGGTCGAGTAGATAAGTTTAAACGCCGTATGCAACGTAATAAGAAATAGTCTTATTCAGCGCGGTAGAGGGAGAGAGGAGCGGCCAGTGGCTGTCTCCTTTTTTCGCTATTTTGAAGCAATAAAGGGGAAAATAGATGGCAAGAAACGATGCAAATAGAGCTAGTTGCAAACGGGCAACAACAATTGGGGGGCAGGCGCTGATTGAAGGGCTGATGATGATCGGCCCGGATAAGCAGGCGCTGGCAGTAAGACGCCCCGATGGATCAATTGAGGTCGAATTTCTGAGTAAGAAAAAAGCTTTGGCCATTGAGAAAATCCCCTTTGTCCGTGGAAGTGTAAAGCTGTTCAGACAGATGACCCTGGGCATGAAGGCGCTCTACCGGAGCGCCGAATTGGCCGAGGCAGATTCAGCAGAAGAAAGTGCAGGAGAGGCGAAGCAGAAAAAATCATTCTTAGATCGCCACCCGGAAGTCTTTTTTGGCCTGATGACGGTGATTGCCCTGGCCCTTTCAATTGGGCTCTTCATTCTCCTGCCTAATCTGATCACGGACCTACTCAGACGCCTGCTCGGTTATCGTGCAGCAGAGCTCACACGCTCTGCCAAGGTGCTTTTAACCTTCGTTGAAGGCTTAGTTAGAGTCGTGATTTTCCTGGGCTACCTGTGGTTGACGGCGCAAAATAAAGAGGTAAAAAGAGTCTGGCAGTACCATGGTTCGGAGCATAAAACGATTGCTTGCTACGAGGCAGGTGAGGCCTTAACAGTAGATAATATTAAGCGTTTTTCGCGCTTTCATCCGCGCTGTGGCACCTCATTCATCTTCTTGGTGCTGATTATTTCAGTCATTGTTTTCTCTTTTGCTGGTTGGCATAATCCCTTGATCAACGTTGCCTTAAGGCTGCTGCTCCTGCCTTTGATTGCGGGTCTGTCTTACGAGATAATTCGCTGGGCCGGAGTTTCAGAATCTGCCCTCGCGCGCTTTATTTCTAGTCCCGGCTTATGGTTGCAGCGCTTGACTACTGCGGAGCCAGATGAGGCTATTTTAGAAGTTGCCATTCAGGCAATGGAAGCAGTTTTACCAGAGGATCCAAACTCCGATCTGTGGTCGCCCAAGGCAGTTAAAGCTTAACTACGGTGGCTGAGTTTTCGGACTATCTACGTCAGCTGGCGCTTGAACATGGGCTGGAAATACGCGAGCTAAGAGACTTTGCTCAGCGGGCCTTAGAGCTGCCGCTGAGTCGGCAAATTAGCGCAGGAAGCGAGGCTTTGACTGATCAGAATCAAGCTTTGCTCAGGTCTGCTGCCAAGCGGCTTGCGGCTGGGGAGAGAGTCGAAAGGATTCTCGGACGAGCTGATTTTTATGGCTATAGTTTTGGCCTCAATTCAGAGACTTTAATCCCTCGCCCAGATTCCGAGATTCTGGTCTTTGAGGCGCTGCGAGATTTTCATCCTCCGAGTGCTTTACGGATTTTGGACATCTGCTCTGGCTCGGCTTGCTTAGGCCTGGCGGCCTACTTAGCCTCTGCAGAGCTAAGGGGGCAAGAAGAAGCGGAGCTGTATTTTCTCGATCTGTCTGGGTCGAGCCTAGCGCAGGCGAGAGAGAATTATCTCGAGCACGCTTCAGCAGCTCAAGCTAGCTTTATCGAGGCGGATTTTCTGACTTTAGCGGAAAATGACTTCATGAGTTTAATCAAGCTTGCGGATTCTCAAGCCCCGAGTCTGGAGCTGATTAAAGCCTCAGCTCAGCCTTTAAACTCTGGGGCAGAGCCTGAGGATTTTACAGCCTCATTTAGGGCTTTTGACCTAGTCTTCTTTAATCCGCCCTACCTGACTGAGGCGGAGTATGAGCAAAGCTCAAATGAATTTAAGGCTGCCGACCCCAGCCTGGCTTTAATTGGCGGTAAAGACGGTCTGCTTTTTTATCGTCAGGCAGCAAGTTATTTGCCGCGGCTCCTTCGCCCCGGCGGGCGACTCTTAATTGAATATGGAGCCGAACAGGCCGCAGCGGTCTACCAGCTTTTTGCTGGCTGGGCTGAGCAGGGTTTTGAATTAAGTCAATATCGTGATTACGGCGGGCATCCCCGCCTCTTAAAAATGATTTATAATAAGTAGGAAGCAAAATCGCAGAGATTGCGACGAGGGAAGGAGTGTAGGTTCATGGCCCTACCAATGGAGAGATTAGCAGCAATTGCTGCACATTATGATGAGCTAGAAGCTGAGATGGCAAAGCCTGAATTGGTCCAAGACCAAGAGCGCTATGTTGCCGTACTTAAGGAATATCATGAGTTACAGCCTCTGGTTGTGAATATGCGGCGAATCAAGGAAATAGAAGTTGAGGTTGAGGAAGCCAAAATCATGCTGACCGAGACCGAGGATCAGGAGTTTCGGGAAATGGCACGTGCCGAGGTCAACAGCCTGGAGGCTGAGGCTGAAGCCCTGACCACTGAGCTAGTTGAACTGCTTGCACCAAAGGACCCCAATGATGAAAAGAACGTAATCATTGAGATTCGTGGTGGAGCCGGTGGTGATGAGGCTGCCCTATTTGCTGCTGAGCTTTATGGCATGTATATTGCCTATGCAGAGAAGCAGGGCTGGGCGCACGAAATTGTCGAGCTGAACGAGACTGAAATTGGTGGCTTTAAAGAAGTCGTATTTATGATTAAAGGTCGTGGCGCCTACTCCCACTATAAATTCGAAAGTGGAGTGCATCGGGTGCAAAGAGTTCCGGCCACTGAGGCTGGTGGGCGAATTCATACTTCCACCGTCACGGTCGCGGTTTTGCCGGAGGCCGAGGATGTGGATATCGAGATCAATCCCTCCGACCTTCAAATCAATGCCTATCGAGCTTCTGGAGCTGGTGGCCAGCACGTCAATAAAACTTCCTCGGCAATCCGGATCTTGCACGTTCCTTCAGGTTTAGTCGTAACCTCACAAGACCAGAGAAGCCAACACCAGAACCGGGATCAGGCAATGCGGGTACTGCGGGCCAAGCTCTACCAAATGGAGCAGGAGAAGAAGGATGCCGCAATTGCCTCTGAGCGTAAGAGCCAGGTCGGAACCGGTGATCGCAGTGAGCGGATTAGAACCTATAACTTCCCTCAAGGGCGCGTTACCGACCATCGGATCAACCTCACCCTCTACTCTTTAGAAAATGTTTTAGCCGGAGAGATTGACCAGCTCGTAACAGCCCTTCAAGCGGCTGCTAGAGAGGCCCAGATGGAGGGCGGAGAAGAAGCTTAATAGTGCTCAGGAGATATGATGTCAGCCCAGAAGCAGTTTGAAACACGGATTATTAGGCCCTCTGATTCTGATTATGAAGAAAGTTTTGCCGCTGCCGTAGAAGCTTTAAAGGCAGGAGAAACAGTCGCCTTTCCGACTGAAACCGTCTATGGTCTTGCGGCAATCTACGATTCAGCAGAGGCTGTGCGCAAGATTTATGAAGTTAAAGGCAGGCCGCAGGATAACCCGCTGATTGTCCATCTTTATGACTTTGCGGACCTAGATCGTGTAGTCGCAAGCTGTCCAGCCGATGCATTGAGGCTCTGGGAGGAATTTGCGCCGGGACCTTTAACCTTGATTTTACCGCGCCATCCCTTAGTGCCAAAAGAAGTTTCTGCTGGCTTAGCGACAGTTGCAGTGCGCTTCCCAGAACATCCCTTAGCCCGTGACTTAATTCAGGCAGTTGGCAAGCCCTTGGTAGCACCTTCGGCGAATAGTTCAGGCCGTCCGAGCCCGACTCAAGCTCTCCATGTTTTTGCGGATTTAGCCGGCAAAATACCTTATATTCTGGATGGTGGCGAGTGTAACTGGGGGCTGGAATCGACCGTCCTCGACCTCTGCCAAAAGCCCTATCGTATTTTAAGGCCAGGCGCGATATCTAAGCGGGCCATCGAGGCCTTACTTGGCGGAAGCGTTTTGACTGCAGAAAAGATTGCAGGCGAAGCAGATGCTGAGGCACCGGTTAGAGCGCCAGGGATGAAGTATAAGCACTACGCCCCGAAGATCCCAGTGCGCATGATGGCTCCACAAGATCAGGCTTGCCTCAAGGCTTTTCAAGCCGAGTTCAAGAATCCGCGAGTCTACTTAATTAGTTCAGAGAGCCTGCCTATTCTAAGCAGCTTAGAACCAGAGCTACTCCCCCTTGTCCTCAACGCTGAGGCGGGAGAGATCAAGCCTTCTGCGGCGTATTATCTAAGTTATGACGAGGCCAAATTAGCAGCCCAGCAACTTTTTGCAGCCTTCCGTCAAGCCGAGGGCTTCGCCACAGCAATCCTGGTCGAGGCTGTGAAGGATGTCGATCTCGGTCCCGCCTTTTTAAATCGCTTGGAAAAGGCGGCTGCCGAATAGCTTAAACTTAAATCTAAGCTGGAGGGCGAGCTAAAGTCAGAAGTCGGTATAAAAGGGAGAATATTCATTAAAAAATTCCTTGACCGTATTTTTCAAAGCTGATATTATCCTTGCAGTAAGCGTCTATGGACGCCCCTCGCTCAGTTTACTGAGCCATTAGTCCGAGAGGAGGTGAGACAATGTCCAAGCAGTATGAATTAATCTATGTTCTGAACCCGCAAATTGGGGAAGAAAAGATTGAGGCCGCAAAGCAGCGGGTCGAAGACTTGATTGCAGAGCATGGCGAAGTCGTCGATATCGATGTCTGGGGCCAGAAGCGATTGGCATATGAGATCGAAGACCAAACAGAAGGCTTCTATATTCTCGTTCATTTCAAATCTGAAGCAGATTTCCCGAAAGAGCTGGAACGTGTCCTGAAAATCAGTGACAGTGTAATGCGTTATCTGATCGTTAAACTCGAAGAATAACAAGCCGATATAAGCCGGAACAATGATTGTTCCCAGGATGAAGACATCCGGAAGATGAAAGGTTAGAAGATGAATAAAGCGATTTTACTCGGCCGTTTAACAAAGGATCCCGATCTGAGAACAACTTCGAACAATGTTTCAGTATGTTCTTTCACATTAGCAATAGATCGTCCCTATAAAAATGCACGGGGCGAACGCGAAACCGATTTCATACCCTGCGTCTGTTGGCGTCAAACCGCAGAGTTTGCGGCACGCTATTTCCGCAAGGGTGAGCGCATGGCTTTGGTTGGCTCAATTCAACCACGCCACTGGGATGACGAAGAAGGTCAAAGACACTACGTCACAGAAGTAGTAGCTGATGAGGTCTACTTCGCAGATGCCAGACGCGACCAACGTGGAGATCAGGATGATAATAGGCGAGAGCGCAAAACAGTCGATGACAACTTTATGCCACCGGCAAATGATGATACATCGCTCCCCTTTGACCTCTAATTCTTCTCAATTTAATTAAGGAGTAAAACATGGCGAATCAAAGAAGAGGCGGCGGTAGAGGCTTCCGCCCACGCCGCGGCAGACGCAAGGTTTGTCTCTTCTGTGCTGAGAAAGACCAGAAGATTGACTATAAGGATGTTCCGGGACTCAAGTGCTTTTTAGCTGAGTCAGGCAAGATCCTGCCTCGCAGAATGTCCGGGCTGTGCACACAGCACCAAAGAGAGTTGGCAATCAATGTAAAGAGAGCTCGCCAGCTGGCCCTGATTCCGTATACCGAAGACTAAGCAGTAGATACTGACTGAAATTCGCTAACTTACGATATCAGAAGCAGCTCGTCAGTTTGGCGTGGCTGCTTTTTTCAATTCTAAAAAGATAGCGCATATGCTAACATATGAAGAGTATTTTATTCAGAAGCAATTTTACCGGAGGTAAATATGAAAGTAATTTTACTGGAAAACGTGGACAAAGTCGGCTTGGCCGGAGAAGTAGTAGATGTTAAGCGTGGTTACGCTCAGAACTATCTGATCAAGCATAACTTGGCCTTGCCGAAGACCCCAGAAAATATGAATATCGTGAAGACCCGTCGTAAGGCCTTTGAAGCAAAGGCAGCACAGGCTCTGGCAGCTGCTGAAGAACTTGCAGCACAGCTCAACGGTAAAGAAATCAAAATTCCAGTTAAGGCTGGCGAAGGCGACCGTCTCTATGGAGCAGTTACAGCCTCTGACTTAGCCGAGAAATTAGCTGAGGAAGGCTTTAAGCTTGACAAGCGGAATATTAAATTGGCTGAGCCAATTAAGAACCTTGGTGATTACCAGGTCGAACTAAAGCTGCATCCTGAAGTTAAAACTGAAGTCAAGGTTCAACTAATCCGCCAGGAGGACTAATTTGGCTCAGGGTTTCAATCCCGAATTAAACCGCCGCATTGAGAAACGGGTGCCTCCGCAGAATTTAGCTGCGGAGCGCGCTGTTTTGGCGGCAGCTATTTACTCTGAAGCAATGTTTAATGAGATCATCGGCTTGGTTGAAGCTGATGATTTCTATGACAAACGCCACGGAGTAATTTTTGCTGCTTGTCTTTCAATGCGTGCGGAAAATATTCCGATTGACCTGGTTACAGTTGCCGATTACCTCGAGACCCGTGGTCAGTTGCAAGAGGCTGGCGGCATTGAGCTTTTAACCGAATTAGCGACCGACGGCATGGTCATCGAAAATGCGCGACACTATGCCAATGTGGTGCGTGAGAAGCGAGTTTTGCGGGAAATCATTTCCAGCATGCAAGAGGTTATCTCCTTCTCTTACGGTGACTCTAGTCGAATTGATGAGATTATAGACTTGGCTTCGAAGCGCTTGGTCGAGGCTAGAGGTGAAGGTAATCGCGAAGGCTTTAAGCAGCTGGGCGATGTTTTGTCTGCCCACTTGAACGAGCTGGAAGAGCAGTCTAGGCTCGGCCGTCAAGACAG
>JAUNVR010000003.1:56768-61797 GCA_030537595.1 Eubacteriales bacterium
TCTAGCGACAACCGGCAACAGGAGATCTCTGATATCTCCCGCCAGTTAAAGATTATGGCGCGTGAGTTGGAGTGTCCAGTAATTGCGATTTCGCAGCTCTCTCGTGCTTGTGAAGCACGCTCCGATAAGCGTCCAATGCTCTCAGACTTACGTGATTCGGGAGCAATTGAACAGGATGCTGACGTCGTTTTATTCCTTTATCGAGATGGCTATTACAACGAGTCTGAGCAGGCGGAGGAATTGGAGGAGGCCGAGTTAATCGTGGCAAAAAACAGACACGGTGAGACTAGGACCGTCCACCTCGGTTGGCTCTCACAATACACGCGATATATCGAGCGGGCTAAAAAGATCCATGACCATGCGCCGCCCGAGTTTTAAGCTCTTAGTTCAGACTGTAGGTGAGAGCTGTGCAGTATAAGATTCCTGATTTCTTTTGGCGGCTAGCGCTCGAGAATGAAAGTTACAATTTAATTCAGCCGGGTGATTTAGTCTATCTGGCTATCTCAGGTGGCAGGGATTCAATTTGTCTGTTTTATTACCTGCTTTTTTTACGAAAAAAACTTAATTTTGAGCTGCGTCTTGCCCATGTCAATCATGGTCTAAGGCCGGATGTCGACGCCGAGGAGAGTAAGTTTTTAAAAGCTCTAGCCGCAAGCTACGACTTGGCCTATGAGGAGAAAGTGATTTCAATTCCTGAGCTTGCAGCGAAGTCTGGCTTAGGCATAGAGGCCACGGCTAGGGCAGAGCGCCAAGCCTTTTTCCAGGACTTATTTAAAGCTGCCTATGTGCAGGAAAACTACATCCCAGCTGAAATTAAATTTGCCCTCGGCCATCAAAAGGACGATTTAGCCGAGTCGATGCTCCTACAAATTAGTCGCGGGACTGGTTTAAGTGGTTTGATTGGCATGCGGAGGCGAGAAGAATTCTATATCCGGCCACTTTTAACTGTGAGTCGAGCTGAAATTACTGAGTTTTTAGATTCTTTTAAGCTGCCTTATCACGATGATGCAAGTAACCAGGAAAGGGATTATCTGCGCAATGCTTTGCGCCTGGATTTAATCCCGCTCTGGTCAGACTTAATTGGCCACTCTATTGTCGAGCAGTTAGCTAAACTTTCGGCTAATTTAAATTCTGTAGAAGCTGTTGTCGATGCCGTAGTTACTGCCCGGATGGAGGATCTTTTAACTCCTGCGGGCGAGCTTTCTCGGCGGCGCTTACTCTCCTGTCGGCCCGAGTTACAAGAGTTAATTTTACATCGTTATATCCGGGCAGATGATTACCGCCAGGCTGCAAGTAATCGGCAAATGGCGATGATTTTGCAGCGAATTCGTAGGGGCGGGGGTGAGGCTTCCTTCGATCTTGGCGCAAATCGATCGCTTAAACTCTCTGCAGATCGCATTTTTCTAGTCAAGAGCTAGTTTTCTTGATACAATATTCCCTGATCTTTCGCATTAGTACCCGGTTGAGATCAGGCATATCAGTTTGCAAATTGCAATCTTTTACCGGTTTCTGGAGGAAATATTGTGGCTAAAAAAGTTTCAGAAGTCTTAGTCAGCAGGACAGAAATTGCTGAAATCTGTGCCCGACTCGGCGCCGAAATATCTGCTGATTACCAGGGTAAAGAAATCTTACTGATTTGCGTCTTAAAAGGTGCCATAGTCTTTATGGCAGACCTGATGCGCGAGATAACAGTACCTTGTGAAATCGATTTTATGTCGGTTCAGTCCTATAGTGGTACTAAATCGACTGGAGTAGTGAGAATCTTAAAGGACCTGGACCTAGATATTGCCGACCGCCATGTCATCGTGGTTGAAGACATTATTGACTCCGGACTAACTCTCAGTCATCTCTTGGACATCTTAAAAACCAGGAAACCTGCCTCCCTAAAGATCTGTGCTTGCTTTGATAAGCCGGATCGCAGACTGGCAGAGCTGGATGTTGACTATATTGGAATGGCCATACCTGATGAGTTCATCGTCGGATATGGCCTGGACTATGAAGGGCAATATCGTAATCTTCCCGACATCTCAATTCTTGTAGATGACGGGCAAGGAGGAATGAATGAATAAAAAACGACGTGCCTCAGACTTTAGCTTTTACATCGTCTTGATTGTTGTAATCATGATGTCTTCTCTTTTCATGTCGAGAATGGGTGGCTCAACCCAGGCTCAGCTCTCTGAAGTTATCAGTGATATTGAAGCAGGAAATGTAGATTCGATTGTGCTGAATGGCAATAAACTAGAAGTTGAGCTGAAGGCAGTAGACAAGAAACCTGCAGAACGCTATACGAAGCAGATTCACACACTCTTAATTCCGGAGGTCTATAAGAGCTTAAACGAGGCCAGAAAAAGTGGGCAGATAGAGAAGTTTGACTATCGTCAACCACCGGATTTCTCCTCCATCTTCAATATGGTTCTAATCGTTCTGATGGTCATCGGAATGGGCTTTTTCATCTGGTTCTCCTTTGCCAGGCAGGGTGGATCGGATGGCCGCAATGCGATGAACTTCGGGCGTAGCCGAGCGAAGATAAATCACCCAGACAAGAATCAGGTGACCTTTAATGATGTCGCCGGAGTTGATGAGGAGAAGCAGGAGCTATCAGAAGTCGTCGACTTTTTGAAGAATCCGCAGAAGTATTCAGGGCTCGGGGCAAAAATCCCCCGGGGTATTCTCCTGGTTGGCGCACCGGGTACAGGTAAGACCCTCCTTGCGAAGGCCGTTGCCGGTGAGGCTGGAGTGCCTTTCTTCACCACCTCAGGCTCAGAGTTCGTTGAGATGTTTGTTGGTGTCGGTGCGACCAGAATCCGTGACCTCTTTGAGAATGCAAAGAAACATACACCCTGTATCGTCTTTATCGATGAGATTGACGCAGTGGGACGTCACCGTGGCGCAGGTCTCGGCGGTGGCCATGATGAGCGTGAGCAGACCCTGAACCAGCTTCTAGTTGAGATGGATGGTTTTGGTCCGAATGAGGGTGTAATTATTATGGCGGCAACCAACCGGCCAGATATCTTAGACCCTGCACTCTTGCGGCCAGGCCGTTTTGACCGTCAGGTCATGGTCATGAGACCAGATCTCAATGGTCGTTTTGAGATCTTGAAAGTTCACGCACGGAATAAACCAATTGCGGAAAATGTTGATTTAATGGAGATTGCCAGGATGACCCCAGGCTTTACCGGGGCCGACTTAAGCAATCTTTTAAACGAAGCTGCGCTCCTCGCAGCACGTAAGAGTGCCAAGGAGATTAAGTACGAGGATATTTCTGAGGCAGTCTTTAAGGTCACAGTCGGACCAGAAAAGAAGAGTCGGGTGATTAGTGAGAAGGAGCGTAAGTTGACGGCCTATCACGAATCTGGACACGCGATTGTCCTGCGTGCAGTTTCGCGCGTCGAACGGGTCGAGCGAGTCACAATTATTCCGGCTGGTGGAGCAGGAGGCTATACGGCCTACAAGCCACATGAGGATCTTTACTTCCAGACCAAGGATGATTTAGAAAATACAATTAAGTTTGCCCTCGGTGGTCGAGCGGCTGAAGAGCTAATCCAGGGGGAAATTTCAACAGGAGCTTCACAGGATTTACAGGAAGCCAACCGCATTGCCCGCGAGATGATTACCAAATATGGGATGAGCGAGCGCTTGGGTAACTTCGTCCTCGGTGAGTCGAATGAGCCCTTTGTCGGCCTCGAGTATGGCCATCAGAAGCAGATTTCAGAGGCTACAGCTGCGATTGTCGATGAGGAGGTCAAAAAGATTCTTTCTGACTCTTACTCCGAGACCATGCAGATCTTAAATGATAATATTGATGTTCTACATGCCCTCGCACAACGCCTCTTAGAGGTTGAAAAGGTCGAAGGTCCAGAATTTGAAGCGATTTACAAAGCTCACGCTGCAGATTGGAAACCGGCGCCCGGTGGGGAAGAGCAGGTCTACCTCTCTGAGCTGAAGGAACGTGATTTGGAAGCTAGTTCAGAGCAGGATTCTGAGCCTAAGGCAGAAGCTGAGGCCGAAACAGCTCCACTTGAAGAAGCTTCAGTGGGCGAGGCAAAACTCAATGACGAAGCAGAGCAAGATACCGCTTCTGAAGCTCAAGAAGAGTCTAAATAAGTTTTAGCAATAGAGCTTAAATAGCAAAGTTATTTTTTAAAAAAATTAAAGTAAAAACCGCTGCTTAAATGTCGGCGGTTTTTATTTTGGCTAAAGCTGTTTAATTCGCTAAATTCTTATTGACTTAAAGCCGGCATTTAACTATTGTTTGCATAGAACCTGAGGAGGTGTCTATGAAACGCTTGACTTCAAAGCAGGGCTTGCTGATTTCTCTTGCCCTAATCATCCTTTGTACAGCCTTATCATCATTTATTTTGCACGACTTTGGCCGTGTCACAATTCACTATGACAAGATAAGCACGCAACCCTTGAATGCTGAGCTGGCACTTAAAGTTTTCCAACCGAAAGCTGCAAGTAAAGAAAATCCGGCTCCGGCAGTAATTTTTGCCCATGGTTTGTCAACTAATAAAGAAAGTTACACACCCTACGCTTTAGAACTTGCCAGACGTGGCTTTGTAGTTGTCGCTCCTGACCTCTTAAATCACGGGGATTCAGAGGTGACTGCGGAGGGTACATTTTTTGCTCCGCACCAGGTAACCGAGGCCTTCGGTGCCTACGCCGCAGTTCGCTATGCCCGGGAGCTGGACTTTGTTGATGCCGAGCAAATCGGTATCGCCGGTCACTCGATTGGCGGCAATGCGGTCAATGGCTCAATCCGTCTGGAAGATGAAATGGGTATCAAGAACCTTTCGGCCGCCTATTTTATCTCCGCTGATCCTTATGTTCAGGGGGAGTCAGGAGAGTTCTTAAATGGCTACGGAAACCGTGATGTAGGTTGTTTCTACACCCGCTACGACCATGTTTTCTTTAAGACTTTCAGCGAAGATGCGCCCCCAACATCAGCTCAAGACTGGTTAAATACAGCTAATGCCAAAGCCTTTGTCGCTTTTGGTGAGCCTGAGCGGGTCGATCATATCGTTCCGGG
>JAUNVR010000003.1:61897-100104 GCA_030537595.1 Eubacteriales bacterium
AATGAGACGAGCTTTTTCAAAGAGCTCGCGCCAGCGGGGAAAGTAAGGAGCTTACGTCCACATCCGGATAAGAAGGGGCGGATTTGGTTCTGGTGCTTAACTGTACTGAACTGCCTCTTTGCCTTCTTTAGTGTCAGCATGCTCTTCAAAAGTGGCTACGGTTACTTCGTCTTACCCTGGCTGCCCCAGCAGATGACTAACATTTACGCACCCTGGGGTATGATTAACGGTTTATTCATGCTCTTGACCAGCTTTGCCTCCTACCATCTTTACGCCAAGCGTAACGGGAGCACATTGGAGGAGTGGGGAGTTAAACTTTCGTTTAAAAAGCTTTTGAAGTCTATTTTGATGGCTCTGATCTTGCTCTTATTTGTCGGAATCTTCACAGCTATCGCCCAGTATCTCTTTAAGATTGACTTCCGCTACTACCTCTGGGGTTTAAGAACTCTGCCGACAAATCTCATTACAGTCTTCTTAACCTACCTGCCGATGTACCTAATCTTCGGGATTTCCGTCTCGATTGCAGTCAACAGTGCGTACTTTGCAAAAATCTGGAATGAAGCACCCCTGATTAATGACTTATTCTTTGCCTTAGTCAATGGTATTCCGGCCTATGTAATCACGACAGTTGGCTACCATCTCTTTATTAAGACAGGGCAGATGCCAAATGTCTTTGGCTCACCCTTTACATTCACCTTTATGGTTAATGCAATCCCGATCTTCCCCTTAGCCGTCTTTGCAATTCGGAGAATGGGACGCAGATGCTCGAATCCATACATTCCGGGCATAGTCGTGGCAGTTATTTTAGCTTGGATGCAAGTTTCATCCTCATTTACAGCCTACGTCACAATGTTTGGCGGTTAAAGCTGATAAATTAGAGAAGCAAAAGGGTCGAGCTAATTAGCTCGACCCTTTGTTTTTTACAAGCTTATAACTAAAGCTCAGGTCTTTCGTGATGGTCCTTGCGACCAGCTAGCTCATTCGCCACGGTGCGAATGTTTTGGCCTATAAAGAGGGCTAGGTCACCCGCTTCGAGATTAGCTAAAGCGTGCTCTTTGGCCGCCTGAATATCGGGGAAGTAATTGGCTTTAACTCCTGCCTCTTGAAGTCTCTTGCTAATTTCGCGGGTGGAAAAATTATGGTCTTTTTCACGGTTATCGTAGACTTCTAAAAGATTGGCCTCGTCGACCTCCTTTAAGGCAGCGAAGAAGCCTTCTGCATTAGCTTTCGCCCGAGTATAGGTAATTGGCTGGAAGTAGACCTTCAAGGCTTGATGCTCGAGGAGCTTAGCAGTTTCGATGGTTTGCTTTAGGGAGTCTGCATGATGTGCGTAATCAGCAATTATCCGGCAGGAATTGTAATCTCCACAGTAGGTAAAACGACCCTCTGCACCCTTGAATTTTGGCATTTCCTGAGCCAGGATTTCAGGCTCTGCTCCAGCCTCAGCGGCCAGGGCAAAGGCGGCCAGGGCATTCTCGACATTGAAGCGGCCCGGAATTTTTAAACTAAAGGCAATTTCACCAGCCGGGAAGCGGAGCTTAATATTCGGGAAGGGACCAGTATAGCTGAGCTCTGTAATTTCATAGTCTGCATCTGGCTTGACTAGCTCATAGCGCGGGAGCTGTAAGCGCTCGGCGAGCTCTGCGCTATAACCATAGCTAATTAGCTGATGCTCTTCGAGAAACTTGGGTTGCTCCTTTAAAACCTTGGCCAAAAGCTTGGGAATTGCGGGGTCAAAGTTGGGCAAAAAGAGGGTTGAATCCCGCTCTAGTCCGAGGCAGAAGAGGGTAAAAACATCAATCACATCCTCGAATTCCGGAAAGATGTCGACATGGTCGTGGCCGAGATTTAAAATTACTGCCGAGGTCGAGCGGAAGCTCAGGAAAGAGCCGCCGAATTCGCAGGCCTCGGAAACCATCAACTTAGGCTCCTTGGAAATTCTAACTGTACCTCTAAAATCAGCTAACTCAGCGCCAAGGTGGACAGTAGGATCTAGGCCTGCTGCGATTAGGAGCTTTGCGGTTAAGGCCGTTGTGGTGGTCTTACCATTCGTTCCAGCGATGTTAATTACCCGCTCGTAAAGCCGGTTAAGCGCGCCGAGAAAAACGGCGCGCTCTAAACAAGGCAGGCCAAGTTCCTGGGCAGCCTGGCGCTCCGGATTATCTGCTGGAACAGCGAGGGAGTAAACAAGAAAATCGGGCTTGAAGGCCTCAATATTTGCCCGCTCATGAGTGGTGAAAACCTGGATTCCGAGCTCTCCAAGCTCTGCCTTTACCTTCTCACCACCGGGATCTGAACCGGCAACTTCGAGCCCTAAAGAGCTTGCCAATTCAGCCAATCCGCACATTGAGATACCGGCAATGCCGAGCATGAAAACTCGCTTACCCTTAGTCAATAAACCACTCTTCAGTAAATCATCAATTTGCTCGAGATGTTCTGATAAGTTAAAATCACGCCGTTGCTTAGCTTCTGCCATCGCTTAAACCTCCATTTTTCCTAGGACTTTGCTTGACCTGCCTATATTATATATGTTATTCTGCCCTTTGCGACCGCTCCGATTTGGTCATAAGAGTTTAGTTCAAATTGCCTCGGCAAAACGCACTAACCACCTCACTCGGGCGAGACTGATTACAGGGAGGAAAAGCAATGTACGCAATCGTAGAAACTGGCGGTAAACAATACCGCGTCAGTGAGGGTGATGAGATTTTTGTCGAGAAATTGGCCGTGGAGGCCGGCGACAGCTTTAAACTTGATAAGGTTTTAGCAGTCGGAGAAAATGACAAAATTCGCTTCGGTACCCCTTACATCGATGGTTGTTCCGTGGACTGCGAAGTTCTGAAGCAAGGCAAAGGCAAGAAGATTACCATCTTCAAGTATAAGGCCAAGAAGAACTACAGACGCAAAAAAGGTCACAGACAGCCCTACACGAAGCTGAAGATTACAGCAGTTAATGTCTAAATGATTGACTGTGCATTCAGCCAAGGCAGTGACGGTCTACTCCGAGCCTTCAGGTTTTTCGGACATGCCGACACCGAGCGAGCGGGACGTGACCTGCTCTGTGCCGCGGCTAGCACACTAGGGCAGACGACTATTGCCGGATTTGTAGAACTGCTGGAGATTGTGCCCAGATTTGAGCTCGATCCCGACCTTGGCTTAATCCAGATGGATTTCGCCGCAGAGCAGTACAAGCGGCTCAGTCAGCGAAAGAGAGAAGATGCGAACCTATTAATCGCAAATTGCCTTTTGGGCGTAAAGCTGCTTGCAGAAAGCAATGCTGAAAGAATTCAATGGCGAGTCATCAGCCATGATGAATTTCAGGAACTAGTCCAATGAAGGAGGACCTACGATGATTACTATCTTTAAATTGAACTTACAAGTCTTAGCCAGTAAGAAGGGTGTCGGCTCAACTCGGAACGGCCGTGACTCAGAGGCTAAACGTCTTGGCGCCAAGCGTGGCGACGGTGAGTTTTGTCTCGCCGGTAATATTCTCTACAGACAGAGAGGGACAAAGATTCATCCCGGACTCAACGTCGGTAGAGGTAAGGATGATACCTTATTTGCAAAAATTGATGGTCGTGTAGCATACGAGCGCCTCGGTCGCGATAAGACCCAGGTCAGTGTCTACCCCGTCGAATAAGCATTTATAAATTGTCAGAACTTTAGCCCGAGGCAGGATTGCTTTGGGCTTTTTACTTAGAAGGAGAAATAGATGTTTTTTGACCGCGTAAAAATAGAAGTCAGCGCCGGTAATGGCGGCGATGGGGCTGTCTCTTTCCGCCGCGAGAAGTTCGTGCCAAAGGGCGGCCCGGACGGAGGCGATGGTGGTGTCGGTGGCAGCGTGGTCTTTGTGGCCAGTCGGAATAAGAACTCCTTAAAGGACTTCCGCTTTAAGAAGAAATTTAAAGCCGAGGCTGGAGCCAATGGCCAGGGTTATAAAAGACATGGTAAAGATGCCGCTGACTTAGTGATTGAGGTCCCAGTCGGAACCCTGATTAGAGACGCTGAGAGCGATCAGCTCCTAGCTGACTTGTTTGCCGAGGGTGAACGCTTCGTGGCAGCTCGTGGTGGCCGTGGTGGGCGTGGTAACACGCATTTTGCGAATTCCGTCCGGCAGGCACCTCGCTTTTCAAAATCTGGTGGTTTGGGGGAGAATCGCAGTTTAATTTTAGATTTAAAATTAATTGCGGATGTCGGCCTTTTAGGTCTGCCAAATGCTGGCAAGTCGACCTTCATTTCCGTGGTCTCTAATGCGAAGCCGAAGATTGCCGACTACCCCTTTACGACGCTTGCACCTCAGCTTGCAGTGGTTGACCACTATGAGGATCGAGCTCTCTTTGCCGACATTCCTGGCCTGATTGAAGGCGCTGCGGAAGGGCAGGGCCTAGGCCACGAGTTTTTGCGTCACGTCGAGCGCTGTCGTCTCCTAATTCACCTGATTGATGGAGCCTCGGTTAGCGCGAGTGAGGCTTTGGCCAATTATAAATTAATTCGCCAGGAGCTGGCTGCGTATTCTGAAGCCTTGGCTGAAAAGCCCGAGATTTTATTGATTAATAAGCTAGATTCGATTTCCGCAGAACAGCAGGAGGATTTAAGCGAGACTTTTAAAGCTGCTCAATTGGATTTTAGCTTTATCTCAGCTGTGACTCGAGAAGGTGTGGACAAGGCCTTAGAGCTAGTCTTTTCTGAACTGCATGAACTGCCTGAGCTGGAGCCCTTGCAGGCTGCTGAGTTCAAGGTTTATGAGGATCGTCAGCAGGAGAGCTTTAACTGCTATGAGGAAGAACCAGGTCAGTATCGGGTCGAGGGCAGAGCGATTGAGCTCTTACTCCAACAGACCGACTTTGAGAATCCGGAATCCTTCTATTTCTTCCAGGACAGGCTCCGCCGCTTTGGCATTATTGATAAGTTAAAGGACTTAGGTCTGGCCGAGGGGGATACAGTTTCGATTCTCGACTGGCAATTCGAGTTTACTGAAGATGAATTGTAATTTTTCACCTAGGTAACAGCTGGCCCCTTTTCTCGACAGATTCTGCACTCAATGGTATTATGCAATAAACCGTGAGTCAGGCAGAGAGCGTTGCTCTGCTAGAATTATCTGCACGGTAAAGTTAATTGCATTTGCATTTAATGTTGTAAAGGAGAGTTATATGCAAGCTTATATTTGTGACCTCTGCGGTTACGTCTACGATCCCGAAGTCGGTGATCCGGACAACGGTGTAGAGCCAGGCACTGCCTGGGAAGATGTTCCTGAAGATTGGGTCTGCCCACTTTGTGGAGCTGACAAAGATCAATTTTCACCAGCCTAGTTAATAGTTTCTTAGAAACTCTAGATTAGAGCTTAAGTGATTCGCTTAATTCGGATCACAAAGTGACAAAATAATACTTTGGTATAAGGCAGCTGGGTCACGCGCCCAGTCTGCCTTTATTTTTTCAGCAAGTTCTCGGGTGGGCAGTTGGAGCTCGAGTTGAAAAAGCAGCTCGCGGCCCTCTGAGGCGCTCAGCTTTAACTTCACCTTTTGCCCGTCAATTTCTGAAATTTCGGCCTTACTGGCACTCATTCGCTCCCGCTTAAAAGAAGAGCCGAGGCGCTCGAGATAGGCCTGCATATTTTCCGGCAGCTCAGGAAAAAGTAAGTCGGCAACAGCTGCGCCTTCGGGCTTTAGATTGTAGCGCAAAACTCGCTTGCCGCTGGAATCTAGTTCAGACTCATCCTTACGCTCGGAAAGAGTGAGCAGTCCGCGGTCTAAAAGGCGGGCAATGGCTTGTTTTGCCTGGAAAAAATCGAGATAAAGCGAGTCGGTTAGAAGTTTGACCAACTCATCTTCGCGTACATGATGGACCCGCTGTAAGAGCGCGAGACAAAATATTGTATTCTGATCCTGCATCAATTTACATCCATTCCCTCTGCCTTTGTGGGCTTTTAGCTTGCCAAGAGCAAGGCCTCTCTGAGCTACTCGAGTTTAAATTGACCACTGTAGAAGGTGTGATAGACCCCAGCTTTGGCCATTAAACTATCGTGAGTTCCGTCTTCGATAATCTTACCATCTTCAATTACGATAATCCGATCGACATTTTTAATGGTTGAGAGGCGGTGGGCAATAATTAGTGCGGTCCGGCCAGCAAGCAATTGCTCAATCGCCTTCTGGATTTCTTTTTCTGTCTCCGTGTCAATCGAGGAAGTTGCCTCATCGAGAACAAAGAAGGCCGGATTGGAGATTACTGCCCTAGCAAAGCTAATCAGCTGTTTTTCCCCTGTCGATAATAATCCTCCAGACTCGCCAACCGGAGCCTCGTAGCCAGCCTCACGCCGCAGGATAAAATCCTCAGCGTTGACTAAGCGGGCAGCTTTCTTCACATCTTCGTCGCTGGCATCCAATCTACCATAACGGATATTCTCAGCAATCGTGCCAGAGAAGAGCTGCGGGGTCTGTAGAACATAGGCGAGATTACTGTAAAGCCAGTTCAAGGGATATTCCCGATAATCCACCCCATCAAAGAGAATCTGTCCACTTTGCGGCTCATAGAAGCGACAAGCCAAATTAACTAAGGTCGATTTACCAGCCCCAGTTTCTCCGACCAGGGCAATTTGCTCGCCGGCCTCGATAGTGAGATTGAAATTTTCTAAAATTGGCTCCCCCTCGACATAGCTGAAGCTGACATTGCGAAACTCGATTTTACCCTTAAACTCTGGCCAGGCTTCGCGCCCCTCGCCATCTCGGGCACCGTAGCGCGCCAGCACTTCCGGGCTGTCACTAATCTTGCTCTCCTCGGCAAAGATGTGTAAAACCCGCTCGATAGCTGCTTGAGCTGCCTGGAAGTCGGTAACTATGTCGGCCACGTTGGCAAGCGGACCCCAGATTTTCAGGCTGTAAATAAAGAAGGTAATCATTGTCCCGAGACTGACTAAGTCGGATTGGACAAACTTACCACCAATGGCCAGAATCAGGGCCGCAGTAAGCACACCCATAAAGCCGATAATCGGGCCAAAGCGGTAGGAAAGGCGACTTGAGGCGATAGAGCGATCGGCGAAATGTGAGGTCAGAAAGTCAAACTCATCTTGCATCGGCGCAGCCAGAGCCAAGGTCTTACTGGTTTTTGCTCCAACAATCCCTTCATTGTAGGCGGCTGTAATTGCCGAATTTACCTTCTTTACCTCGCGCTGCTCTTTGAGAATCCGACTCTGGAAATACTTGAAGATAAAAATCGCTAGCGGCAGCGCAGTTAAAACTAGCAGGCTGAGGCGCCAATTTAAACAGAACATCACAATTGAAATCAGCGCAATGGTCGAGATACACCAGATTAAATCCGTCATCGCCCAGGCCAAAACCTCAGTTACATTGGTCACATCGTGAATCATCCGGGCTAAAATCCAGCCGACTGCAGTCCGGTCATAGTAGGAAAAGTCTAATTTTAGCAATTTTTTCAAGCCGCGCTCACGAATATTAAAAGCCATATTGGTTTCAATCTTTCCGGCCAAAAGCATAAAGAGGCGGTCAAAGAAGGCCTGGCCTAAAATCAAAAGAGCAAAGGCTAAGGCATAGAGGGCTAGTCCCTTACTCGTTCCCAAGGCCACAAAGTGATCCAAAGAGAAGCGGACAAAGAGCGGCGAAAGGTTATCAAAGATAGCCAAGACAGCCATAATTAGAACCAGCCACAGATAGAGGTAGCGCCCGGGCTGGCCCAGTTTAAAGAACTGGCGCCAGACATTCCCATTGAGCTTAGGTAAAGTCTCCTCATCCTCAACCGAGGCTAAAGCTTCAAGCAGCTCGGCATGGCGCTGGGCCAAATCTGGCTCGAGTTTGTATTTATTTTGATTGATTTTTACGTCTTTTTTATGCGCCATAACTTACTCCTTCTTTCTGCTCTGCTTGCGCCGAGCCTTTTCTGCATCCTGCATCCAGGCCGCCTGCAAGTCATAGACTCTACTAAAGAGGCCGGGCTTCTCCCTTAACTCCTCCGGTGAGGCAAAGGCTTCCATCCGTCCTTCGTTGAGGACCAGAATGCGGTCACAGTCGAGGAGGGAGGCGATGCGGTGGGAGACTATAATGGTCGTCAGTTGATCCGTGCGCTGTTTAAGATCCCGGCGAATCTTCCGGTCAGTTTCGGCATCGAGAGCCGAGAGCGAGTCGTCAAAAATCAAAATGGGGCAGTCGCGTATAAAACTTCGGGCAATTGCCAGACGCTGTTTCTGACCTCCGGAAAGCGTTACACCACGCTCTCCGACTATTGTGTCGTAGCCCTTATTAAATCTTTGGATATCGCTATCTAATTGGGCCAGCCGCGCCGACTCGATCATTTCAGAATGGCTGGCAGCCTGATTTGGTAAGAGAATGTTCTTAGCAATAGTCCGCGAATAGATGTAGGACTCCTGGAGAATCAGGCCGACTTCCTTACGCAGGTGCTCGCGATCTATTTCCCGAATCTCATAATCGTCAAAGTAGAGCCGGCCGCTGCTCGGTAGATAGAGCTTTTGGAGCAGCAAGAGCAAGGTTGACTTCCCAGAGCCGGTCGGGCCGAGAATTCCAATGGTCTCACCAGGCTTAATCTCGAGACTTAAGTCAGTCAGAATTTCCTCATCCGAATCTGGATAGGCAAAAGAGACATTTTCCAGGCGAATTGCTCCACTAAGTTCAGGCCGGGCCAAGTCTTTTTCGTCGGGCTCTGGACTCGCGTTAAGAATCTCCCTGAGCCGGCGTGAGGCGATTTGCACATTGCCGGTCTGGGCAATTAAACGGGCGAGGTTACGGAGCGGGTAGAGCAGTTTTTCAGCATAGAAGGTAAAGAGGACGAGTAGTCCAGGGGTGAGTCGGCCCTGGAGGACGAGCCAGGTACCGAAGATTACAATTAAGGCAAATTCACCATAGATTAAAAGGTCAGACCAGAACCAGAAGCGACCCATAATTCTAAAGTTTTTCAGGGAAAAATCGTAGAGCTCGACGTTCTTTTGATTAAAGGCCTGATATTCAAAATCCTCCCGGGCAAAGGCCTTGACCACCCGAATTCCGCTCGCAGTTTCCTGGAGGCGCGCAGCTAGAGCACCCTCAGCTTCTTCCCAAAGCTCCCAATTGGCTCTTCTTTTACGGAAGTAAATGAGTGAAGTGATAAAGAGAATCGGGGTGACAGCAAGGGCCACCAGTCCTAGGCTGAAGTCAAATCTCAGCATCAGATATGTAGTGATTAAAAAAGTTAATCCAGACTCAGTAATGCGCATTAGTTGGCGGTCAAAATATTGGTTGACTAAGCGGACATCTGAGGTGCAGCGTTGGACTAGGTCACCGGTCTCGGCTAATTTGTGCCAAGCCCAGGGCAGCCGTTGAATATGTGAGAAGAGTTGACGCCTAAGCTCGACCGTACCAGCCTGGGCAAAACGACTCATCAACATATTGCGCGTATAGTTGGCCGTAGCTTGGAGGAGGTAGACTACAAGCATCAGAATGGCGAAAATCCACAGCCTGGAGAAGAAGAAATCCCGCCCTCCGAAGCTGAGGTATAAATTACTCACGAAAGCAGGTACAGCAGCTGCCTTATCTAACAAGACACCATCTATTACAAAGGCCATAATCATCGGATTGACGAGACCGAGAAAAACTGCAGCGACAGTTAAGAGCAGTGCAGTGATGGCCTTCATTCGATGCTGGCTATAAAGCTTAGTTAGTTTTATTTTTTGCATAAATTCCCTCACTTAATCAGATAGCTAGACTAATTACTAGGGCGTTAACTGCGTAGATACTAAAGTACTATTATTACAAATAATTAGCGAAAGCTGAAGTTTAAGCAGGAAGCCAGGGCGGGCCAAGCTTTCAGCCTTAGCTTCCTGCCTTGCATTTCTAGGGCGCAAAAGGCAGAATCGGGGAGGGAGATAATCTAAAGTGGAGCTAGGGGAAAGCTAATTTATGTTTCTTGACTTATTTTTACTCTTTTGCTTGGCCTTCTTTGTCGTTAAAGGCTGGCGTAAAGGTTTTAAATATAATCTGGCCCTCCTGATTATCACGCTTTTGGCAACATTCTTCGCCTTAGCCCTAGCACCTGCCCTCAGCACCGTGCTACGTGCCTGGTTGATTGAACATGGGCTGATGACTCGAATTTCTCAATCGACAAAGGCCCTGCTCCAGTGGTTCCAGGCCGGTAAAGATGCACCCCAAGCCTCAGTTTTAGAATTTGCCTTTGTCGCAGTTTCTGCAAGTCAAAGTTCCAATCTCTTACTTTTACAAAAACTTATTGGGGGCGCTAGCGTACCGCCAATTGTAGAGTCAGAAATTAACTCAGTCCTACTTTTTTACTTTGCTCGGGCTGCGGCTTTCCTAATTATTCTAAACATCATCCGTGCCGTCCTCGTGCTCTTTTTAAAGCTTCTCACAAAGCTCTTTGATAAATTAACTGGAGTCAGCTTAGGACCCAGGTTAAATGGGGTACTTTGTGGGATTTTTCGCTTTGCAATCTTCCTCTTAATCTTTAGCCCCCTGGTCTACTCATTATTGGCAATTTGGCCTGCTCTGGGTCCCTTCTTGGACGATTCTTTTGCACTCACAGTGATTTGGCAAATCCCCATCCTCAAATCTTTTATCAAGCTGCTTTTTGCAGCCCTCAGCTAAAGTTCAAGCTTTAAAGCCTTTGGCCGGGAGAAATTGGGGAGTTTAGAATTTTGTCACATTTGCGTCACTTCTTTCGCTTGACAAGCAATCTAGCAAGCACTATTCTGTGAAGGCTAGCACTCAAAGCATGCGAGTGCTAAAGTTCACAAAAAACTGCCTTAGCGCAGTAGAAATAAACGAAGAGTCCAGGAGGGTATTCATTATGAACATTAAACCTTTGGCAGATCGCGTAGTGATCAAGATGCTGAAAACCGAAGAAACCACTAAGGGTGGTATCGTCTTACCAGATTCCGCAAAGGAAAAACCGCAGGTCGCAGAGATTGTTGCTGTCGGTCCAGGTGGTGTTGTTGACGGTAAGGATATTATCATGGAAGTCGAAGTTGGCGACCACGTCCTAATTTCAAAGTATGCCGGTACTGAAGTCAAGATTGAAGGCGAAGAGTACACCATTTTACGTCAATCCGACATCCTCGCAATTGTTCTATAAGCGCAGTATTTTGCTAGCGATTTAAGATACAAAGCTGCTTTAGCAAAGCAGATTTAATTGAAATATTTAGCTAAGAGCAAGTAAATAAATTATCCAGACCTCAGGTCTAAAAGGAGTTTCAAGATGGCAAAAGATTTAAAATATTCCAGTGACGCACGTCATACCCTGATGCAAGGCGTCGATAAATTAGCAGATACAGTAAAAATTACCCTCGGTCCTAAAGGGCGTAACGTCGTCCTCGATAAGAGCTTCGGCTCACCCTCAATCACCAATGACGGCGTGACCATTGCTCGCGACATCGAATTAGAAGATCGTTTTGAGAACATGGGTGCACAGCTGATTAAGGAAGTTGCAACCAAGACCCAGGATGTAGCAGGTGATGGTACCACAACCGCAACAGTCTTGGCCCAGGCCATGATTCACGAAGGCATGAAAAATATCGCCGCAGGCGCCAATGCAATGATCCTGAAACGCGGTATGCACGAAGCCCTCTCTGCAGCAGTTGAGGCCATTAAAGGCCAATCCAGATTAGTTGAAGGCAAGGATGACATCACTCGTGTAGCCTCAATCTCCGCTGATGATGAAGTAGTCGGTGAATTAATTGCTGACGCGATGGAGAAGGTCACCTCTGATGGTGTAATCACAGTTGAAGAATCTCAGACCATGGGCACAGAGCTCGAAGTCGTCGAAGGTATGCAATTTGATCGCGGTTATGTTTCAGCCTACATGGTGACCGACACCGCTAAGATGGAAGCCGTCTTCGAAGATCCGCACATCCTCGTCACTGACAAGAAAATCTCGAACGTCCAGGACCTCCTGCCGGTGCTCGAGCAGTTAGTGCAAAGTGGCGGTAAGCTCGTAATTATTGCTGAGGATCTGGAAGGTGAAGCCCTCTCCACCCTGATTCTGAACAAGCTGCGTGGCACCTTGAATGCAGTCGCCATCAAGGCCCCTGGCTTCGGTGACAGACGTAAAGAGATGCTCCAAGATATCGCAATTTTAACCGGCGCTCGCTTCATTTCCTCAGACTTAGGCTTAGAGCTTAAGGATGTCCAACTCTCAGACCTCGGTCGTGCGAAGAAGGTCCGCGCAGATAAGGACAATACCATTATTGTCGACGGTGCCGGCCAAAAAGATCAGATTGAAGCCAGAATCAATCAGATCAGAGCTCAGATTCAGGAAACTGAAAGTGATTTCGACCGTGAGAAACTCCAAGAACGCTTGGCCAAGCTTTCCGGTGGTGTTGCTGTAATTAAGGTTGGCGCAGCTACTGAGACCGAAATGAAGGAAAAGAAGCTGAGAATCGAAGACGCCTTATCCGCAACTCGTGCAGCAGTTGAGGAAGGTATCGTTCCGGGTGGTGGTACTGCCTTTATTGGCGCAATCGAAGCAGTCGCAGCCTGTAGCGAAAAGCTTTCTGGCGACCAGAAGACTGGTGCCGAGATTATTAAGCGTGCACTCGAAGCCCCACTCCGCCAGATTGCAATCAATGCTGGTAAAGACGGTGGCGTCATCGTCGAACACGTAATCCATGCAGATAAAGGCGTAGGCTTTGATGCTTTAAACGAAGAGTACGTGGCAATGCTGGAGAAGGGTATCGTCGATCCGACAAAGGTCGCCCGCTCAGCCCTGCAAAATGCTTGCTCCATCGCTTCTACCTTATTGACCACTGAAGCGGTTGTGGCTGATATCCCCGAGCCTGAAGCAGCACCGGCCATGCCCCCGATGGGCGGAATGTACTAAGTGAGTGCTTAGCCCAGTAAATTAAGTACTTTAAACTGCCGTCGCGCGAACTACGCTCGATGGCAGTTTTTTAATGTATAATAAAGCTTATAAATCAGGAAACGAGGTTCTCCTTTGGCCAAGAGAGCAAAAATAGAAGTGAAGAAGCGACCGCCGGCAGTAGTTATCGTCTTGGCATTGGCTGCGCTTGCCTTACTCTTGTTTGTAGTTTTATTACTAAAGCTACCCCGTGATTCTGGGCAGGATGATTATTATGATGCCCTTTCCGCACGCCAGTTAAATAAGTTACGAAGCTACACCTATAACGAAACTAGGGAGCTGGAATTATGCGGCAAGCGCATTCTTCGCTTGAGCTCAGATCAGTTTGTCGAAACTGCAATGGACGGGACTGAGGTCGCGCACGAGAATTTAAATTTCAATGAAGTCGCATGGGCTAAATCTGAGTCCCGGATTATGATTGGCGATCGGCGTGGCAGTGGCCGCTCGGCATACCTCTTTAACCAAGATGGTTTGCTCTGGGAATCGCCCCTGGACGGCAGCTTCGCAGCAGCCGTTGATGGTGGCTCATTCATCGCAGTAGTTGACCAGCCGGAAAGTGGCTATCCTAAACTGCACTTATTGAATGCGGCAGACGGAGTCAGAAAATACACCCTGAGTTTTGCTGAGTCTGGCTATATTGCAGACCTTAGTTTTACGCCAGGCCAGAAGGCGATTGATGTTTTACTTTTGAATCTTAAAAGTTCTAAGCTAAAGGTCATTATTAAGCGCTATGACTTTAATGGCGGCCAGATGGCCCAGTTTATGCCGGCTGAGGCGCAGGACTTTTATCATGGTCTGACGCATCAGGGCGAGAATTTAATTATCCATTCGATTGACTCCTTGATGGCCATTTCGGCCAGTAGTGGTGAGCCCTTGTGGACTCAAAAGTATGCTGAGATTATTGATGTTCAGGCCTTGGGCTCGAAGCTTTATGCGATTGTCAGAGAGGATCCAGCCAGTCCGCTTCAGCTCCTTAGCATAGCGCCGGACGGCAGCACCTCAGAACTTTTAAAACTGACTTCCACTGTGCAAATTAGTGAAAGATTCGGCCATTATTTGGCCATTGCGGCAGGAAGAGAATTAAATATCATAGATTTACAATCGGCTAGTCTCAGGCAGACGGTCAAATTACCGGATGAGGCAATGTCTATTAGTTATGACGGAGCGTCAACCCTTTATCTTTTGACCGGGACAGCAGTCCATGAGTTGCCCCTGCGCTAGCCTGGAATAGGGTAGGTAGATGAAGGTAAAAGCGATTATTAACCCGCACGCCGGTAGAGTCGGCATGGCTTCTAATCTGGTGCGTGGTTTAGAACGATTTGAACAAGAAGGCTTAATTTCGAAACTTGAACTGAGATTGACTGAGGCGGAGGGCGAAGCTCGTTCCATCGTTAGTACAGAGGACCATAGTGAATTTGATATCCTCCTGGCCGCCGGGGGTGATGGCACGATCAATAATGTGGTTAATGGAATGATGCTCGCAAATCAGAAGATTCCACTTTTGATCTGTGCTGCAGGTACAGTCAACGACTTTGGTGTAGCTAATGATTTACCCCAGGATCTGGACGGCTTGGAGGAGCTTTTAAGAGATTATGTGGTCGAAGCTGTCGACATTGGTGAGGCCAATGGGGCCTATTTCCTGAATGTTGCAGCCGGAGGATTCTTGAGTGAAATCTCATTTATCACGCCACGAACGATGAAGATGTTTTTAGGTCAGTTTGCCTACTATGTCACGGCAATGCTGAACTTTCATCAGATTTTCAAGCCTTATCACTTAAAGATTAGCGGCCCAGATTTCACAATCGAAGACGATTTCTTGTTCTTTGTTTTTGGTAATTGCCAGTCGGTTGGGGGTTTTCGTAATTTAGTTCCGCTTGCGAATGTGCAGGATGGGGTTTTTGACCTTCTCTGCCTGCGTTCTGACCCCCATTATTTAAAGCCAAATATAATTCCGCTCTTAATTGACATTTTAAATGGAGCGCATCTCTCACATCCGGCCTTCTTCCATATTCAGACCTCAGAACTGAAGATTGAGACTGATCGCGAATTAATTGTCGACATTGATGGGGAAAAGGGTCCTGCGGCTCCGCTTGAAATTAAGGTTCATCATAAGGCACTAAATTTAGTTTTACCGCGTGAAAATACACTGGAGGGGAAGCAGCAGGAGGAGCTCGAGTAAAAATAGCGTAAATATCAGAAGTAATCACGGAGAGAATGAATTGTTTAGGAATGAATTAGCTGTCAATATAAGTTAGAATAGTTATATTGCTGCTTATCGAGCTAGAGCAATTTACGATTCTAGACCACCAAGCTTCATGAAGATAGCTAAGACTAATGAATGTGACTGAAAGGATCTAGCAATGAGAAAATTACAAGAATCGGGTGAGAACTATCTTGAGAATATTCTTATCCTGGAAAAGCGAATTGGCTCCGTGCGCTCGGTTGACTTGGCTAGAGAGATGGGTTTTTCAAAGCCCTCTGTGTCTCGTGCAATCCACCTTTTAAAGGATCAGGGCTACCTCCAGATTGAAGATAATGGGCACCTTATCTTGACTGAAGATGGGCGGGCCGTGGCAGAAATGATTTATGACCGGCACATCTTCATCACTGAGTACCTAATGGGACTTGGGGTTCCGGAAGAAATTGCCGCAGAGGATGCCTGCCGGATTGAGCACGTAATTTCACAAGAATCATTTGACAAGCTCAGAGACCATGTAACTTACTGCACCTATAAGTGCCCTGCAGCTCATTCGGACAAACGTTTCTTCGATTTCAATGTCCGCCGTTATATTGAAGAATCACCAAACCCTGCAGAAATCCTAGTTGAGGCAGAAGAGCAAAATTAAGCTCAAAGGCTAAGTGCAAATTTTGCTTAGCGTTGGAGTGACTCGAGACTTTCACAGAGCTTGAAATAGAGTTCTGTGAGGGCTTTTTCACGTTCTAAAATGGCCGCGTACTCAGAGTAGATGGCCTCGCTTTTGGCCTCAGTGAAACGAGCCTCGAGTTCTTGGGCACTGCTGGACAATTGATCTACAGTTTCTAAAATCTCAGTACTAATTATTTTAGCCTTAGCCCGGTACTGCCTTTGCTCGACAGCTTTTTGGACAGACTTGGGTAGGGTTTTAAGTTCGGGCCAAAGTTTGAGCTCTGCATCAGACCACTGCCTGATTGCACTCTCGCTTTCTGGCTCCTCCGCTTTTACTGTGGAAGTCAAAGTAGCACGCTCTGCCTGCGCTTCGCTTTTTTCTTGCAGCTCCAACTGGCGTTCTTCCTCGCGGAAACGACGGCTGGCCTTGCGGTAAGTCTGGTAGTCCTTAAAACTTTCAATCTTTTGGCCGAGGAAGGCGAGGATTTCAAAGTCCAGCTTGGCCAAGAAGTGACGGTCGTGGGAGACACATAGGAGTGCGCCATTAAACTCTTCCAAAGCGTTTTCTAAGACTTCCTTGGACTTTAAGTCGAGGTGGTTTGTCGGTTCATCCAAAATTAATAAATCAGGCTGCTCCAGGAGAATTAAGAGCAGATTTAAGCGTGTTCTTTCGCCGCCTGAGAGTTGGCGCAGACTTTTAAAGACCTCGATATCGTAAAAGGCAAAGCGGGCCAGGAGGGCACGGGCGGAAGCTTCCGGAATCTCTGGAAAACGAAATCGGACTTCAGCAAGTAGAGTTCTATCTTCATTCGAGAAGCTAACTCTTTGTTCCAAGCTAGCCATGCTTAAATCATGCCCATAGCGCAATTGACCGGAAAATTCTTTTAATTCGCCAGCAAGGCCTTTCAAGAGTGAACTCTTACCACAGCCATTGGGTCCGAGAATAGCAATTCGCTGGCCTGCCCGGAGGACGAAGTCAAAATCTTTAAAGAGGGGGCCTGTTCCGTAATCGACACTGAGCTTTTGCCCGAGCATTAAGACGCGATCGGAACGCCGACTGTCTTCGCTGCGCGCGAGCTTAAAGTTCAATTGCCGATCCTCTTCTAATTTCAGAGCCTGGAGCTCGGCGATTTGGCTTTTTAATTTATCGGCCTTTTTCAGCCGGGAATGGTAGCCAGATATATTGCGATGTGAGAGGAAGGTCTGGGCTACTTCCTTTTCCTTGCGGTACTCAGTTTCGGCCTTAGTAAGCTGCAATTGGCGCTCGTGTTCACGGGCTGCATTCCAGCGTAAGCGATCGCTATAGTTACCGGCATGTGAGATTAGTTTTCCAGCCTCAATAGCCACTGTGCGATTTGCTACTGCATCGATTAAGCTGCGGTCGTGGGAGACGAAAATTAAGCACTTATTCGTCTTTTGGAGAAAATCCTCAAGCCACTCGATGCCATCTGCATCCAAGTGGTTAGTCGGTTCGTCTAGGACTAGGCAGTCTGCTCGAGAGCAGAGAATCTTGGCCATCGCAGCCCGCATCATCTCGCCACCAGAAAGGGTTGAAATCGGGGCATACAGCTTTTCTTCCGCTAGACCGAGAGCTGCTGCGTGGATTTTTATTTCATCGAGGGCGGCATATGCACCCAGGCTTTCAAATTCAGCCAGGGCCTGATTATAGCTTTGTAGGAGGGCTGGGGACTGGGCTCTTGCCAGTGCCTGACTCAGCTCCTTCATGCGCTGTTCGGCGCGACGTAAGGGGAGGAGGTCTATGATGCTCTCTTGTGACCTACTCTGCGTTATTTCCTGGGGTAGGTATTCAGCTAAAACATCCTGTCCCCACTCATAGGGCGGGTTGACGCTGGAACTTTCTTCCAAGCCCATAATAATCCTCAGAAGGGTGCTTTTACCGGAGCCATTTTGGCCAAGAATGGCCAGCTTATCTCCGGGCATCACTGTGCAATCGGCACCGCTGAAGATTTCCCGATTCTGGTAGCTTTTATGTAAATCTTTAATTCTAAGGATCATGTGGCTCATTTTAAGCTAAGCCCAGGAGGCTAAGCAAGTTCTCGGCAGCAGCTTGTCCTGCCTCAGTTTGATTGAGTTCTAAAAAAGCCCCACAGCGAATGCTGGAGGGCTTTAGCTGGCAGCCGAACTAGGATTCGAACCTAGGCTAACTGAGTCAGAGTCAGGTGTGCTACCGTTACACTATTCGGCTATCTTTCTTATCCCGTCTGGGTCAAAAGCTTTAGCGCCAAGTCAAGGCGCTGACTCAAGCCGACTTAAACGGAACGTATTGAATATTAGCATGCCAATTTAAATCTTGCAAGATGCAAAATTAATCCTTGGCATCTTGCTTCAGCTAGCTTTGATTGAATTTCAAATAAATGCATAAGGAATTATAACTAAGCCCAGCATTCAGGTATTTTGAGATTAAATATACGAAATATTAATATTTTCTCGGAAAATCAATTGCTTTTGTTAAAAATAACTGATAAATTATATCTTGGCTGTTGAAAATTTTCGTCATATGTGGTCACTAGGGTTACATATAACGCTGCAGCCAAGATGGAGATCATAAAAGAAAAGGTGGTTTATCTATGGGTCTAATTGATTTTATTAACAAGATAGACGGTGTCTTAGGTGGCATTCTTTTAGTCATCTTGTTACTCGGTTGTGGTCTTTTCTTCACCTTTGTACTCCGTGGAGTACAGTTCAGGTACTTCTTTAGGGCCTTCAAACTGATGTTTGGTGGTTTCACAAAGAAGGATGGTGATGATGAGGGAAGCTTATCCTCATTCCAGGCCTTGTCAACCGCAGTCGCAGCTCAGGTCGGTACCGGTAACGTCGGTGGTGTTGCTACCGCTATTGCAGCCGGTGGCCCGGGTGCGATTTTCTGGATGTGGATTACCGCAATCCTCGGAATGCCGACGATCTTTGCTGAGGCAGTTCTCGCACAGAAGTTCAGAGTCCGTAAGGATGGCAACCTCGTTGGCGGCCCGGCCTTCTATATCTCAGAAGGTGTCGGCAAAAAGAATCGTGGTTTAGGTAAGTTCCTAGCCGGTTTCTTCGCAGTCGCAATTATTCTGGCACTGGGTATTGCCGGTAACATGGTTCAGGCCAACTCAATCTCTTTGGCCGTAAATACCTCTTTCGGTATCCCAACCTGGCTGATTGGTGTCGCTCTGGCAGCTTTGGCAGCAGCGGTATTTATCGGTGGAGTTAAGAGAATCGGTCGCTTTGCTGAGATTGTTGTTCCGTTCATGGCAGTTCTCTACATCATTGCTTCCATCGTCCTCTTAATCAAATTCAGATCACATCTCGGAACCGCCTTTGGTGAGATTTTCCGTGGCGCATTCACCCCTGCAGCAGCAGCCGGTGGTTTTGCTGGTGCGGTAGTCCGTCAGGCAATTCGCTTTGGTGTCCAACGTGGTCTCTTCTCAAACGAAGCTGGTATGGGTTCAACCCCACACGCACACGCTGTTGCTAGTGTTAATCACCCGGCAGAGCAGGGCTTAATCGCCTTCTGTGGTGTCTTTATTGATACAGTTCTCGTCTGCTCCGCAACAGCTCTGGCAATTCTCGTTACCGACGCCTATAAGGTTCCTGGTAAGGAGAGTGTGGCAATTACCCAAGAAGCCTTTAGCATTGGCTTCGGTAATGCAGGTGCTGGTTTCTTAGCAATTTGCTTAACCTTCTTCGCCTTTACCACGATTATTGGCTGGTACTACTTCGGCGAATCTAACGTAATTTACCTCTTTGGCCAGAAGGGTCTAACCCCCTATCGTATCTTCGTCGTACTGGCAGTTATCTTTGGTTCAATCACCAAGGTTGAATTCGTCTGGGCACTCAATGCCTTGCTCAATAACTTGATGGTTTACCCCAACGTGATTGCCCTCTTTATCTTGACTCCGATTGTGGCCAATATCTACAAGGACTACAACAAGTGCTTGAAGGCCGGCAAGGTACATTACGATTACGAAGTTAAGTAGACTTAATTCCTAGTCGTAAAAATTAAGAATTATTAAGATTGCTCCAGCCCGAGTGCTGGAGCAATTTTTATGCTTTTACTATGGTAGGATATAGTTGATTTAGGCTTCAAAGGCCTGAAACGCAGTAATTATATGCCCGATTATGCTCAGCTCTTTTGGAGCTGGAAGGCAATTTTTTGAAGGGAGAGAGGCAGTTTTGGCACAGCGTATTTTTATTGTTGAAGATGATTCAGACCTGGCGCATGCAATCGCCTCGACCCTTGAAAGCTGGCAATTCGAGGCCAAAATTTGCAGCGATTTTGAAAATGTTTTAACAGAGCTGCATACCTTTAATCCACAATTAATCTTGCTCGACATTAACCTCCCCCTCTTTAATGGCTACCATTGGTGTACCAGAATTCGCGAGGAATCACAGCTGCCAATTATGATTGTCTCCGCCAAGACTGACCCTTTGAATCAGGTGATGGGTCTGGAGCTGGGCGCAGACGACTACCTAGAAAAACCATTCTCAGCGAAGGTCCTGGTAGCTAAGGTTAAGGCCTTATTGCGCCGAACTTACACCTACACTGAGAATGATGCTAGCCTCGACTATGCTGGATTGAGCCTGGAGCCTGAAGCTGCGAGAGTAACTTACGCTGGGCGGAAAGCCAATCTGTCTCTCAATGAATTGCGAATCTTAGCCCAGCTTCTAGCTGCAAAGGGCAGTTTTGTGAGCCGCGATAAACTGATTGCAGAGCTTTGGGGTCAGAGTGAATTCGTTTCTGACAACACGCTATCAGTAAATCTCTCACGCCTGCGCAAGAAGCTAAGCGACTTAATCGGTTACGATATAATAATTTCCAAAAAGGGTCTCGGCTACGCAGTAAGAGAGGGTGGTGCGGAGTAGATGTTTAAAAAATCCTTTGACAAGGGCGCTGACAGAGCAAAGAAAGCAGGACGGATTTTCTCGCTTAGGCGCTTTTTCTTAAAGCATTTATCCCTCATCTTATATGCCTTAGGCACATTTATAATTTTACTGATCTTTACTTGGCTGTTCTACTTGCCCTCTTATGTTATAGGCTACGGTGCCTTGCTCTTATTCGCAGCTTTAATTGCATTTTTAGCTCTGGAATACTATCGCGAGCGCAAGCTCCTCTCTTGGCTGCGCGATTTTTCTGCTGCCGCCCAAAATCTCTCGCTGGAATCTTTGCAGGACTTAAGTAATTCTGAGTATCTGTTAATTTCTGCAAGCTTAAAGGAGTGGGAGAGAATAGCTGAACTCAGGCGTGAGATGCGCGAATCACAAAGCGCTTATCAGGACTATTTTGCCTTGTGGCTACATCGGATGAAGACGCCTTTGGCCGTTTTGAAATTACATCTGGAAAGCGCCGGCTTGGAGCGGCAAAACTTAATTGACAGTAAACTCAACGAAGTAGAAAGATATGCGAACCTAGCCCTAGTCTATGTCAATTTACAAGACAGTGAGCGCAGCCTGGAGCTGGAGCGTTTTGACTTAGCTGATTTATTAGAGAGTCTAATTAAGCGTCTAGAAGCCTACGCAGAAGCCCAGCAAGTAAAAGTGGAACTCGAGCTTGAAGGATTAAAAATTCATGCCGACCGTCTCCGCCTCAGCCTGGCGATTGAACAGTTTTTAGTCAACGCTTATAAATATGGTCATGGCCAAAGCGTGGAAGTCAAAATCGAGGCCGGAAAACTTAGGATCCAGGACCATGGCCCAGGGATTCCTGAATACCTCTTGCCCCGAGTTCAGTCCCGTGGATTTGCCGGTTCGCAAGGTGAATTGCGCTATCAATCCTCCGGACTCGGACTCTACCTAGCACGCCGCCTCTTAGCTGATATGGGCCTAGACTATATTTTGATTTCTGCACCGGGGGAGGGCTGTGAGGTGCAGATTGATTTTCACGACATTATCGCCTAAGTGACAAAAATGTAAGCTTTAACTCTCTGCTGTAAGCTTAGATGAAGGTAGGGCTAAGAATTTTCCTATAAGCTTGGGTTAATGGCGAAAGGAGTGTTCTTTCATGGAAAATATTTTAGAAATTAAAGGGCTCGAGAGAGTTTATAAGGAACGTTTTTCAACCCAAGTCACCCGGGCATTACAGGGAATTAATCTGAATGTTGCAGCTGGTGAATTCTTAGTTATCATGGGTGAGTCGGGCTCCGGCAAGAGCACCTTGTTAAATTTGATTGCGACCTTGGATCGGCCGACAGCTGGTGAGATCAAATACAAAGGAGCGCTTTTAAATCGGCTCTCAAATGCAGATTTAGCTGAGTTCAGACGCCGCGAGATGGGCTTTGTCTTCCAGGACTTTAATCTTTTAGAGCAATTTAATATTGCCGATAATATCCGTTTACCAATGGTCCTAGATGGAATTCCAGGGGATGAAATGGAAAGAAGATTGAGCCACTATGCGAATATCTTAAAGATTCATAAACAGCTAAATAAGTACCCCTATGAGCTTTCAGGCGGTGAGCAGCAGCGTGTAGCTGTGGCGAGGGCGCTAGTCATGAAGCCCAGCATCGTGCTGGCTGATGAGCCGACCGGTGCTCTGGACTCAAAGACCTCAACCCACTTGATGGAAAGTTTTGCTGAGCTGAATGCAGCTGGCCAAACAATCCTGATGGTTACACACTCTCTGCGCGCAGCCTGCTACGGACGCAGAATCCTCTTCTTACGTGATGGGAGAATCTACTACGAACTCTATCGTGGGAAGTTAGCGCCGGAAGACTTTAGGGAGAAAATTTCTGATGCGATGGCCTTATTAGATGCAGGGGAGGCAAGAAATGAAACGGCTTAAATTATATTGGAAATTAAGCTGGAAGAATTTTCGCTCATATAAGCGCTTATACCGGCCATTAATCATCGCCGCAGGAACTCTTTTAATGATGTTTCTGCTGCTTAATTCAATCAAGGATATCTTTAATCTAGAAACTCGTCAGATTGGTCTTTTCATCAGCTTTGGCAGTATTGTTATCAGTGTATTTTCGCTGCTTTTTATCAGCTTTGCCAGACGCTTTATTCTCCGGCAAAGGGGTAAGGAAATGGGGCTTTACACCGCTTTGGGCCTTGGTAAAAAGGAGTTTTCAGTAATCTACTTCTTCGAGCTGATTTACTCCTTGCTCTTCTCGCTGGCCCTAGGTCTAGGCCTGTCTTTTATCCTAGGTCCGCTTTTTACCCTAGCTTTCCAGCGCATGATTGAACTTCCGCTGAGCTTCAGCTGGAAACTAAGCTCTTCGAGAATCCTCTTAGGGGTGACTGTCTTCGCAGTAATCTTTGTGCTTTCCTTTATTCCTGAGTTGATTAATATCTCCAGAATGCAAGCAAAGGATATTTTCGAATCTGGGAAGCAGAGTGCGGCGCGGGTGAAGGCCAATCCCTTCCTAGCCTTGGCGGCTCTTCTTTTAATTGGTGGCGCTTACTATCTAGCTGTTACAATTGTTGACCCAGTGAAGGCTAGCGTAATATTTTTGCTCGCGATCATCATGGTGATTATCGGGACCTATTGTTTCTACCACTCACTCCTGATTGTGATTTTAAAATTTTTACAAAAGAGAAAGTCCTTCTATCATAAGCCGCAGCATTTTATCAAGCTTTCATCGATGCTATTTAGGCTTAAAGCGCATGCCAGTGGTTTAGCCAATATCACAATATTGGCCTGTATGATCCTGGTAACTTTAACTGTAACCTTAAACTTTTTTATCGTAATCCCAGCAAAGTCGGATTATAGCATTGTGGATAATGCGGTATCCTATAACTATTATTTCGATAGTGAGGAATCACTCGATGACCCTGAGGCTCTGACCAAATTATTACTACAGGTTCACGCAGAGGCAGAGGAGCGCAGAACAGAGCTCGTACCGGAGTTTTCAAAAGAGTTGAAGCAGATTTTAAATCAAGGTCAAAAAACTGACGAGAATCCTAGTGGACTGGAGCTAAATTACATTAGTACCTTTAGATATCTACCGACAGAAAACTACCGCGAATATGTTTATCTGGCGACAATTGATTCAGCAGAGCGGCTTTTTTCTAAAACTTACTCAGATGATCGAGCTTATCTATATGGTGTTGATGAGGGCTCAGAATTAGAAGCTATATTAGAAGCAGAAACTGGTCTTAAAATTGAGCTGATTGAAGCTGCAGCTGCGCCTAGGAAGGGACTGAATTTTAATCAATTTAGTGAATCTAGATACCTTTTCATTCCAGAACAGAAGCTAGAAAGCATGCTCAGAACAAGTGTAGAGGATAGATTCGTGCCTTATCTGAATGTTAGATTCCTCTTAGGTGGAGATTTAAATACGCAGCAGCTACAGCTGATTTCCGATGAATTTTCTGAGCTCGACCATTTCCAAAAGGATATTCTGCCGGAGCTTGATGGTAGCTCAAAGTTAAAGTACTCCTCAGCTAGTTTCGAGTCGGAGGAGCTTGATCGCCTAAGCTTCCTCACCACCTATACACTCTTCATGTTTATTGGCGTGCTCTGCGGCTTAACCTTCCTCGTCGGAATGTCTGTAATCACATGGTTTAAGCAGTTTTCAGAGGCCGAAGTCGAGCGGCGGAGAATTGCCATTATGGAGCAGATTGGCTTATCAGAGAGCGTGATCAAAAAGTCCGCGCAGTCACAGATTTACTGGCTCTTAATCCTACCGCTTTTCGTGGCAATTGTTCACTGTAGCTTTGCCCTCCCATTTATCAGAAAAGGCTTCAATGTAATCGGCGGGATGAGTAGGGATAATATCTTTACAGAAAAACTATTCCTCTCCGCTGGGATTGCATTTGCCAGCCTCCTAATTGTTTACTATATAATCTACAAACTCTCATCTAATGCCTATTGGCGCACCCTGAAGATGAGGAACAAGTATGACTTACGGGGAGCAGGGCAGAGGTAGTAGGAATTAGCTGAAGCCCTAATCCAGAGAAAGCAAAATCCACGCTAAACTTGAAGCAAGATTCGCCAGTTAAGACTGCGGGTCTTGCTTCATTTAATTTGTTAAAATAAAGGGGCTTTGCATTCTCGTTTGAATGCAGCTGATGAAAAGTAAATGCGAAGGAGTAGGAGAGATGCCAAAGTTTTTTATTGCTGATCTTTTGGAATTAGGCGAGAGGCTAGAACTTCAGTCTGATTTAGACCTGAATCACCTGCTTAGGGTCAGACGAGTCAGTGTCGGAGAAAATCTTCGAGTAGTTGATGGAAGTGGTAAAAATTTCCTCTGCCAGATTTTAACTGCAGATCCTACTGCTTTAAAACTGGGTTTAGAGGTAATTGAAGAAGTCCCTACTGAGGATCTGCAGAAGATCGAGGTCAGTCTCTTTCAGGCCATGCCAAAGGGCAGCAAATTTGACCTGTGCTTACAACTTGCTGGAAGCTTTGGCGTGGATCACGTCTATCCTTTAGAGACTCATCGCACAATTAAAAAAGCCAAGCCTGAGCGCCTCGATAAGCAGTTAGGCCGCTGGCAAAAGATCCTAGAAGCACAGTCAAAGCAAAGTGGCAAGAGTCGAATCGCCCAGATTCATGAGCCTGTAGAAATCAAGCATGCTATTGACATGACGTCATGGTGTAAGCATAGAATTGTCGCTAATTTTTCCAACGATAGTATCAGCTTAAAAGACTATCTAACTAGTCTTTGTCTCGCAGCAGAGGCTGCAGCTGAAATAATTCCCTTAGTCTTTTTTATCGGGCCGGAGGGTGGTTTTACTGAGCACGAAGCAAAGCTGTTTAAGGCTAATGGAATTCAGGCAGTTGACCTGGGGTCCAGAGTTCTTCGCTCGGAGTATGCAGCTACTCAGATTCTTGCGGCTTTAACTTATGAGGGTTTAATTTAAGTTTAACCTCGCTCCCGAAGGGGAGTTAAATTTTGGGAACTTGAGCTCTGGGCTGGAAGCGAATAAGCGAGTCGAAAGATTTTAAATCCTGAGTTCAGTAAAGGCTTAGTCTGGTAGAAAGATGGACAATAAGCTATAATTTATTGCTTGAGAGAAGCATAATATAAATAATGCCCAGTGGGCAGTATAAATTGGAGGCTGCTAATAAAGCAGAGGATGAGATTATGAGCATACAGGCTCCTAAAGGATGTCGAGATATTTTTGCCGAGGAAGCGAAGGCTGTTCGTTACCTGGAAGAGCAGTTTAGCCAGCTGGCGGAAGTGTACGGGTTTAAGGAAATCCGACTTCCGACTTTTGAGCATACCGAGTTGTTCCTGCGTGGTGTTGGAGAGCAGACCGATATTGTCAGTAAGGAAATGTACAGTTTTACTGATAAGGGTGGGCGCTCGATTACCCTGCGCCCAGAAGGTACTGCTGGGGTGGTGCGCGCATATCTGGAGCATGGACTTGCAGCAGAGCCTTCGCCTTTAAAACTCTATTATATGATTAACGCTTTTCGTTATGAGCGACCGCAGAAGGGGCGATACAGAGAATTCCAGCAATTTGGCATGGAGCTTTTTGGCTCAGAAAACCCAGCTGCTGAGGCCGATATTTTAAGTTTCCTCGATAGTTATTTCAAACGCTTAGGTCTAAAAGACTGTGAGCTGGTGCTTAATTCCATCGGCTGCGCTGAATGTCGCCCGGCCTTTCACGCAGAATTACAGTCCTATCTGCGAAAAGAGAAGGATCGCCTCTGCCCAGACTGTGCCGAGCGGATGGAGCGCAATCCTTTGCGCTGCTTAGATTGTAAGCTCGATAGCTGTCAAAGCGTATTAGCTGATGCACCGGTCCCCGTTGACAAACTTTGTCCGAGCTGTGCTGAGCATTACGCCGAGGTCAAAGAGCTTTTAAATGCTCTGAAAATACCCTACCGTGAGGATCCTAAGCTCGTGCGTGGACTCGATTACTACACCCGCACCGTCTTTGAGTTCCATGCTGATGGGATTGGCGCGCAGTCGGCAATTTGTGGTGGTGGTCGCTATGATTCTTTAGTGAGCTCCCTCGGCGGACCGGAGACTCCGGCTGTCGGCTTTGCCTTCGGAGTAGAGCGCCTGCGCATGGAGCTTGAGGCCAAGGGTATAGAATTGCCAGAACTATTAAAGCCGCGCTTACAGATCATCAGTTTCCCGGAGACTCGGGCAGAGAGCCTGGCTTTGGCCAAGGAATTAAGAGCTGCTGGAATTTACCTGGAATGCGATCTAATGGGGCGGAGCTTCAAAGCTCAGATGAAGCAAGCCAATCGTTTGGCTGCGGAGTATATACTAATCTATGGGGAGTCAGAGTTGGGAGCCAATGAATTAAAGCTTCGGCGGATGTCTGACGGCGAAGAGCTACTGGTCGCTAGAGCGGCACTCAAGGATTTTCTCAGTCAGTAGTCGACCCCCAGGGATCCAAGAAAAATTTAAAGATAGCTTTGAGCGCAAAGAACTTAAGTCTTAAATTAATAAAATAGCGGGTGAGGCCCGTCTTAGGAGGAAGCATGGCAGAACAATTAGCTGGCTGGAAACGTAGCAAGCGAGTAGCAGAAGTCACAGCCGCAGATTTAAACAGCGAACTGTGTTTAATGGGTTGGTGTAGCACGCAAAGAGATTTAGGGAATATTCTCTTCTTGCTCTTACGTGATCGTTCAGGTGAGCTGCAACTAGTATTTGATGAAGATAGTCCCCGTGACTTACTCGAGCAGGCAAAAAAAGTCAGGTCAGAGTATGTGATTGCGGTTAAGGGAACTTTACGCCGCCGTTCGGCCCCGAATCCGGAGCTGCCAACCGGCCTCTGGGAACTGGCTGTCAGCGAGTTGAAGATTTTATCTACTGCTGAAACTCCGCCGTTCTACATCGATGATGAAGATAAGTCCAGGGAATCACTGCATCTGGAGTATCGCTACTTGGATTTACGTCGCCCGAAGATGCGTGAGCGGATGATCTTTAGACATCGGCTGACAAAATTCACTCGCGACTGGTTCGACCGCGAGGGCTTCCTCGAAATTGAAACACCCTTTTTAGTCAAGTCAACTCCGGAAGGTGCACGAGATTATTTAGTTCCCTCTAGAGTTCATCCAGGGAAGTTTTTTGCCCTGCCACAATCTCCGCAAATCTTTAAGCAGATTTTAATGGTTGCAGGCTTGGATCGCTACATGCAAATTGCTCGCTGTTTCCGTGATGAAGACCTGCGTGCTGACCGCCAACCTGAGTTCACTCAGATTGACGTTGAAATGTCCTTTGTCGACCAGGAAGATGTCTTTGCAATTGCTGAAGCCTACTTCCATGATTTATTTGCCGAGCTGATGGCAGTCGACATCCCCTTACCCTTACCGCGTCTGACCTGGGCTGAGGCAATGCGCCGTTTTGGTAGCGATAAGCCAGACATGCGCTTTGGGATGGAGTTAAAGGATATTACTGAGCTGGCCAAGGAACTAGACTTTAAAGTGCTCAGTGAACACACAGTAGAAGGGCATAGTGTCCAGGCCATCGTTGCAGAAAAGGCAAAATTCAGCCGTAAAGAAATCGACCGCTTAAGCGAGGTCGTCAAAAACTACAAGGCTAAGGGCTTACTCTGGCTCCTTAATGAGGATGAAGTTCGGGGATCTTTCCTGAAGTTCGTGACCCCGGAATGGTGTGAGCGCCTCTTTTCTGAAGTCAATGCAGAAAAGGGAGATTATGTCTTTATTGTTGCGGATCAGACAGAGATTGCGCGCAATGCGATTGGCCACCTCCGCCTGGAACTGGCGCAGTGCCTCGACTTAATTCCGAAAAACAGCTGGAATTTACTCTGGGTGGTAGACTTCCCGATGTTCGAATATGACGAGGAGAGTCAGCGTTACGTCCCAGCTCACCACCCCTTTACCTCACCCTTGCCGGAGGATTTAGACCGCCTAGATACTGAGCCTCAGAATTGCCACGCCCAGTGCTATGACCTGGTCTTAAATGGCAATGAATTGACCAGTGGTTCAATCCGAATTCACGATTCCAAGCTCCAGCATAAAATCTTTGACCTCTTAGGCTTGCCTGAAACTGAGATTGAGGAGCGCTTTGGCTTCCTCTTGAAAGCTTTCCGCTATGGAGTCCCACCCCATGGTGGCTTTGCAATTGGTTTAGACCGGCTCTTGATGCTTCTGACCGACAGCGATAGCATCCGTGATGTTATTGCCTTCCCGAAGGTCCAGAACTCCTCATGTCTGATGTCTGAAGCGCCGAGTCCGGTACCTTCAGCAGACATCGAGATCCTCGGTCTGGAGCTGAGCGCTGAAACAGCCGCGCAGCTTGCGGCCGAAGCTCAGCTTCAGCAGCAGGGCGAGAACGGGGAAGAGGCTTAGGGTGCACGATCAGGAATATCGGGACTATAGGCAGTCCGAAGCTGAAGTAAGAATTCGAGCAGCTGAAGCTGAGGCAGTGCCAGAACTAGAAGTAGTGGATGGCGCTCTCGAAGGCCAGAAAAAGGCTGAACGCTTGAATTACAAGAAGGAAATCCGCGACTGGGTGCTCATCGTTCTTGCGGCTGTCCTCTTGGGTCTTTTTCTGAGAAACTTCGTCGTGCAGAGAAATTTGGTTGACGGCTCTTCGATGTTCCCAACCCTCCATGACTCCGACCGTGTTCTAGTTGAAATGCTGAGCCTGCGTTTTTCAGAATTGGAGCGTGGAGATATTGTAACGGTTGATTCAACGCATCTACCGACCTATGAATACCTGGCAGCTAGTGGCCAAAAAGGGCCTCGCCTGATCAAGCGAGTGATTGCCGGACCTGGTGATCATCTGGAGATTCGCCCAGATGGGGTCTATGTGAACGGGGAAGCCATCTTTGAACAGTATGTTAACCCGGGAGCTCTGACTAGGGTCTTCGATCCTGAATATGCTGATGTTACCTTGGCGCCTGATTGTTACTATGTAATGGGTGATAATCGTGAGCACAGTAAGGATTCACGGCAATTTGGCCCAGTCCATAAAAAAGACATTGTCGGCAAGCTCTGGATTAGGCTATACCCGTATAGCCAAATTGGGAAAGTTGAATAATTAGATTTAGCTAGTAGATAAGAGTCAGTAAGAAGGAGAACTTAATGTCGCAGATTGCGTCAGATAAAATCAGAAACTTTTGTATCGTTGCCCACATCGACCACGGCAAGTCCACCTTGGCGGACTGCCTGATTGAAGCAACCGGGCACTTGGCAAAGCGAGACATGCAAAAGCAGGTGCTCGATAATATGGATTTAGAGCGCGAGCGGGGAATTACGATCAAGGCCCAGGCCGTCCGCTTGAACTATCGGGCAGAGGACGGCGAGGAATATATCCTGAACCTAATCGATACCCCAGGCCATGTCGACTTCAACTACGAGGTCTCGCGTTCTTTGGCTGCTTGTGATGGCGCGATTCTGGTCGTTGATGCGGCACAGGGTGTAGAAGCTCAGACCTTAGCTAATGCCTATCTAGCAATTGATGCCGATTTAGAGATCCTGCCGGTCATCAATAAGATTGACTTACCAGCTGCAGATCCTGAGATGGCACGTGCTGAAATTGAGGACGTGATTGGCCTCGATGCAAGCTATGCCCCGCTAATCTCAGCTAAGGAAAAGTTGAACATTGAAGCAGTCCTAGAGGGCATCGTTAAATACTTACCGCCACCAGAGGCGAAGCGCGATGAGCCCCTCAGAGCCTTAATTTTTGACTCGCAGTATGACGCTTACAAGGGCGTAATTGTCCATGTCAATATCCAATCTGGGACCTTAAAGCTGGGTGACGCGATTCGCTTTATGAACACCGGCGCAGAGTATGAGGTAGTCGAGCTGGGCTATTTTACCGCTGCTGGACTCAGCCCTCAGCCGGCACTCGAAGCCGGAGACGTAGGTTATATTACAGCCGCGATTAAAGAGATTAAGGATACTCGAGTGGGCGACACCGTGACCTCAGTTGAGCATCCGGCTGCTGCCCCACTCGATGGCTACCAGCCAGTTAAGCAGATGGTATTTTGTGGTATCTATCCAGTTGACGGCAATGACTACGGCGCTTTGCGTGAGGCCCTAGAAAAGGTCCAATTAAATGATGCAGCCCTATCTTTCGAGCCAGAAACCTCGGCCGCTCTCGGCTTTGGTTTCCGCTGTGGTTTCCTCGGTTTACTGCATTATGAGATTATTCAAGAACGGCTCGAGCGCGAGTTCCAATTAGATTTAATTTCAACTGCACCATCGGTAGTTTATAAAATCAAATTGACGGATGGCGAGATAATTGATTTAGACAATCCGACAAACCTCCCGGCCGCGGAGGAGATTGAAGAGATGTATGAGCCGATTGTACGAGCTGGGATTATGACTCCGAAAGACTATGTCGGCAATCTGATGGAATTATGTCAGGAACGTCGTGGCAGCTTCCTCGATATGGAATATCTTGATGAGAATCGAGTCCAACTGACCTACGATATGCCCCTCAACGAGATTATCTATGACTTTTTTGACGCCTTAAAATCACGCTCTCGAGGCTACGCTTCTTTAGATTACGAGTTTAAGGAATACCTTAAGTCTGACCTAGTAAAATTAGATATTCTAATTCACGGCAAGGCCGTCGATGCTTTGAGCTTCATCATGCATCGGGATAACGCTTATGCGCGGGCGCGGGTGATGTGCGAAAAATTGAAGGATAATATTCCTCGCCACCAGTTTGAAGTCCCAATTCAGGCTGCAATCGGTGGTAAGATCATTGCCCGTGAAACAGTTAGAGCCTTCCGTAAAGACGTTTTGGCAAAGTGTTACGGTGGCGATATCAGCCGCAAGAAAAAGCTCCTAGAGAAGCAGAAGGAAGGCAAGAAGCGGATGCGTTCAGTCGGCGCAGTTGAGGTTCCGCAAGAAGCCTTCATGAGTGTTTTGAAATTAGATGAAGGATAATTAAAAAAGGGCTAGACCGAAGTCCTTAGCGCTGGTATAATTCCCTTGGTCAAGAAAACTTGCGCTACTTTTGGATGTGGTATACTGTTTTTGTCTAATATGGACAAATAGCTGCAATAATACAGTGGAAAATATCATGCGGACGTGGTGGAATTGGCAGACACGCTGGATTTAGGTTCCAGTGCCGCGAGGCATGCAGGTTCAAGTCCTGTCGTCCGCACCATCTAATTTTAGGAGTAAGTAATGCGTAAGACTTGCGAAATTATGTCTGAGACAGCCCTCTTTAGAGGCATCAATAGTGATATTTTTCGGGCCAGTTGCGAACATACTGAGGTGACCAATTTTACTAAGGGCGAGGTCGTCGCCCGTGAAGGTGACAGCTGTGCCGGGCTCGGGATTATCGTAGAAGGACAGCTGGCTCTACAGAAGTATTCTAGCTCCGGTGAAAATTCTACTTTATCAATTCTGGGAGCTGGAGAAAGCTTTGGCCAAGAATTAATCTTTTCTTCAAAGCGACGCTATAACTTTTCTCTCGAAGCAATTAATCAATGTAAGTTAATTATGGTGCCCCGCGAGGATATTCTCGCGATGATTGCCAAGAGTCCGCAACTTTTGATTAACTTTTTGCAGACTCTTTCCGATGAGCTAAGGTATCGGGAAGAGCATATTCATTTGCTCTCACAGCGGACCTTGCGCCAAAAAATATCCTGTTATTTATTAGAGCTTTATCGGAAGCAATTAGCAGAGGAGGGTGAGACTTTTAAGACCCAGGCCCAATTGCTCAAAACTGCATCCGTTGAGTTACCGGTATCCAAGGAAATAGCCTCGCGCCTTTTAGCTATTCCCCGGCCTTCTTTTTCCAGAGAATTAATTTCGATGGAAAAGGACGGCTTGATTAAAGTTGCCGGTAGAGTAATTTGGTTACTCGACTTAGGTGCTCTCGAAAGTGGAATTATCGTCGGCGAGCAGGATGATGACGAGGATAGTGAAGATTAGACGCGCCTGAATCAGCGGAGTAACTCAATAATTTGATTAAGTTTTTAGAATTGAAGCAAGATAGTTCAACTTGTAGTAAACTAAAAGATAGTATTTAAATCACTTCAGTCAAGCTGCACAGTTTTAAAAGCTGTAGTAGCTACTGAAGTAGATTGTAAGAATTAATGTGATTCAATCACAAACTGGCTAGACCAGAAGAAGCTAAATAGCAAAAAGGAGTTATTATGGCGTACAAATCCGATATCGAAATCGCCCAGGCGGCGGAACTTAAACCAATTGATGAAATTGCCAAGACAGCAGGCATTCCTCTAGAGCACCTGGAGCACTATGGTCGCTACAAAGCAAAGGTCTCTCTAAAGGCATTGACTGGGGATAATAAACCCGGGAAATTGATTTTGACCACCGCAATTACACCAACTCCTGCAGGTGAAGGTAAAACCACCACAACCATCGGGGTAGCTGACGGTTTGCGCCGACTCGGCAAGAACTCTGCAGTCGCCTTACGTGAACCTTCACTCGGTCCAGTCTTCGGAATTAAGGGCGGGGCAGCCGGCGGCGGTTACGCTCAGTGCATTCCGATGGAGGATTTAAACCTGCACTTTACCGGTGACTTCCACGCCATTGGTGCAGCAAACAACCTGCTTGCAGCAATGCTGGACAACCACATTCACCAGGGCAACGAACTGCGCATTGATACTCGTTCAATTATCTGGCGCCGCTGCGTCGATATGAATGATCGTCAATTAAGAAATGTCGTTGACGGCCTGGGTAAGCGTGGTGACGGTGTACCGCGTGAAGATGGTTTCGATATTACTGTTGCTTCAGAGATCATGGCAGTGTTCTGCCTCGCCACCTCAATGGATAATCTGAAAGAACGTCTGGGCCGCATTATCGTTGCTTATAACGATGAGGGCAAACCCGTCACAGCTCACGATCTAAAGGCCGAGGGTGCAATGACAGCGCTCCTTAAAGACGCTTTGAAGCCGAACCTGATTCAGACCTTAGAAGGTACTCCTGCCTTTGTCCACGGTGGTCCTTTTGCGAACATCGCCCATGGTTGTAACTCAGCTCTAGCTACTAAGATGGCAATGCACCACGCAGAATACACCGTAACTGAAGGTGGCTTCGGTGCTGACCTGGGTGCTGAGAAATTTATTGATATTAAATGCCGTAAGGCCGGTCTATCTCCAGATGCAGTGGTCGTCGTTGCGACAGTTCGCGCTCTGAAGATGCACGGTGGTAAAGATAAGAAAGACTTAGTCGGTGAGGACTTAGCAGCACTCGAGAAGGGTATGCCGAACCTCCTGCGCCACGTCGACAATATGCTGAACGTCTTTGGCAAGAAAGTGGTCGTTGCAATCAACCGCTTCCCGGATGACACAGAAGCTGAACTTGAGTTAATCCGCAAGCTTTGTGCTGAAGCTGGTGTTGATGTTGCTCTCTCAGAAGTATGGGCAAAGGGCGGCGAAGGCGGCATGGACGTAGCCCGGAAGCTGATTGAAATTTGTGAAAACAATGAAACTGGCGAACAGCAGTTTGCCTACGATCTGGATCTGCCTCTGGCCGAGAAGATTGAGACCTTAGTCAAGCGCGTATACCGTGCAGACGGTGTCCAGTTCACCCCACTCGCCAAGAAGGCAATGAAGCGGGCAGAGGATTTAGGCTTTGGCAATCTGCCAATCTGTATGGCCAAAACTCAGTACTCATTCTCAGATGATCCGAAGCTTCTAGGCGCACCTGAAGGCTTTGAAATCACAGTTAGAAATATCCGTGTTTCAGCCGGTGCTGGATTCATCGTTGCCTTAACCGGTGAGATTATGACCATGCCGGGTCTGCCGAAGGTTCCTTCAGCAGAAAAGATTGACGTCACGGAAGACGGCGTCATCGTCGGACTCTTTTAAAGATTACAGCGGAGGCCAAGCGCCTCCGCTTTATCCATTGATAGCTGGCAGGCTAGAAAACATGCAAATGCCCACTACGGGCGCAGAAATAGATAATGAAAGCGGGATGAAATATGAACCAAGAAGACCTATCACGGCAAATGAGTCGCTTAGCTGAAGTATATACAGGCAAGTGCGCTATTTTTAATCACCGTGGCAAGTTACTTCAGGAACTTGGTGAATCTGCGGCACCTCTGCCGAATGGCAGTGAGATCGTGGAGTTTATGCGCAGTGAAGAGAAGCAGGCCGAACTTTCCGGCTATGATGCCCTGCGTCTGGATATTTCTCCTGATCAAAATTTAGCACTCTTGATCGCAGTTGATGAGATTACTTCAGAACGGGAAATTCAACTACTTAAACTTTGGCTCAGCGAGGCCTTTACTAAGGAGTATGGACATAAAGAAAAGATGGCCTTTTTGAAGAATGTCTTACTCGAAAATGAGCTGCCTGGAGATATTCCGCTAAAAGCTAGAACCTTAAAGGTTGACTTCCACCGTCCACGGAAGGCAATTCTGCTGAGAATGCCGAATGCAGACAATCGTGAAGTTTTAAACCTCCTCGAGCACCTTTTCCCGATGGAATACGAGAACTACTTTATTCCTATGGATGAAGAAAATCTCCTGATCTTATTCGATTTAGAGAATTTAGGTGAGTACTCAGAATCCGAGGAAGAAAATGAGGGTTACGAGGAAGAGTTTGACCTTTTGATGCACTCAATCGTCGATGAGATTGAAGAATTGTTACAGCATGACGCGCATCTCGGGGTTGGCCTGGTAGCCGAGCATTTAAAGGATATCTCACGCTCTTATCGTGAAGCCTCCCTGGCCTTAACTGTTGGCGCAATTTTCGAAGAAGGCCAACGCCTGATGCGTTACGATCAACTCGGGCTCGGGCGCTTGATTTACCAATTACCACCGACACTTTGTGAGCTCTTCTTGACAGAGGTATTCCGTCCAGGAACATACGAGCAGCTCGATGCTGAAACCTTGGTCACAATCGAGAAGTTTTTTGAAAATAATCTAAATGGCTCGGAAACCTCGAGAAAGCTCTTTGTGCACCGCAATACACTAGTTTATCGACTGGATAAAGTCGAAAAGATTACAGGTTTGGATTTGCGTATTTTTGACGATGCTGTACTCTTTAAATTGGCTTCGATGGTGCGCAAGTATTTAGAATCGCTAAAAGCAGTCGATAGCGCACCGGCTTTAAAGTCAAATTTAAAGAAACGCCGAGTGAGGAATAAGCTTGATTGAGTTTAAACATGTATCAAAGGTTTACAAAAAAGGAATCCCCGCTTTAGACGATGTTAGTTTTCGGATTGAAGCGGGTGAATTCGTTTTTCTAGTCGGAGAGAGCGGAGCCGGAAAATCGACTCTAATTAAATTACTGACTTGCGAAGAGCGGCCCACGCGTGGTCGAGTCGTCCTCGATAACTTCAATGTTTCGCGGATGAGGCGACAGCTTGTGCCTTTTTTACGTCGCCGTTTTGGCATGATTTTCCAGGACTTTAGGTTAATCGATTCGAAGACGGTAGCTGAGAACGTGGCCTTCGCAATGCAGATAGTTGGCGCTCCGCAGGAAGTTATCCAACGCCGGGTGCCGATGGTATTATCCGTCGTTGGCCTAAAGGACAGGATGGATGCCTACCCCTCAGAGCTATCTGGCGGTGAGGCGCAAAGAGTCGGTATCGCTCGAGCGATGGTCAATAACCCACGTTTAATTCTAGCCGACGAACCAACCGGAAATCTGGACCCTGCAAACTCTGAGACGATTATGGCCTTATTGGATGAGATTAACCGTGTTGGGACAACTGTAATTGCCTGCACCCATGACGTTGCCTTAGTTGATCAGATGCAAAAGCGCGTCATCGAGCTGCGTGATGGCCGAGTCATACGAGACGAGGATCGTGCAGGCTATCTTCATGGCAGCTGCTATTTGCCGACACCGCAAGAACTGGCCGAGATGGATCAGCTCTTGGAATCCTCAGCCCCCGAAGACTTCGCTGAAGAAGATGAATTGGATGCTGAGTTAAAGGTTGATGCAGACTTGAGCTCGCTGCGAGATTTTTCTCGCGTGCGCAACAAGCTACTCGCCGATCAGGAGCGAAGACGCAATCGCGAGTCTTTAGCTGAGCGAATTGCTCGGATGAGAGTGGAGCTAGATAAGGAGATTGGCTCCTTACCTGGCTTTGAACTCGACAGCGAAGGCCGTGCCCAAGGGCCTGCCTCAGCAGAAGATTCGCTGCTTAGCCATCCTCTCTTACGGCCGGTGGATGTTTCTAATCAGGAAGCTAAGAAGCAGGAAGCGGAGCAGAGGGAAGGAGAATCCAATGGCGAAAAATAAATTTAAGTCAAAGGGTTTGCGTTATGCTTTCCGGGATGGCTTCGTTAGTCTAAGACGCCATCCCTTAATCCTTTTAGCTTCAGTCACGACCATGACCTTGATGTTGTTTCTTTTAGCAATCTTCATGGCCTTTGCGATGAACGTTGTCAATTTAATCAATTTAGCTGGCCAGCAGCCCCCAATTGAGATTCAATTCCAGCAGCAAGTCGCTGAAGGGGACGTCTTTGCCCTACAACAGAGGCTGCAGATGGACTCTCGAGTGCTCGAAAGCTCGGTCAGCAACCCCACACAAAACTTTAATCGTTTCAAAGCTCAGATGGGCGCGAGTGAGTTATATGAAGGCTTTGACTATGAAAAGTATATTCCCTATACAATCCAAGTCAGGCTGAATGACCCTGCTACGGGCCAGGATTTTAAGGAAGAATACAGTGTATATCCTGGAGTGCGAGAAATTTTAATGGAAGCCCAGGTCATGATCTTTTTGCAAAAGGCAATCCGCTCAGTCTCTCTGGCATCGAGCTTAGTCTTTCTAGCCCTCGCAGTTATTTCTTCCTTTATCATTGCCAATATGGTCAGAGTTGCAGTCCTTTCCCGCTCGGTCGAAATTTCAATTATGAAATACATGGGAGCAACTAACTTATATATCCGGATCCCCTTCATTGTTGAAGGCATAGTCGTCGGTGTGGTCTCAGCGCTATTAGCTACGACTATTGCATTCTTTACCTACCAGGCTCTCTTACTCAGATTTGACCCCTCAAGGGCGGCTTCGGAATTCCACTTATTAGCCCAGTCGCAGGTGCTTCCGGCGATGGCGGCAGTAACCTTTATTGTGGGAATTCTTTTGGGCGGAATTAGTTCAGGCCTCTCGGTCCGAAAATACGTCCAGGTTTAGCGCAGTAAATCAAAGGGTGGTTCAGATGTATAAGCTATGTAAAAATACAGAAATTAATCCGGCCAAAAAACGCCAGACTTTGCTCGCCGGGGCTTTAGCCCTAGTTTTTCTCTTCAATCTGCTTTTTTCATTCTTAGGCCTAGGGCAAGAGGTAGTTCAGGCCACAGAAGATCCCTGGACTGAAATCCTCAGAATCAAGGAAGAGCAGGAAGAGATTTCTAAGCAAAAAGAGATTCTCGAAGCAGAAATTGCGGTCTTCCAGGATGAGGAAGCAATTAAGAATTCAGAATATGCCTGGATTTTAGAGCGCAGTCAGGAAGAGCGAGAAAAATATTTGACCCGGGTTAACCAATTGTATCGGGTCTATCTGACCATGGAGTCAGTAAAGCTCTCCTTGGCTCAGGCGATTGAGGTCTTTGAGCAGAAGAAAGCCCAGTATGGTGAGCGAATTGCCACGATGTTTCAGATGCAGCAAAAGTCACTGCTGGAGCTCTTTCTAGAAGCGGAAACCCTCGAGGGATTTTTCACCACGGTGCGCTT
>JAUNVR010000003.1:100204-113982 GCA_030537595.1 Eubacteriales bacterium
GAGGTGCAGGTGAATGGCGTTCCGGTCGACCCGACTATATACTTGTACTAGTGTTAGGAGTAAATAATTATGGACAATAAAAGACGCAAGAATTCACTAGTCAGTCACGTGCTCACTGCAGTTGTGGCTGTGCTAATAACCCTAGCTGTAGTTTCTGCTGCGCAAGGCATCCTTTTGAAAAATTCGCCCAGCCATAGTCTGCCAGCTGGAATCGAGCTGGAAAAAAGTCATAGCACAGGCGAGCGGCAGCTGAAAAATGGCAAGAGTGGAGAGGCCAAGCAGGAAAACTTTGGCCCAATTTGGGATCAATTTGATTACGATCACTCATTAAAAGATATATTCGAGGGGCATACCGACTTAGAAAGCTATAAGTCTCTCGGGCGTCTACTAGATGTCTATGCCTTATTAAAAGATGAGTACTATCGTGATTTGACTGATCAGGAATTACTCGAAGCCATGCTCAAGGGTCTTTGCAATAATCAGGATTCACAATACACCTTCTATTTAAGCCCAGAAGAAAATGAGCAGGTACATGAGTCCAACAGCGGAGAGTACTCCGGGATTGGTGCCATTGTTCAGCAAAAGGATGGCATCTTCCAGATTTCAGATATAGTCGACAATTCCCCGGCAGCAGAATCGGGGCTCAGAATTGGCGACCAGTTCGTGAGTGTAGACGGTGTAGAGGTTGCGAAGTTTTCTGATGTCAGCCAACTGGCAGCCGAGGTTCGCGGCGAAACTGGGACCAAGGTTGAACTGGTAGTCTACCGGCCGAGCGAGAAGAAGGAGCTGAGTTTCAGCATTAAGCGGAAAAAGATTAAAAATGCTAACCTGCGCTCCGACTACCTCGAAGACGGCATAGGCTATATCCGCATTGTTGAATTTAACTCAGGAGTTGCGAAAAACTTCAAACGCGAAGTTGAAAATCTCGAGGCAAAGGGCGCAAAGGCTTTGATTATCGATTTGCGCAACAACCCAGGTGGTTACGTCCGTGAGGTTACAGAAATCCTCGATTATATGCTCCCGGAAGGCCTCTTGGCTACAGCCCGTGGCCGCCGTGGCGGTGAGGACTTCAGCGAAGAGTGGAGATCCTCTGCAAAGCAGGGCCTCAGCGATGAGTTTAAGTACTACATCTTAGTCAATGAGTATAGTGCCTCGGCCTCCGAACTGATGTCCGGCGTGCTCCAAGATTGGGAGCGCGGAGTCGTCATCGGTCGCCAAAGCTGGGGTAAGGGTGTCGGCAGCGTCAGCTTTGACCTAGACGATGGATCCGGCGTGCAAGTGACCAACTTCCACTACTACCTGCCAAAGGGCGTCTGTATCCAAGACATCGGCGTGACTCCGGATATCGAGATTGAAATGCCGGAAGAATTACAGGGCCTATCTGTGTCCCAGATTGATCGAGCAGAGGATCCAGACCTCCAGAAGGCACTCGAATTGGCTAGAGAAGATTTAGGAGAATAAGTATGAATACAAAAGATATTGTCTTAACCGGAGATCGCCCGACCGGGCGACTCCATATTGGACACTACACTGGTTCGATTGTGAATCGGCTGAAGATGCAGCATGAGTATCAAACTACTTATGTGATGATTGCAGACTACCAAGCCTATACCGACCACAGCTCGAATCGTGAATTGGTCAAAGAGTCAATTATCCAACTAATGATTGACTACCTGGCCTGCGGCCTAGACCCTGAACTCAATACAATTTTCATTCAGTCTCTAGTCCCCGAACTTTGTGAGTTCACCATGATTTATGCGAACTGTGTAACCTTGGCTCGACTGCGTCGCAATCCCACGGTCAAAAATGAAATGCAACAAAAGGGCTACGGTGATGCCGTCCCCGTAGGTTTTCTCACCTATCCCATTTCTCAGGCAGCCGATATTACAGCCTTCAAGGCAAATTTAGTTCCGGCCGGCGAAGATCAACTGGCAATGCTCGAGCAGTGTAACGAGATAGTCCGTCACATTAGACACAATTATAATTCTGATGTGCTCCAGGAGTGCAAGCCAATACTCTCGCGTGTGACCAGACTGCCTGGCACCGATGGTCAGGCCAAGATGGGTAAATCCTTAGGTAACTGTATTTACCTTTCAGACTCAGCAGATCTAGTGCGCGAAAAAGTCATGGGCATGTTTACTGACCCGAATCATCTGAGAGTTGAAGATCCAGGCAAGGTCGAGGGCAATCCGGTCTTTACATACTTAGACGCATTTGAGCCGGATCGTGAACAATTAGCCGAATGGAAGGCCTGGTACCAGCGAGGCGGACTCGGTGATGTGAAAGTAAAGCGCCGTTTAGTCGAGGTTTTAAATGGTATCCTCGAGCCGATTCGGCAGAAGCGAGCAGAGTTAGAAAAATCAGAAGACGAGCTCTGGGAAATTCTCTTTACGCACAGCGCCAGAGCGCGCGCAGTAGCCCAGGAAACCTTACGTGAATTAAAGTCGGACTTAGGCTTAATCTACAAGCAAAATGCTCAAAAATAGAGTGATTTGCAGAAAATTTAAAGAAATTTTGAAAAAACTGGGGAAAGGGCTTGCATAGAGCCCTTTTCTCTGTTATTCTTCATAACGTTGCTTCGTAAAGCGAGGCAAAGCTAAGAAATTCGAGATTGCCGCCACTTTTCGCTGCGAAAAGAAGCGGGTAACTTGAATCGAGCCAGTCGGCCCAAGATGGCCGATGCTAAACAACGCGGCAAGACAGGCGGATGATTTTAACCCGGCGCATGTCTCCGAACCAGAGAGAGCGAACGGGTTTTTAACTGCAGTAAAATGATACGCCAGGGCACGTTGTTTAGACGCAGCATGACAGGAGGGTTTAACTCATGGCTGTTAACCAAAAAATTCGGATTAGACTAAAAGCTTTCGACCACCACATTCTGGACGAAAGCGCTTCGCGTATTGTGGAGACCGCAAAGAGAAGCGGCGCTGTAGTCAGCGGACCAATTCCTCTGCCCACAGAAAAGGAGATCATTACAATTCTCCGTTCACCACATAAGCACAAAGATGCACGCGAACAATTTGAGTGTCGCACTCACAAGCGCCTTATCGACATCCTGGCTCCGAGCACTCGGACCATGGAAGCCCTGATGAAGCTGGAGATGCCAGCGGGCGTCAATATTGAACTGAAGATCTAGGCGTGATTCGCCCAGCTCAAGTTCACCAAAGCAGTGAACCAATAAGCAGGAGGTTTAAATGAACAAATTTATGTTAGGTCGGAAAGCGGGTATGACTCAGGTCTTCGATGAAGAAGGTCTGGTAATCCCGGTCACAGTAATTGACTGTGGTCCGGTTGTCGTAATCCAAAATAAGACCGTCGAAAAAGAAGGCTACCAAGCAACACGCGTTGCCTATGAGCCATATAAGAAGCACAACAAACCCGCCCGGGGCGAATACGAGAAGCTGAACTTAACCCCGATGCGCGTCAGCCGTGAATTCAGAGATACTGCAGACTATGAATTAGGCCAGGAAATCAAAGTGTCGGAAATGTTTGACAGCGGTGATCGCATTGATGTCGTAGGCATTTCAAAGGGTAAAGGTTTCTCAGGTCCGATGCGTCGTCACGGTTTCTCCCGTGGCCGTGAGACTCACGGTTCGAAGTATCACAGAAAAGCCGGTTCACTCGGTTCTTCAGCCACCCCGGCAAAGGTCCGCAAAGGCAAGAAGCTAGCCGGCCAACTCGGTAACGTCCAGGTGACTGTTCAGAATCTAACTGTCGTTGAAGTTGACGGCGAACGCAATCTGCTCCTGGTCAAAGGTGCCGTACCTGGACCCCGTGGCGGCTTGCTGGAAATCTGCTCAACCGTCAAGGGCAGAAAGTAGTGGAGGTAAGCACGAATGAAAGTTAATGTATATAACTGTGAAGGCAAGCAAGTGGATTCACTCGAACTGAATGATGCAATCTTCGGTCTCGAACCGAATCAGGATCTCCTCCACCGTGCGGTCGTAATGCAGAACAATAATCTGCGCCAAGGCACAGTCAAAACCAAAACCCGTAGCGAAGTCCGCGGCGGTGGCCGCAAACCCTGGCGTCAAAAGGGCACAGGCCGTGCTCGTCAGGGCTCAATTAGAGCTCCGCACTGGGTTGGTGGTGGTTTAGCCTTTGGACCCAGACCCCGTTGCTATCGGACTAACCTGAACCGCAAGATGAAGCGTTTGGCCTTAAAATCTGCCTTCTCGGCACTGGCCCAAAGCGAGCGTATTGTAGTTCTGGACGAATTAAAATTAGCTGCTCCGAAAACCAAGGAAATGGCCAAGATTTTAAATAATCTTAAAGTCGAAAGCTCCGCTCTTCTGGTCTTGGGCAATAAAGATGAAGATGTAATCAGAGCCTCAAGGAATATTCCTGCTCTGAAGCTCTCACCGGTTAATGCTCTGAATGTAAGAGATCTTCTGAAGTATCAGAACCTCGTACTGACACGCGAAGCGGTGCAGCAAATCGAGGAGGTTTACGCCTAATGAAGAACCCACACGATGTAATTTTAGAACCATTAATTACTGAGCGCTCAGCCGTGCAAACTGCAGAAGGTAAATACACCTTTAAGGTTGCAAAAAATGCGACTAAGACAGAAATCAGACAAGCATGTGAGCAATTGTTCGACGTCAAGGTCCTGAAGGTTAACACCCAGAACCACGACGGCAAGCAGAAGCGTCAGGGCTATACACACGGCCGCACCGCTGCTTGGAAAAAGGCAGTTGTCACCATCGACCTCGATCCGCAGGCCGAAGCCTATCTGGAAAAGGGCGGCAAATCTGCTCAGAAGCGTAAGAAATATAAGACTGAGATTGAAGCCTTTGGCTTGAGTCACATCGCCTAGAGACAGGAGAAAGGAAGGAACACTATGGCAAAATCATTTAAACCGACCTCTCCCGCCATTCGGCAGATGACTGTGGCAGATTTTTCAGAGCTGAGCAAGAAGGCTCCTGAAAAAGCCCTGCTGAAGGCGAGAAAGCAAAAAGCTGGCCGTAACCATTACGGCAGAATTACAGTCAGACACCGCGGAGGCGGCAACCGTCGTCACATCCGCATGATCGACTGGATGAGAAAGAAAGATGACGTGCCCGCAAAGGTTGCTGCGATCGAATACGATCCGAACCGGAGCGCAAGAATCGCACTTCTGCACTACGCAGACGGCGCTAAGAGCTACATCTTAGCCCCCGAAGACTTAGTCGTCGGGCAGACCGTAATCTCAGGCGAGAGCGTCGAGCCAGTTGTCGGCAACTGCTTACCCCTCCGCTCAATTCCGGTGGGTACCACAGTACACAACGTTGAGATGAAACCTGGTCAGGGTGCAAAGATTGTCCGTGCAGCAGGTACTGGTGCACAGCTGATGGCAAAAGAAGGCCGCTACGCACAGCTCCGTCTGCCTTCAGGTGAATATCGCCTGATCCTGCAGGAATGCCGCGCAACAGTTGGCTGGGTAGGCAACTCAGAGCATGAGAACATTACCATCGGTAAAGCCGGTCGTAAGCGTCACATGGGTCGCCGTCCGCACGTCAGAGGTAAGGCAATGAACCCGGTAGACCACCCGCACGGTGGTGGTGAAGGTCGTAACCCAATTGGTATGCCCTCACCCTTAACTCCCTGGGGTAAGCCGACTCTCGGTAAGAAAACTCGGAAGAAGAATAAACTTTCCAACAAGTTTATCGTCCGTCGTCGTAAGAAATAAGGAGGCCTGAGAATGAGTCGTTCAACTAAGAAAGGTTTTTTCGTCGAAGAAGCGCTTATGAAGCGCATCGAGGCCATGAACGAGAAGAATGAGCATAAGGTCATCAAGACCTGGTCTCGCGCCTCAACAATCTTCCCGGAAATGGTCGGACATACAATTGCCGTACACGATGGCAGAAAGCATGTTCCCGTATATATCACAGAAGAAATGGTCGGTCACAAATTAGGTGAATTCGCACCAACCCGCTTATTCCGCAGCCATGCTCGCTCGGAAAAATCAGCATCAGCTCGCTAGGAGGACTTGCATGAAACAAAAAGCATTAAGCAAACAAGAACTCCAAGAGCGTCGTGAAGAACTGCTTGCCGAGTACAGCAAAAGCCATAAGAAGAATCAGAAGCTACGCGTTTTGACCAAGAAAGAGCGCAAAGTTCTGGGTCTGGGCAAGGATCAGGGTAAGGCTTCAGTCCGCATGGTGCGGATTGCCCCTTCAAAGGTCAACCTCGTTGCAAAATTAATTCGTGGTAAGGACCTGCGCGAAGCATTAGCCATCCTCTTATACACTCCGAAGGCAGCAGCTCCTGTCTTACACAAACTGCTGAAGTCAGCCGAAGCAAATGCCGTTAACAATAACGAATTAAATGCTGATCAGCTCTATGTCGCAGAAGTGACAGTTGGTCCTGGTCCGACCATGAAGCGTTGGCTGCCCCGTGGTAAGGGCTCAGCCACACCAATTCTGAAGCGGTCCAGCCGGATTACAGTAGTCTTACGTGAGCGCGATAAAGGAGGCGAATAATGGGTCAGAAAATTAATCCGCATGGCATGCGAGTCGGGATCATTAAAGATTGGGATGCCCGTTGGTATGCTGATAAAAAGAACTTTGCGACATTCCTAGTCGAAGACGTAAAGATTCGTGAATTCGTAAAACAGCAAACCGAGCGTGCCGGAGTCTCCAGAATCGAGATTGAGCGCGAAGGTGAAGATAAGTGCGTAGTCACTATCTCAACTGCAAAGCCCGGGATGATCATCGGTCGCCAGGGTGCTGAAATCGAAGTTTTAAAGAAGAAGCTCAACCAACGCTTTAAGCGTAACTTCTTCATCAACGTAAAAGAAATCAAACAACCGGATACCGAAGCACAGCTCGTGGCAGAGAACATTGCCCGTCAGCTCGAAGAGAGAGTCTCTTTCCGTCGGGCCATCAAGCAGGCCATCGGCCGCGCTATGAAGCAGGGTGCAAAGGGTATCAAGTGCATGACCTCAGGTCGTCTCGGTGGTGCAGATATCGCTCGATCAGAGAGCTATCACGAGGGCACAATTCCTCTGCACACCTTGCGCGCTGATATCGACTACGGTTTCGCTGAAGCCGCAACCACCTATGGTCGCATCGGGGTCAAGGTTTGGATTTATAAGGGTGAGGTTCTGCCGCAGAGCAAGCGTCAGAATGATGCCCAGGATAGGAGGAACGACTAATGTTAATGCCCAAAAGAGTTAAGTATCGGCGTCAGCATCGTGGCCGCATGAAGGGTAAAGCCAGTCGCGGTAACTTTGTTGCCTACGGTCAATACGGCTTACAGGCTTTAGAACCGGCATGGATTACAGCCAATCAGATTGAGGCCGCACGTGTTGCCATTAACCGTTACCTCCGCCGTGGTGGTACAGTCTGGATTAAAATCTTCCCGGACAAATCAGTCACCGCTAAGCCGGCAGAAACCCGAATGGGTTCCGGTAAAGGTTCACCCGAGTACTGGGTCGCAGTTGTCAAGCCCGGTCGCGTACTCTTCGAACTAGCAGGTATTCCTGAGAAGACCGCCCGTGAAGCCTTCCGTCTCGCAATGCACAAGCTGCCGATCAAGTGCAAATTTGTCCGCTCCGAGCGCAAGCTCAGTGAAGAAGAATATGCACGCTTTGCTGAAGTACAGGCTGATGTCGTTGAGAGCCTCGAAGCCGCCGATGAAGAATTAGCCGAAACTCTGGCCGCTGAAGCTGCCGAAGCCGGCGAAGATGTAGCCGCAGAAGCAGGTGCTGAACAGGAGGATGCGCAGAATGAAGATTAGTGAAATGCGTGAAAAAACTGCAGCAGAACTAAATGAAGAGCTGCGTGAACTGAAGGAAGAGTTATTCAAATTGCGCTTCCAGCACGCGACCAGACAGTTGGATAATCCACTTCAACTAAAAGAGGTCAAGCGTCAAATCGCTCGGGTCAAAACGGTAATGCGTGAGGCCGAGCTGGCCAAGAAAGTGAGGTAAACACGATGGCAGTAGAACGTTCACTGCGCAAAAGCAGAACAGGTATCGTAACCTCGGACAAAATGGATAAGACCGTCGTAGTTTCCATCACCGAGCACGTTAGACACCCTTTGTATAAGAAATACATCAAACGTAGCATGAAGCTGAAAGCCCACGATGAGAACAACGAATGTGGCATCGGCGATACAGTCAGAGTAATGGAGACCCGCCCCTTGTCCAAGGATAAGCACTGGCGAGTAGTCCGGATTATCGAGAAAGCTAAGTAGGGAAGGAGTACACCATGATTCAAGTTGAAAGCAGTTTAAAGTCAGCCGACAACACCGGTGCACGTCGCCTCTACTGCATTAAAGTATTAGGCGGTACCGGCCGTCGCTATGCCAATATCGGTGACGTAATTGTTTGTTCGGTCAAAGAAGCAACACCTGGTGGCGTTGTGAAGAAGGGCGATGTTGTTAAAGCAGTCGTCGTACGGACCAAAAAAGGTGTCAGAAGACGCGATGGCTCAACCATCCGCTTCGACGAAAATGCCGCAGTAATCCTCAAAGATGACGGCACACCTCAAGGCACCCGTATCTTTGGCCCAATCGCCCGTGAGCTGAGAGAGAAAAACTACATGAAGATTCTCTCTCTCGCACCCGAAGTACTCTAGGAGGAAGCACGATGAAAGTACATGTTAAAGAAGACGATCGCGTTTTTGTCCTGAGAGGCAAAGATAAGGGCAAAAGCGGTAAAGTATTACAAGTTATCCCGGCCAAAAATCGGGTAATCGTAGAAGGCGTAAATATTGTCACAAAGCACAAGCGCCCTGACCAGAGAACACAGACCGGTGGTATTATCCATCAGGAAGCAGCAATCGACGCCAGCAACGTAATGCTGGTCTGCCCGAAGTGCAAACGTCCCTCAAAAGTTGGACGCAAAGTTAGCAACGACGGCGAAAAGGTCCGCTTCTGCAAGGCCTGCGATGCAACCATCGACGTGATCTCAAAGGGTCGTAAATAGGAGGAGAAACAGTGAATCGTTTAAGACAAAAATACCAAGACGAAGTAGCTCCGGCACTCATGGAGCAATTCTCCTACCGCTCAGTTATGGAAGTACCCAAGCTCGAGAAAATTGTTCTCAATATGGGTGTTAGAGATGCTCAGGAGAACTCCAAGGCCATTGAAAACTCAGCCCGTGATCTGGGCGTGATTACCGGTCAGAAGGCAGTAATCACAAAGGCCAAGAAGTCAATCGCTAACTTCCGGATTCGTGAAGGCATGAACGTTGGCTGCAAGGTCACCTTGAGAGGCCAGAGAATGTACGAATTCTTAGATAAGCTGATTGCTATCTCACTACCTCGTACCCGTGACTTCCGTGGTGCAAACCCGAACTCCTTTGATGGCCGTGGCAACTATGCCCTAGGTGCCAAAGAGCAGTTAATCTTCCCGGAAATTGACTATGACAGCATTGACAAGATCCGCGGTATGGATATCGTGATTGTAACCACCGCTAAGAATGACGAAGAAGCCAAGGCCTTACTTGAAGGCCTAGGTATGCCGTTTAGAAAGTAGGAGGCAAAGATGGCTAAGAAATCGATGATCGTAAAGGCCAAGCGGCCGCAGAAATTTTCGACCCGTGTACACAACCGCTGCCAACTTTGCGGCAGACCACACGCTTATATTCGCAAGTACGGAGTTTGCCGTCTATGCTTCCGCGAATTGGCTCACAAAGGCCAAATCCCCGGTGTGCGTAAAGCAAGCTGGTAGGTAAAGGAGTAATACTATGCAGATTACAGATCCAATTGCTGATATGCTGACCCGGATTCGGAACGCAGGACGTGCCGGACACGATGATTGCAGAATTCCCGCCTCAAATCTAAAGCGCGCAGTCGCTAAGATCTTGAAGGATGAAGGATATATCAAAGACTTTTCTGAGGAAGAAGACAATAAGCAGGGCTACCTCATTATCGAACTGAAATACATGGAGCATTTAAAGCCGGTTATTTCAGGTTTGAAGAGAATTTCCAAGCCCGGTCTAAGAGTCTATGCTAACGCTTCTGAGCTACCCCAAGTTTTAGGTGGCCTGGGTATCGCAATAATCTCTACCTCACAAGGTGTGATGACAGATAAGCAAGCAAGAGCTGCCGGCATCGGCGGCGAAGTAATGGCCTTCGTCTGGTAAGCGCCAAAACTCTGAAAAGGCGTAGTCAACTGCGCCCCAATCTTAAGAGCAAAAGGAGATATTTATGTCCCGTATTGGTAAACAACCAATTGCCATTCCGGCCGGTGTCGAAGTTAAACTCGAAAACGGCGTAATGGAAGTTAAAAAAGGCCAGGCGGTGGTTCAAGAAAAAATCCACCCCGACATGATTGTGAAGATCGAAGCAGATCAAATTCTTGTCGAGCGCCCCTCAGATTCGAAAATTCACCGCTCTCTACACGGTTTAACCCGCTCCCTGATCAACAATATGGTAGTCGGAGTAACTGAGAGCTTTAAGAAGACCTTGGAAGTTAACGGAACCGGTTATAGAGCAGCTCTGGAAGGCAGTAATCTAGTCTTAACAGTCGGCCTCTCCCACCCGGTCAGCTTCGCTCAACCAGAAGGGATTACCTTCGAAGTACCTAAGCCAGGACAAATCATTGTCTCAGGTGCTGACAAACAGATGGTTGGTGAAATTGCAGCGAAGATCCGTGCTGTCCGTCCGCCAGAGCCTTATAAGGGTAAGGGCATCAAGTATGATAACGAGATTGTCCGCCTGAAAGAAGGCAAGACAGGCGCAGCCAAATAGTAGGGGGCGTGAATAGATATGATTAACAAAGTTTCAAGAAATTTGATTCGTAAGCGCAAACACGCACGTGTGCGCAAGGATATTTCCGGAACTGCAGAGCGCCCGCGCCTCTGTGTCTTCCGCAGCAACAAGCACTTGTATGCCCAAATTATTGATGACAGCAATTCTTGCACCTTAGTTTCAGCATCAACCCTGGACAAGGGAATTGAGGCTAAGTCCAATAATTTAGAAGCAGCCAAGGCAGTAGGTAAGCTAGTCGCAGAACGCGCCCTGGAAAAAGGGATTGATTCGGTCGTCTTTGATCGCTCAGGTTACATTTACCACGGGCGTATTGCAGCTCTGGCTGAAGCCAGCCGAGAAGCCGGTCTGAAGTTTTAGTTGGGAGGAGCGATATGTCTGAAGAAAGAAAAGTAGCGAACGAAGAAAACCGTGAACAGCGTGGTCGTGGCCGCGGACGTGGTCGTGGAGACCGCCGTGGGCGTGATCGCCGTGAGCGGCCCGATGATAAGTTCAAAGAACGCGTAATTCACATTGGTCGTGTTGCCAAAACCGTTAAGGGTGGACGTAACTTCCGCTTTACCGCATTAGTCATCGTAGGTGACGGTGAAGGTCAAGTCGGTAAGGGCCTGGGTAAGGCAGCAGAAATACCTGATGCAATCCGCAAAGGTATCGAGGACGCCAAGAAGAATCTGATCAAGGTTCCCATTTCTGGCACCACTATTCCTCACCCTGTGACAGGCCACTTCGGCGCAGGCAAAGTAATGTTGAGACCTGCACCAGAAGGTACCGGTGTTATCGCCGGTGGTCCGGTTCGTGCAATCTGTGAATTAGCCGGATTATCCGATATCGTGACCAAGTCACTTGGCACTTCAAACGCAAACAACATGGCCAACGCAGCAATTCAGGGCTTAGCTTCTCTGAATTCACCGGAAATGGTCGCCAAGAAACGTGGCAAGTCAGTTGCCGAGATCGTGTAGGAGGTAAGCATGGCACAAGTTAAAATTACTTTGGTGCGCAGTCTGAGTGGACGGAAGCCCCGTCAGATTCAGGTCTGCCAAGCCCTAGGACTAAAGAAAGTCAACGACTACACAATTCAGACTGACTCAGCTGCCACACGTGGGCAGATTGCGAAGGTCGTTCACCTCGTCGAGGTTGAAGAGGTTGAAGGAGCGTAGAGATGAAATTAAATGAATTAAAACCCCAAGCGGGTGCTCGCCAAAAAGCGTGGCGTAAAGGTCGCGGTCCCGGTTCCGGCAATGGTAAAACAGCCGGCCGTGGACACAAGGGCCAGAATGCTCGTTCAGGCGGTGGCGTCAGACCCCAGTTCGAAGGTGGCCAGATGCCTTTATTCAGAAGAATGCCAAAGCGTGGTTTTAACAATAAGCGCTTCGCTAAGCATTACTTCGAAATCAATATTGAAGATTTGAACCGCTTTGCCGATGGCGACGTGGTCGATGTTCAGAGTATCCATGACAAGGGCATTTTGACTATTCCTAAGGTCAACGACGGAATCAAAATCCTGGGCCGTGGTGAGCTCGAGCGTAAACTTACCGTACGTGCAGCCGCCTTTACAAAATCGGCAAAAGAAAAAATTGAGGCGGCCGGAGGCACGGCAGAGGAGGTGTAATCATGGGTTCAATGTTTAAAACCCTGAGAAATGCCTTCAGGATTGAGGATTTGCGCAAGCGCATTCTCTATACATTCTTTGCAATGCTGATCTATCGTCTGGGCGCGGCAGTACCCGTGCCCGGCATCAGCGCTGTGGCCTTCGCGGAACTATTTGGCCGCTTCGGTCAGCTCGGTCAGTTCTTGCAGATTATTTCTGGTACGGGTGGGTTCCGAGCAGTATCCATCTTCTCGCTTGGTATTCAACCCTACATCAACGCCTCAATTATCATGCAGTTATTGACCGTCGGAATTCCCTACCTGGAAAGACTGTCCAAGGAAGGTGAAGCGGGACGTAAGAAGATCCAAAGAATCACCCGTTATGTGACTATCGGTATTGCTCTCTTCATGTCAAGCATGTACTGGGTCTACACCAGAACTGCTGCAGCCAGCACCATGCCCATGTGGATCAACGCCCTCGTCGTCATTACCAGCTTTACTGCAGGTTCCGCATTCATCATGTGGTTAGGTGAGCAAATTAACGATAAGGGTATCGGTAACGGTATCTCTGTCCTGATTTTCATCGGTATCGTTTCACGTCTCCCATCCATGCTCCAAGCCCTGTACTATTCATTCCTGAACTGGCAGGCAATGCGTAACAGCGTCTTAGCAATCCTACTGACCCTTTTGGTAATTGTCGTTTTTGTCGGCATCATTGCCCTGGTCGTCTGGATTCAAAGCTCGGAGCGGAAGGTTCCGGTGCAGTACGCAAAGCGCGTAGTTGGCCGAAAAGTTTATGGTGGTCAGGCTTCATACCTGCCGATTAAGGTCAACCAATCAGGCGTCTTACCTGTGATCTTTGCCTTGCAGCTGATCATGATGCCCTCACTATTGGTTAACCTCTTCGGAGCAACGGGGAAGGTAGCACAGTGGTTCAACACCTTTAATGAGAACCCCTTATACTATGTGCTCTATGCCTTGTTTATCATTGGCTTTACCTTCTTCTACTCATCAATCAACTTCAATCCGCACGATATTGCCAACAACATTCAGAAAAACGGTGGCTTTATCCCAGGTATTCGTCCTGGTCGCCCAACCATTGACTACATCAAGGGAACGGCACGCAGACTGTCCTGGTTTGAAGCAATCTTCCTGGTCTTTATCGTCCTCTTACCGAGTCTTCTGAGTTTAATCACCAAAACCTCCACAGCCATTTGGTTCGGCGGTACCGGTGTCTTGATCGTAGTCGGTGTTGCAATGGATATTGTCAACCAACTCGAAGCTCAGATGATGATGCGCCACTATAAGGGATTCCTGGATTAATCAGCTCCCCTAAATAGTGCAAGCAACAATGTATTATTAAGCCCCGGCAATTGCCGGGGCTATTCTGCTTATGAGGTGAATTATGGAGACAAAATACCCCTATCTAGATTCCAACTTTGCCGAGGCTAAAGCAGCCTGGCTAGCAGATCCCGCTCGTCTATACCTAGACGC
>JAUNVR010000017.1:0-16851 GCA_030537595.1 Eubacteriales bacterium
AGACGCTACGGGGATTAATGGCGGAGAGCAAGGGATTCGAACCCTCGTTGCGCTTTTGACGCAAACACGATTTCCAGTCGTGCACCTTCAGCCAACTCGGTCAACTCTCCGTATCTAGCTGATAAGCTTATTCATTATAGAGAGGGCCACGGCTACTTGTCAATTAACTAAGTTAATATGAGCTAAAAAACTCCCCGGCCTTAAAGACGACCAGGCGCAAAAACATAATTAGATAAAAATGTAGGGGATAAAAGAGGTAGGAGACCAGTCGGTTCACAAATTTTTTCCGTGCAAGTGCCTTGCTGCTGAGCTGGCGTGAAGCCAGTTTAGCTCGGCGCAGTTCAGCTGCGGCTTGATCATAGGGGATGCCGATACGATAGATGATAGGAATCGAGATTAAGGCATAAACCTGGGTCGGTGAGACGCGGCTAAACACTCGAGAATGCAAAGTGCCCAGGCTGATTAAAAGCAGACTCATAAAGGAGAAGAGCATAAAGGCGCTACGCTCTTGTTCCATAAGGCTTTGTTTTTCCTCTGCATAGTAAAAAATCCAGATCAGGAAAATTCCGTAAATCCCATAAGCAACCTGATAATGAGAGCTCAGATAAAGGCTCAAGCAAAGCAAGATAGAACCCATCAGAAGCCCAAGTTTAGGTTGGAGCTTGAATCCGAAAACTGTAATTCTCGCTTGATAGGGATAAAGCTTTGGATTCTCGGGGCTCGGTTCCGCCGGCTGCAGCTTCACCATGACTTCAGGATATGACTTCGTGATTAATTCCCAACCGGCCAAAAAAAGCAGACCCAAGCAAAGGTTGAAGACAAAATTTGGTTTTAGACTCTGGGTATTTAAGCCGCAGAGCGTGTAGCAGTGTAGAACGACAATATGCGTCAGTACAGCTGTCGCAGCAAGGCGGAGAAAATAAAATAATAAGTTGGAGGTACGGCGAAAGCCCTTGGCCAGATAATAGGCAAAGATTGGCATTGCAATTCGACCAACAGCTCGCATTAAATCATATAGCCAGGTCGGTAGTAAGTCATAAAAATAGACTCCCAAATGGTCTATAAACATCGTCAACATCGCTAGCCAACGTAACATATTTGTCATCCTTAATTCGTCTAAACTTGCTTGTACTAAGCTGTTTCCTATTGTATCATAGGCGTACCGGCTATCTGCCGGATGTGATTAATTAGAAGTTTCTGCACGATGTGCATTTATATATTTACTTACTCAGATACCAATGGTAAGTGTGATTAGAGGTAAAAATGGCCCTAGGAATGAATATAGGGATTGATTTGGGTACAGCATCAGTCCTGATTTATGTACGCGGCAAAGGCATTGTCTTACGTGAGCCTGCAGTCGTTGCCGTGAATTCTCGTACGGGGAAGGTATTGGCCGTCGGTGAGTCCGCGAGTTTGATGCTCGGCCGGACACCAGGAGTAGTTGAAGCGATACGCCCCCTCCGAGATGGAGTGATTTCAGATTTTAAAGTTACCGAAGTAATGTTAAAAGCCTTTATAAGCCGGGTTTACACTGGTTTTTTGGCAAAATATTTCAGACCGACAATTGTAGTTTGCGTTCCTTCAGTGATTACGCAAGTAGAGCAAAAAGCAGTCGAGGACGCCTGCAAACATGCAGGAGCGAAGGACGTTTATTTAATTAGAGAGCCAATTGCAGCAGCAATCGGGGCGGGTATCGATATTACCCAGGCCAATGGCTCGATGATTTTAGATATCGGCGGCGGAACTACTGACATAGCTGTGATTTCATTGTGTCAGCCGGTCGTAGACTCTTCCTTAAAAGTCGCAGGTGATAAGTTTGATGAAGCAATTATAAAATACGTCAGACGTAAGCATAATGTGCTAATTGGTGAGAAAACAGCTGAAGAGTTAAAAATTAACATCGGCTGCGCCTATCCCCGTGATGAAGAGCTAGTGATGGAAGTCCGCGGTAGAAACCTGATAACTGGCATGCCTGCCACCATCAATGTGACTTCGACAGAGATGTTGGAGGCCCTAGAAGAGCCTGTTTCTCAGGTCTTTGAGGCCGTCCACTCGGTGCTTGAGAGAACTCCGCCTGAACTGATGGCGGATATTGCTCAGAGAGGTATCGTGATGACCGGAGGAGGAGCTCTGCTCTACGGTTTTGACCGAATGCTTTCAGCAAAGGTCGGAATTGACGTAATTGTCGCGGAGGACCCGATCTCCTGTGTCGCCATAGGTACTGGTCTGGCGCTGAATATTATGGACAAATTTAATGCCCTGTCCGACCACAGTTAAGGGCTAAGTAAATCGAGGAGGCAAATTTAATGCCAAAGAAGAAGTTTGCAGGGAAGACTAAAGAAGATTTAGTACAAATTGCCGTAATGTCAGACCTGCTAATCCCCAGTCAGGCGCGTAAGCTAAGCAAGGCTAAGCTCCTGGGCTTTCTGGAGGAAGTAGAAGAAGTTGTAGCTGCGGGTGGCGACATCAAAGCCTGGCTTGAAGAGCAAGTCGGCCCGAATGGTAAGCACCCTGATATCCCGCCGCGTAGGCCGCCTGGACGTCCGCCAAAGAAAACTAAGGCAGAGACTCAGAAAAAAAGTAAAAAGCAGGCTGAGCAGCAGCGGGAGTCAGCGAAAGTCGCTCCTGAAGCTGAGTCTGAAGCTGTCCAATCGCCTGAAAAGGCAGCAGCCCTTAAAAAGACCTTAGAAGCTAGTAAGGTCAGTAAGCGCAGCCAGGAGTCAATCCAGGAAGCTAAAGAGAAAGCCAAAGCGAAAAAGCTCTCTGAAGCTAAAGCGGCCCAAAGTACAGCAGAACGCTTCGCGGAAATTGCAGCCGAAGCTCCCCAGGAGAGTGCGCTCGATTCAGTGGCAGATGAGGCTTCGAAAAAGACTGAGGAAGGCCGCAAACTGAGAGCTCATGACTTATTAAAAAGACAGCGAACACGGACTCTTAGAACTTCTGAGTCTGACTCCGAGCAGAGAGAAGATAAGGCTGAGAAAAGCCGTAGCTATAAGCATGAGAAGCGGACATCTAATCGTGCAAAGACTCAAAAGCAGCTAGTTGAAGAGCGTCCTGAACAGGATTCTGAGAAGGCGGATACAGCTGAGCAAGGCGCCCCCGATAAGACTAGCGAACGTGAGCAAAGAATGGTTACGGGCATCCTCGAAATGATGCCTGATGGCTACGGCTTCTTAAGGCTCGATAATTATTTGCAAGGTCCAAATGACATTTACGTCCCGCCCCAGTACATCAGACGCTTTAAGCTACGCCCTGGAGATGAAATCACCGGGCCCTCACGTAGCCAGCGTGATAATGACCGTTATGAGGCACTCTATTATATAAAATCTGTCAACGGTAGAACTCCGGATAAGATGATTAAGCGGCCGCGTTTTGATAGCTTGACACCGATCTATCCTAATGAGCGTTTAAAGCTCGAGACTGGAAGTAAGGAATTGTCGACTCGAATCATCGATTTGATTTCGCCAATCGGGAAAGGGCAAAGAGGCATGATTGTTTCTCCGCCAAAGGCCGGTAAGACAATCCTCTTGCAAAAAATTGCCAATGCGATTAAGCACAATAATCCAGAGGCTAAATTGATTGTCCTGCTAATCGATGAGCGCCCGGAAGAAGTCACGGATATGCAGCGGAGCATAGATGGAGAAGTAGTCTACTCTACATTCGATAAAACCCCGGAGAACCATGTAAAGGTGACTGAGCTGGTTTTAGAAAGAGCGATGAGATTAGTCGAGTTAGGAGATGATGTAATCATATTATTAGACTCGATTACCCGGATGGCTAGAGCCTACAACCTAACAGTAACTCCTTCTGGCAGAACTCTTTCTGGTGGTGTGGATCCGGCTGCACTCTATGGCCCTAAGCGTTTCTTTGGCGCAGCTCGAAACATAGAATTTGGTGGCTCCTTAACCATTGTTGCAACCGCCCTAGTCGACACAGGCTCGAGAATGGACGAGCTAATCTTCGAAGAGTTCAAGGGTACGGGCAATATGGAGGTCGTGCTCGATCGGAAGATCGCAGAAAAACGTGTGTTCCCGGCCATCGATGTCCTGCGTTCCTCGACCCGGAGAGAAGAATTATTACTCGATCCGGATGAGCTTGAGGCAGTCTGGTCAATTCGTCGTGCCTTCTCCTCAATGGAAGCGCCGGCAGTGACCGAAACCTTATTGAACCTGATGCGCAAGACCAGAGATAACATTCATTTTGCAGATACAGTTAATAAGTCCTTCACAGACCAGTCGGTTTTTGAAAAGCTGAGATCTGATGCCCATGCAGGCGGGAAGAGCGGAAATTCGCGTGAGCGCTACTACCACAAAAACTAAGACTCTATTTAACGAGTAAGGGGAATTTAATGAAGGAAGAATGTGGGATTATAGGGGTACACCGACATGAGTTGGCGACTGACCTTGTCTATTTAGGCTTGCACAGTCTCCAGCATCGTGGGCAAGAGGCCTGTGGTATCTCTGCATCAGCCGGTCGCTCTATTACTACGGTCAAAGGCAGTGGCCTGGTCGATGATGTCTTCCAGTCAACCGAGGATCTGGAGAAGCTGAAACCAGCCTTCCAGTCCTTAGGCCACGTGCGTTATGCAACTAGCGGTGAGAATATTTTAGAGAACACCCAACCCCTCATGGTGCGTTCGCATCAGGGGGACTTTTGTGTTGCCCATAACGGACAGATTGTGAATGCGCCCGAGCTGCGTTATGAGCTGGAACTTAAGGGTTCAATCTTCCAGGGGACCACAGATAGTGAGGTCATCTGCCATTTAATTCAGCGCGCCAAGGGCAGTATGCTGGAAAAAATTTCTGCAGCTTGTCAGCAATTGGTTGGGGCTTTTTCTTTAGCAATCATGACCAAGAATACAATGTACGCTGTCCGTGATAAGAATGGTCTCAGACCGCTTTGCCTAGGGCGCATGGATGAATCCTGGGTGATTAGTTCAGAGTCTTGTGCGCTCAATCTAATCGGTTCTAAACTCTTACGCGATGTCGCCCCCGGAGAGATTATCAAGCTCGGTAAGCAAGGTTTCGAAAGCCACTTTTACGTCGAAGCAGCAGAGCGTAGGAAAAAGCTCTGCGCGATGGAGTATGTCTACTTTGCCCGCCCCGATTCGAGGCTCGATGAGCATAACGTACACCAGGTCAGACGGCAGACCGGCTTTGTCCTCGGCCAAAGAGACGAGGTCGAAGCGGATATCGTGATTGGTGTGCCAGACTCCTCCTTATCAGCGGCCTCAGGTTACGCTGAAGCGCGGGGACTGCCCTACGAAATGGGTCTAGTTAAGAATCGTTATATCGGCAGAACCTTTATCAATCCTGGGCAGGAGCTGAGGGCTGCAAATGTAAAAATAAAGCTCTCGGCAATTACGGATATAGTCCGGGGCAAAAGGATTATCTTGGTTGACGATTCAATCGTACGTGGCACGACTGCAAAGCGAATTGTTGAGTTAATGCGCGAAGCAGGGGCGCGGGAAATCCATCTGAGAATTGTTGCCCCACCTCTGGTAGCACCTTGCTTTTATGGTATCGACCTCAAAAATAAGCAGCAGCTTTTAGCGGCAAATCTAAATGCCAAAGAATTGGTCAAATTCTTTGGCTGCGATAGTCTGGAATTTTTAAGTCTCGAGGAATTATTTAGCTGTTGTGGTGATGGAGTCTGTACGGCCTGCTTTAATGAGGATTACCCCACTCCTTTATTTAGCCACGAGGCTGCTGTGAACGGAGCATGCGCTGGTCTAGACGATTAGCAAGTCTGCGGTTTAAGGGCAGGCAGAAGAAGGCAATACAGGCATAGATGAAGCCACCTGGAAAATCCCAGAAGACATGCTGCTTGACCAGCATAGTGGAGGCAATAATCAAGCTAAAATGGATTGCTACGAGAGCTTTAACCCAGGTCTTAAACTGGCTTTTAAAAACGAAGTAAATAGCCAAAAGAGAAGTCAGCATATGAATTGACGGGAAGCCACAGTATTGATTATCAACTGCGTAAGTCTTAGCAACTAAAAACTCAAATAAACCCTGCGGTGCCTCGCTAAATTGATAGCGGGGCACTGCTGTTTGGAAGAAGGGAAAGCTGAAGTGCGCTAAAGCCTGCCCGAGTAGCAAGCAAAGACAAAAATCACGGTAGAGCTGGTAATCTTTACTGCTCTGCACAGCGGCTAAACTTGCCGGGCTTGCGAGCGGCTTTACCGCCTGGTAGTAGAAGGCAAGACCGAGTATCACTAAACTCGGCATCCAGCTATGGTAGGTTAAGATAAATTCCGCCCGAAACGGAATCCAGCTATCGACAATCGAAGCTAAATTACGCACAGTACCAAAGGGGCGGTTGACCAGCCCCATAATCGGCGAAAAAAGAGCGAAGCTGACAATATAAATCAGGCCGGGCCAGCATTTGGCCAAGTCATTAAAAAATCTTTTAATTTTCATCGAGTAACACCTGCTATCGTTCTAAAGCAGCCTTAAAGGCTGCTTTTTTGCGCTTTGTAAAATGCTAATTTTTATCTTGGCCTAAGCTTAACAAAAAAGAGCAGAAGCGACTAGGCGCGCTCCAAAGCATAATACTTCGTGGTCACAGCTTTGCCGAGGAGGAACATCGCAGAGACAAAGAGGTTGTAGGCCACGACCATCAGCAGGGTAAAGGGCAGACCTGCAGGAATCACGGCGGATAAAAACTCAGGAGGTGCAAAGAGGTAGGCGTAATTTACATCGTAGCCGTGGAAGTTTAAGACGACATTGCAGAGCCAGGACAGTAAGAGGAAGATGTTAGTTTGAGAAATCAGTGCGCGAATTTGCTGCTTCTCGAAACGCGGCTTGTAAATCACAATTTGCAAGAGAATTAACCAGCCCATTCCGATATGGGTGGTGAAAAATTCGAGATTGGTATAATGCGGCCAGACAAAAGGATAGGGGTCAGCAATTATGGTTGCCACAATTGAACCTAAAAGTCCCCAGACAAAGGCTAGGGGCCAGGTTGACTTGCGTTTGAAGAGGGTGCTTAAAAGCAGCAGCCAGATCGCAATTCGACAGGGGTATAAAGGCAAACCAATATCGAGGTTGAAATGGCCTGAAGCGATGTCCCAAAAATACTTCAGCAGCTGCGTGATTAAGAGAAAGACGGCAATTGACTTAATCAAGATAGGGCCTTCTTTACTCTGGCTCAAGCGCTTTTGATTTTTGATAATCCAAACGGCACCCGAAAATAAAATAAGAATTGCTAAAAGATGCGGGAAGCTAAAAAACTCAAAGGGCATCCCGTCTTCGATTCCACGAAAAAAGTATTTAATCGATTCAAACATAATTTATATCCTTACCTTTAGCTAGTAGAATTGTCTGGCTCGCTGCCTGGAATCTGCGCACAAGATAAAACTGCCTCGACTCCAAGATTGCACTTATTATTAATCAAAAGGGCTAGCTTGCATATAGGGATTTCTTGAGAATTTTTTAAGATGCCTTATAATTGGTGAATCTACTCCAAGCTAGGCCAAAAATGCTTGAGCATTAGTTCGAATTGACGAGCCGGGCTTGACGTCTAGATAAAAAGTATATATAATCCCTTGTTGCTGGCTCAGAGAAGCTGCCAGTAATTGAAACTGCGCATCCGCACACTATATAAAGAATAAATAAATTATTGGAGCGCAGAAAAGAAAGGAAACCCATGGCTACTAGAAGAGGACCCCGATTTAAGGAATGCCGCTGGCTTGGCGTGAACACCTGCGGACATCCAAAAGCAATGAAGCGTATGGATTCGGTGGCTGCCCGTTCTCGCCGTAAGCCTACTGAATATCGTATTCAGATGGTTGAGAAGCAGAAGATTAAAGCCTACTATGGCATCTTCGAGAAGCAGCTCCTGCGCTATTACAAAGATGCTCGTAAGAGCAAGGAAAAAACCGGTGATGCTCTGATGAAGACCCTCGAGTGCAGACTCGACAACCTCGTTTATCGCGCAGGTTTTGGTAATTCCATCAGAATGTCACGTCAGCTCGTAACCCACGGTCATATCCGTGTCAACGGCAAGAAGATTGATATACCTTCTTACCAGGTTAAGGTTGGTGACGTTATCACCCTGAAAGAAAAATCCCGTAAGGTTGAGCCTTTTGTGGAAAACTTTAAGGAGATGGGTGGTTTCAACCTGCCCTACCTCGAAGTCGACCAAGAAGCTTGGTCTGCGACCTTAAGCAGACTGCCCGAGCGTGAAGAGTTACCGGTTGAGATTAATGACCAGCTGGTTATTGAGTTCTTCTCCCGCTAAGCAGCAGCTCAAAGTAATAAAATCAGACTGTCGTACGACTCCTGTCGCGCGACAGTCTTTTTTTGTGCTAGTATGAGTTATAAATCATCAAATTTCGCTGACCCGCAGTCCTTATGGCTGTGGGCGTGCGGTGAGTTTCCGCAACAGCGAGACCTGAGCAAAAAGGAGTTAATGTATGTTCGATCTCATTGTTTTGGGTGGCGGGCCAGGCGGTTACTTAGCTGCCGAGCGTGCCCAATCAGCCGGTAAGAAAGTTTGCCTAATCGAAAAACGTGCAGTCGGAGGCGTCTGCCTCAATGAGGGCTGCATTCCCTCGAAGAGTTTTCTGAATTCCGGCAAGCTCTATGAGCATGCCCTAGATAGCAAGGCTTTTGGAGTTACTACAGAAAATGCCCAAATTGATCAAAAGGCTGTTGTGAAACGGAAAAACCGTGTAGTCAAGCGTCTAGTTGGTGGTGTTAAGGTGATGCTGAGAGATCTCGGAGTTGAAGTAATCAACGCCGAGGGGAAGGTCAGTGGAAAACGCGACGGTAAGTTTGTGGTCACCGCGGACGGGACAGAATACACGGCAGAGAATTTAATTTTGGCCATGGGTTCAGAAGCCATCGTTATCCCCTTACCGGGTGTAGAAGAAGGCATAGCCTCTGGTCAAATCATGACTAACCGGGAGATTCTGGATTTAAACGAGATTCCCGAGCACTTAGTAATCGTGGGCGGCGGCGTCATCGGTTTAGAAATGGCTGCCTATTTCGCCGGCGTCGGGGCAAAAGTCACAGTCATCGAGATGTTAGATCACATTGCTGGCAATACTGACCGCGAGCTGACAAAGATTCTCCAGGAAAATTTAGAGAAAAAGGGTATCGTCTTCGAACTCGAGGCAAAGGTCACTGCTTTTGCAGAGGGTAAGGTCTTTTATGAAAAAGACGGCGAAGCGATCGAGCTCGACTGCGACAAGGTCCTACTTTCGATCGGGCGCCGTGCCCAGGGCCTAAATAATGGGCTCGAAAGTATCGGAGTAGAATTAGATCGCAGCGTCGTAAAGATTGATAAGCACTGTCGTACCAATGTTGAAAACTGCTGGGCCATTGGCGACCTAAGCGGTGGTATCATGCTGGCACATACGGCCTATCGTGAAGCCGAGGTTGCAGTGCATGATATGTTAGGCATTGAGGATGAGATTAAGTACAATGCAGTTCCTTCGGTCATCTATACTCAGCCCGAGCTTGCTTCGGTTGGCGAAAGTTCAGAGTCAGCACGAGCCAAAGGCTTGGACTTCAAGGAAGTAGTCCTGCCGATGAACTTCTCGGGGCGCTATATGGCAGAAAATGAGCGGGGAGACGGGATTTGCAAACTGCTGATTTCAACTGATAAAAAGACCCTGATTGGTGCTCATATAATTGGCAGCTATGCCTCTGAGATTATTTTCTCGGCTGGCCTGATGATTGCCCTGGAATTGGATCTCGAGACGATGCGGAGGCAAATCTTCCCCCATCCCTCAGTGGTTGAAATTATTCGAGAGGCGCTTTTTGCCGTCGACTTATAAAGCAATTAAATACTTTGCTAAAGGCTGCCAGCAGGCAGCCTTTAGGCTTCAAAGGAGGATCTTATGGAAGTCAAAGTTTTTAAGGATTATGCTGAGCTTAGTAAATTTGCAGCAAACCGTGTCCTGGAATTAATCCAGGCAGAACCAGCCGGTGTTTATGGTCTGGCTACCGGCTCCACACCACTCGGCCTCTATGCCGAGCTAATTGAGCGCAAAGCTGAATTACCCGATCTTAGCCAAATTAAAACTGTAAATCTCGACGAATATCTCGGCTTGGAATTAAATCATCCGCAAAGCTACAGATATTTTATGCGTGAAAAACTCTTTGCTGGACTCGGCTTAAAGGCAGAGCAAAGTTATTTCCCGCGCGCTGAGATGAAAGATCCAGAAGAGGCAAGGGCTGCAGCTCGTGAATATGAGGCAAAGTTACAAGAGCTAGGTCAACGGACGGTGCAGATTCTCGGGCTGGGTGAGAACGGACACATTGGTTTTAATGAGCCAGACTCAGTTTTTACTGCCCCCACCCACCTGGTTGATTTGACCGAGAATACAATTGCCGCAAACTCCCGCTTTTTTGAAACTGAGGAGGAGGTACCGCGCCAGGCAATCACCATGGGTATGGCCGGAATTTTCGATAGTAAAGAGATTTTACTCTTGGTCAGCGGAGAACAGAAAAGAGCTGCAGTGCAGCAAGCTGTGCTCGGCCCTGTAAGCCCCGAATTACCTGCCTCAATTCTGCAGCTCCACCCCAATGTGAAGCTTTTATTAGATGAGGCAGCAGCAGGTGATTTACTCACCAAATTAAAGTAATTATGGTAAAATTAGCTCTTCGGTCGGTCCACTGAGTCTGACCGCAGAGTTATTTCTGAGGAGGAAAGCATGAAAAAAATTATCGCAATCTTACTGGCAAGCCTAATGCTACTAGCTTTAGTGTCTTGTGGTGAGCAAGAAAAGGTCAAAGATGAACAGCCTGCAGAAGAGGCTGTTGAGCCAGCAGGTCAAGAGTCAGGCTCAGGGGAAAAGGTCACCCTGGAAAATATCAAACTGGGTTTTGTCCATATTTCTGACCCCTCTGACATGGGCTACACCTATAATCACAATCTGGGCACTTTAAAGATGAAAGAAGCCCTAGGCTTAAGAGATGACCAGATTATCAATCAATATAATATTGAAGAAGGTGCATCTTGTGAGACCGCCATTCGCGAGCTGGCAGAGCAGGGCTGCAACATTATCTTTGCAACCAGCTTTGGCTTTGAGGATTACTGCATTAAAGTGGCTAAGGATTTCCCGGAAATCGAATTCTGTCATGCCACTGGCTTTAAGGCCAAAAGCTCTGGCCTCGCAAACATGCACAACTACTTCGGTAAAATCTACGAAGCTCGCTATCTTTCAGGTATCGTTGCCGGCTTAGCCACCAAGAGCAATAAGCTCGGTTACGTCACCGCAATGCCTTTTGCAGAGTGTATTTCAGGCTATGATGCTTTCTACCTCGGTGCAAAGTCAGTCAATCCTGATGTTGAAATGCTGGTCATGTACACCATGAGCTGGAACGATCCGACTAAAGAAATGCAGGTTGCTCAGGCGCTTATCGATAAGGGCTGTGATGTCATCGGTCAGCACTGTGACTCTACCGCACCGGCAACTACAGCCGAGGCCAACGGTGTGCTCCACATCGGTTACAACTCTGACATGCGTGAAGCTGCACCGAATGCTAGCTTAACCTCAGCTGTTTGGGATTGGTCGCGCTACCTCCTCTTTGCTATTGATAAGTACATCAATGGTGAGGAGATTCCCGTGGACTGGTCAGAAGGTCTCAAAGAGGGTGTTGTTGATATCACAGAATTATCCGAGCTGGCACCAGAAGGTGCTGCTGAAGCAGTCGAGGCTGCCCGGAAGCGGATTGTTGAGGACGGCTATGAAGTCTTTACCGGTCCCTTAAACGACAATCAGGGTAAGGAAATTCTGGCCGAGGGTGAAGTCTATCTTGACGAGCAATCAGCCCCGGCTTTTGAGCACGTATTAGAAGGTATCACTGTATTTGAATAGATTTGATATCACTAGAGGGTCCGCCCGGACCCTCTAGCCTTTTATAGGAGAATGCTTGTGGAGAGAAAACCGCTACTGGAGATGCGGAAAATCGAAAAGAGTTTCGGCAGTGTAAAGGCTTTGGCAGGGGTGGATTTAGAGCTGTATCCGGGTGAAATACTCGCTCTTTTAGGTGAGAACGGCAGTGGTAAATCTACCTTAATGAATGTTTTATCCGGTCTATACTATCCGGATGCGGGTCAGATTTTCTTAGCAGGTGAAGAGATTATCATCCGCGAACCACGCGATGCTTTTGCCAAGAAAATAGGCATGATTCACCAGCACTTTAAGCTGGTCGAAGTATTATCTGCAGCTGAGAATATTATTTTGAGTGATTTAGAAAATGGTGCTCTCAACCGCAAGAAAATAGCAGCTGAAATTGGCGCCCTGGCAGAGCGCTATGGTTTTGACCTGGATCCGAATAAAAAAGTCTATAATATGACCGTTTCTGAAAAGCAGAAGGTCGAGATAATTAAAGCCTTGTATCGCGGCGCGGAGATCCTCATTTTAGATGAGCCAACCGCGGTCCTAACGCCCCAAGAAAGCGCAAGACTCTTTGCGATTTTGGAGAAGATGCGCGACGAAGGCAAGTCGATTATTATTATCACCCACAAGTTAGATGAGGTTATGACCCTCTCAGATCGGGTTTTAATTCTGCGCAAGGGGGCCCGAGTCGGCTGCCTGAATACAAAGGAAACTAATCCCAAGGCCCTGGGTGAGGCTCTGGTCGGTCGCCGCTTGAATCTAGCGATTGAACGACCTGAGGTCAAGACTAAGGAAGACTGTCTTTTTGTCCATAATCTAACCTGCCTGAATCAGAGTGGACGCGAAGTTTTAAAGCAAATTTCGTTCACTGCGGCCAAGGGTGAAATCCTCGGCATCGCAGGTGTTTCTAAGTCCGGCCAAAAAGAACTTTGTGAGGCGATTACTGGGCTTTATCCGGTTTCTGGTGGCTCAATCTTGCTGCGCCAAAAACGCGGTGAGCTTGTGGTCGACGAAAATCTAGTCGGGATGGACCCGAGAGAAATTATCCGGCGCGGAATCTCGATGGCCTTCGTGCCAGAAGATCGCCTCGGCATGGGTCTAGCGCCGTCCTTAGATATTGTTGACAATATTTCCCTGAAGAATTACCGAGCCTTGCCAGGCCCCTTTGTCGACCGAGTCTTACCGGCAAAGATGGCGGAGGACCTAGTTCAGGAGCTCGAAATTGATACGCCGAGCATTAGAACTCCGATTAAGCGTCTCTCCGGTGGCAATGTGCAGAAGGTTTTAGTCGGGCGTGAGATTCACTCTGCACCAGAACTTCTAATTGTGGCCTATCCAGTACGGGGTCTAGATATCAATTCATCACTCACCATTTACCGCCTACTAAATCAGCAGAAGCAAGCGGGAGTTGCAGTTATCTTCATTGGTGAGGACCTCGACGTTTTAATGTCCATTTCAGATCGCCTCTTAGTTCTCGCAGATGGTGAGCAGATGGGTTTACTTGACCCAAGATTGTATTCCAAAGAGGCAATTGGTCTGATGATGGCAGGGAAGACTCAATTAGAGGTGGATAAGCTGATTGAGGAGGACCGTCTGGCGGATAATTCAGAGGGCCAAAATGTCACTTATACAGGTGCCAATATCTATAGTGGGGAGGCCGAGTAATGGGGAAGAATCTGGAGCAGCAAAAACTCTTAGAACAACAGCAGTCTGACTTAGGAGCTCAGCCAGATTTGCGGGCACAAGATCAAGTCAATTTCCGGCGGAGCAAGCCTCCCTTAATTCATATTGTGAAACGAGATCCGCCGAGCCAGCTAAAGGCAATTTTAGTTTATTTGGCAGCCATTTTTGCCTCCCTCCTGCTTGGGGCGCTTTTGGTCTGGGCCTTAGGGCATAATCCATTTTCCGTCTATCGGCAGATTATAACTGGCTCATTGGCTTCTGCAACAGCCTTAAAAGAAACTGTAAAAATGGCGATCCCGCTGCTGATTTGTGGTATCGCTGTGGCCATTGCATTCAAAATGAAGTTCTGGAATATCGGGGCCGAGGGGCAGATTTTAATCGGTGGCTTTGCGAGCATGATTATTCCGATTTACCTGCCACAGTTACCGCTTCTGATTAAGTTAGTCCTGATGGCTCTTTTGGCCTTTTTCTTTGCCGGACTATTTGGCTTAATTCCAGCCTTTTTTAAGGTGCGCTGGGGTACGAATGAGACCCTTTTCACCCTGATGTTGAACTATATTGCCCTCCAATGGGTGCGTTTCTTGCAATATCGCAAGTCCTGGCAGGACCCGGGAACACGTTTCCCGAAGATTCGCCCGCTCAGCGATGCGGAGGTTTTACCTAAGCTTTTCGGGGTGCATATAGGTTGGCTCTTTGCGCTAATTCTGGTAGTTCTAGCCTGGTTTTATTTGAAGCGCTCAAAGCATGGTTTCGAGATTGCAATTATTGGCGACTCCATCCAGACTGCACGCTATGTCGGCATGAATGTTCCTGGAGTGATTTTAAGGACTATCTTTATCTCGGCTGGGATAGCTGGACTGGTCGGCTTCTTCCAAGTCGCTGGTGCGGATAGTGCGCTGACGGACGGCACGGCAGGGGGAGTTGGCTTTACTGCAATTACTGTGGCCTGGCTGGCGAAGCTGAATCCCTTTGTGATGGTTTTGGTCTCATTGGGCCTGGCGATTTTGCAGAAGGGTTCAATCTCGATTCAGTCAACCATGGGCATTCCAGCTTCAGCCGCAAACTTACTTTCAGGTCTAATCCTCTTTGCTGTGCTCGGCTCAGAGTTTTTCTTACATTATAAGCTGCATAGCCAAAAGCGTGGTCCACAGCGCTTCAAGCTAGGTGGACGTAGTGAGCTAAAGGCTGAAGGTGAGCATCAGCCGTATCGGAAGGAGAGCAAATAATGACTTTGATTAGTTTTATTAATGCAGCAGTTTTAGCAGGTACTCCTTTATTATTGGCTACCCTGGGTGAGATTTTGACTGAGAAATCCGGCCAGTTGAACCTTGGTGTTGAGGGCATGATGTACATGGGTGCTGTTTCTGGCTTAGCAGCTGCCTGGTATACAGAAAAATTAATCGCTCCCGGCTGGCCGGCTGCGTTTATGGCTTTAATTATTTCCTTCATTGTCGGCTCTCTGGGCGCTCTGATTTATGCCTTCTTGACCATTACTTTACGGGCGAATCAGAATGTCACGGGCTTGACTTTAACTATCTTCGGGACGGGATTTGCTAAATTCTTTGGTGAGGTTTTAAGTCATAAAGCCGGTGGCTATGTGACCTGTGCAGATCCAACTAAGGCCGCTTTTGCCAAGCTTGATTTGCCTTATCTATCCTCCTTACCGATTGTTGGCAAGTTGTTTTTTAACTACAATCTCTTGGTCTATTTTGCCTTTATTGTGGCGATTGTGATGGCAGTAGTTTTCTACCGGACTAGGGCAGGCCTAAAGCTCAGGGCTGTTGGTGAAGATCCTGCGGCTGCTGATGCGGCCGGCATTCGGGTGATTCGGAGTAAGTATTTGGCGACAATTATCGGCGGCGGCCTTTGCGGCATTGGTGGCATGTACATGTCGATGGTTAACCAGAAGGGTATCTGGGTACCTGAATGTGTTTCCGGCTACGGCTGGTTGGCTGTGGCCCTGGTTATTTTTGCAACCTGGTCACCTTTAAGAGCAATCTATTGCGCGATCATTTTTGGCGGGCTAACAATTCTCAGTCTTTATTTAAGAATTCCTGGCCTCGACCTTCAGCTCTATGGTATGCTGCCTTTTGTCGTAACTATCTTTGTCCTGATCTTTACATCAATCAGGCAAGCAAAAGAGCATCGGATGCCAAAGTCCTGCGGCGTCAATTACTTCCGCGAGGAGCGCTAAGTAACAATAATTACCGAGAGTCTTTCGGATAAAAGCTATGATGCTACTAATTAGTCTAAGGAGATGGACGATAGTTGTAGCTGGTGTTTTCTATGACTCAAAGTTAAATACTTTTTAGAGAAAGGTATAGTGAGAACAGGTAAACTTATGTTTTTCAAACTACCACTTGTATTGCAGATGCTGTCCACGGACGAATCATTATCCTTCGCAGCAGTTTTTATTGCCGGCCTTTTGGCCTTCTTTTCACCCTGTGTCCTACCGATAGTCCCCCTTTATATGGGTTATTTATCGGGCTCGGTAGATGGTGATGAGATTGATCAGTCTGATGCGGAGGCGGTGCGTCGTCTCGAGCGGAAGCAGAAGCGGAAAACCATGCTGAACACCCTGGCTTTTGTCTTAGGGATTAGCTTCGTTTATCTCTTACTTGCATTTGCAGCCAGCTCTTTTGGGAATTGGTTCAGCCGTCACGGTAACACCATCAGTAGAATTGGCGGGGCTATTATTCTCGTCCTCGGCGTGCTCCAATTAATTTCGCAGTTACGGGGTAAGTCCATCGGTCGTGAGCGTCGGATCAGTTTTAACCTTGATAAATACGCGATGAATCCCCTGATTGCATTCTTGCTCGGCTTTAGCTTCAGCTTTGCCTGGACTCCCTGTATCGGGCCGATTCTGAGTTCGGTGATTGTCCTGGTCGCCAATGCTTCGACCTTGGCCAAAGGCCTACTTTTGATGCTGGTCTACACCTTGGCCTTCACCTTGCCCTTCATCCTGCTTGGACTCTTTACGCAAAAGGTCCTAGCCTTCTTTAGACAGAAGCGTAATGTCATGCGTTACACAACCATAGTCGGTGCTGTACTAATGATTATTATGGGTGTACTCTTGCTTTCAGGTTATTTTGCAACGGCTTAGTTGATAAGATTCTGAACTATCGCTTTGGACTTTAAGCCTGATAACCTAAACTTAAACCGGGAGGTTTACTAATGAAAATTAAAAAATATATTGCACTTTGTTTAGCTCTAAGCCTAGTTTTTGCACTGGCTGCTTGTTCTAAGGAAAAAGAAAAGACTACTAGTAGTCTCGACGAGGTAGAAGTAGGCGCACCTTTAGCAGGTGCAGA
>JAUNVR010000017.1:16951-29105 GCA_030537595.1 Eubacteriales bacterium
AGATGGGAGCGGATAAATGTCAGGAGTAGAAAATCGCAAGAAGGGTATTTTATATATTTTACTTTCGGCTTTCGCCTTTGCGATTATGGCAGTTTTTGTCCGTGAGGCAGGTGACCTGCCCTCAGCGCAGAAAGCTTTATTTAGGAATCTCGTATCTTTCGCTTTTGCAGCCCTGATTCTCTTGCGCTCAGGTACTGCCTTAAGGGGGCCACATCATTGGCTCCCTTTATCTTTGCGAGCGACTTTTGGCACGATTGGGGTAATTGCAAATTTTTACGCAATTGACCACCTGCCACTTGGCGATGCGAATAGCTTAAATAAGCTCTCTCCATTTTTTGCTGTTTTGGCCTCGGCTGTAATTTTGAAAGAAAAAATTAAAGCCTATCAGTTGATCAGTTTAATCATTGCCTTTGGCGGGGCGGCCCTAATCCTAAAGCCGGAGATCGGTGGCACAGCCCTAGGCCTAGCCCATCTTCTAGCAGTGCTCGGAGCTTTAACAGCGGGCCTAGCCTATACCTACGTGAGGAAGCTGGGGCTCTTAGGTGAATCCGGGGCCTTTATTGTCTTTTTCTTTTCGGCCTTCTCGATTGTCGTGCTTTTACCCTTTGCCTTAGCCAATTACGTCAGCATGAGCAGTAGGCAATTAGTCTTTTTACTCCTGGCTGGCCTGGCTGCTAGTTTCGGGCAGCTCGGTATAACCCAGGCCTACCGCTATGCGGCAGCTCGTTCGATTTCGATCTACAATTACGCACAGATACCCTTTGCCGCAATCCTAGGCCTTATCTTTTTTGCGGAATTGCCGGATCTCACGGGTCTTTTCGGCTATCTTTTAATTATCGCATCAGCAGTCTTTATGTATTTTTACGAAAGGAAAGTCTATGAGCAGTAGAGAGATATTCCTGATTATTGGATTAATTTTAATTGTAGTGTATTTCGCAGTTGAGCGCTTCAGCAAGCTCCCGGAGGCCGTTTCTTGGGTGCTTTTAGCTGCGGCAGTAATCTGCTTACTCCTTGGTTTAGCCAAATCTTGCGGACTTGGCTGAGGGGTCTAATTGCTTTTCAGGTTTGACAAGCAAATTTAAATTTGATATAGTGGCAAAGCATTAGGCGACAGCGACGCTCGCGTGGCGGAACTGGCAGACGCAACGGACTTAAAATCCGTCGAACTAATCCTTCGTGCCGGTTCGATTCCGGCCGCGAGCACCACCATTCGCTTAATAAATATCGCGGAGTGGAGCAGCTGGTAGCTTGTCGGGCTCATAACCCGAAGGTCGGGGGTTCGAATCCCCCCTCCGCAACCACACAAATTGGCCCCTTAGCACAGAGTGTTATGGGGCCAATGCTCTATATGAAGAAGGGGAGAATATGAACTTTTTAGAGGCTAAGATTTGCTCCGAATCGACTGTGCTGCCCGGGAATATCCTCCTGGTTGATACGTTCTTAAACCAGGGCTTGGATATTGAGACACTGAGCTGGTTAGGCGCCGACTTTGCGCGTCATTTCAAAGACCGCAAGATTGATTTAGTTTTAACCATAGAGGCCTCGGGTATTGCCATCGCAGTACTGACAGCAGCAGCTATTGGAGTTAATGCCGCCTTTGCGAAAAAGCATGAGTCCCTAAATCTATCTGGAGAACTGCTCTGTAGTAAAGTTTGCTCCTATACTAAGCAGAAAACATATACAGCAGCGATTGCTAAGCATTTAATTAAAGCCGGAATGAAAGTGCTGATTGTGGATGACTTTCTGGCCAATGGCTGCGCCATGCAAGGCCTAATTTCCCTGGTGGAAATGGCTGGGGCAGAGGTTGCTGGGGTTGCTGTGGCAATCGAGAAAGCCTTCCAAGGTGGAGGCGATATGCTGAGAAAAAATGGCTACGATGTTTATGCCGCTGCTCGGATTAAGGAAATTAGCGAGAGCGGTTTTTCTTTGCTCCAAGACTAGGCCAATTTAGAAAATAGTATTTTTCCTAGCGAAACATAGAGCTTAGATTTATCATCTAAGCTCTTAAATTTTTCACTTATTAAAGTAAAATCTGCCTAGTCCACGACCCAGGCTGCTTTAATCTAATCCTCCATCTGTGCAATGATTTGCCGGCAGCAGAGGAGATTTGCATAGGCTCTTAAAGCAAAGATTAAAGCCTTCTCACTCGACTCTAAATCCTCTAGTGACTTGTATTCTTCAGCGCAGAGATTTAGCTCATGATCCAATTGCTCTAAGAAGAGCTCGTAGATATTACTGTGCTCAATATCGCCAAAGGCTTCGCGCAAGCTAGATAGCTCCTTGATTTGCAGTACGGTTTTAAGGCTCTGAATTAAAGTCAATTCTACGATGTGCTTACGGGTATAGCGTTTATTACTACTCCTACTGACTAGTCCCTGCTTGATATAATTATTGACCATAGCGGCGGTCAAGCCCTGATCTTTATTGATAGTGATTAGCTGTCGATCAATGTAGGCTAAAAGCTGATCCATGTAAATTTCAAAATTCGGCATCTCATTTAGTGTAGCGGGTCGCGTCTCAGCCAAAGATTCTAAGAATAATTTTGAGCTTAATTTACTCTCATCTATATCATTACTTTTAGACATTATTAAGTACCTCTTATAATTTTTGACCGTAGGATAACATTGATATGCAAATTAATCAAGGGAAATATGCATAAAATACTTTAAATATACCCGCCCTAAATTCAGACTATAATTGCCTGATTGGACTACCCTCTAAGAAGGCCTGGAGATTTTCAAAAGCCATCTCCATGAGCCGAGCTCGGCTCTCCTTTGCAGCCCAGGCGATGTGCGGTGTGATGAAGCAGTTTTCGAGGCCGAGCAAGGGATTATCGGCAGGGATTGGCTCTTGTTCTGTTACATCGAGTCCAGCGGCGCGGATTTTAGCACTTTTAATTGCTTCTGCGAGGGCTTTTGAATCGACGAGCTTGCCTCTTGCAGTATTGAGTAAAATTGCCCCGTCCTTCATTTTGCCAATAGTTCTGCGGTTAATGATGTATTCAGTTTCTGGACTTAAGGGGCAGTGGAGGGAGACTATATCTGCGCCGAGTACCGTATCAAGTTCGGCAAAGTCAACTTGAGCTGAAAGCTCTTCGTCGACTGCCTGCGTGGATTTAGTGGCAATTACCTTCAGCCCAAAGGCTAATGCGATCTTCGCGACAGCCCGGGCGATCTTGCCAAAGCCGACAAGACCGATGCTTAGTCCCTGTAACTCTGTTAAGGGGGCGAGCTGGTAGCAGAAGTCTTTTGCCTGAGTCCATTCACCACGATGCACCGAGGCGCTGTGTAAGGCGACTTGATTAGTAATTTCTAAAAGCAGGGCAAAGGTCATCTGGGCCACAGCAGCACTGCCGTACTCCGGGATATTCGTTGCAACAATCCCGCGCTGCTTGATCGCTGCTAAATCCAGGACGTCATAGCCGGTCGATAACATGCCGATGTATTTTAATTTATTCGCCTGGCTTAAAACCTCGGCATCGATTCTACATTTATTATTGAGAATTATATCCGCATCGGAAATTCTTTCTAGAACTTCACTCGGGCTACTCCGCGGATAGGCTTTGAAATCACCTAAGCTTTCAAAGTTCGACCAGCTTAAATCACCTGGGTTTAAGGTATAGCCATCTAAGACAATTATTTTCATTCTTTCCCTCACGTTCTTTAAAAATTCGTTTTTATGCTTATATAAAAAGAATTTCGTGGTATAATCCAAGATGTTTCGCTGTTTATAAGCTTAAAATAACTCTGGCTATCTTGCAAAGCTAGTCAAATCTAAAAGCTTTAGTAGCTGAAGCTTCAAAGATCTTTTGCAAGTGATTTAGATTTATGAAGCGCGAGAGGTGTGAGATGAAGAGAGAAATAAAAATTACGGTGCTGATGGAGGATAATTTATCCCGGCAAGCAAGTCTAGAAGCTAAGAAGGGTCTCTCCTTTTTGGTCGAGACGGATTTGAAACGGATGTTCTTTGACTTTGGTTCAGGTTCGGATACTTTGCGCAATGCGATGCGCCTAGATGCCGTCTTTGGTCCGATTGATTATGCAATTTTGAGTCACGGTCACTATGACCATGGTTCCGGTTACCCGGCCTTTGTTAAAGATGGTCTGAAGTCGACTCTTTATGCTGGGCCTGGCGCCTTTGACCGGAAGTATGTCAAGGCTGGGATTAAATACTGCGACCAGGGTCTGTCTTTTAGTCGCTATTTCCTCGACCGAGCGGGCCGGGATTTACACGAGCTTGAGGGCCTTTATAAATTGTCTAAAGGTATCTACTTGCTCCAGGGTTTCCCACTCCGGAACGACTATGAAAAACTCGACCCGCAGCGAGTTAAAGAGGTCAAAGGGGAGATGGTGCCGGATGATTTTAATGATGAGATTATCCTGGTGCTGGAAAGCGAAAAAGGCTTGGTTGTCCTGGTCGCCTGTGCTCACCGTGGCATTGTAAATATCCTCGATACCGTTCGTGAGAACTTTGAGCAGCCAATTTACGCCCTAGTTGGTGGACTACATCTGGCCAAGGCGGAAGCCGCGAGAATTGAGTTTACGGTGAAGGCTTTGCAAGCACATTCAATTAAAGTGGCCGCGCTCTGTCACTGTAGTGGTGCTGAGATTATTTCACGGATGCCAGAATTTGCTGAGGAGTACTGTGTGCTAGCCTGCGGTGACTGTGTGTCATTTTAACTGAGCCGTTTCACTGTTATTTGTGACGGAATTAGAAGTCTTGATACTTTTTGATTGGCCTATGTTAGAATACCTCCCGGTAAGCTAAGTATTATTGCTATACTAAGTTTACCGATGCAATTTAAGGAGGAAAAAATGTCCAAAAATTATTTAGGAAAAGTATTGGCTTTACTATTAGCCGTTCTGATGCTTTCCTCACTCGTTGCTTGCGCAGATGCAAACAGTGGTGAAAATGCAAAAGATGCGGTCAATGAAGCCCTAGAAGATGCACAAGATGCTCTCGAAGACGCAGAGGATGAGTTGGCTGATGCAGCCGACGAGCTCAAAGACGAAGTCGAGGATGCTGTCGAAGATGCAAAGGATGCTGTTGAAGATGCAGCAGATAAGATTGCTGACGAAAAGCAAGATGAAAACCAACGTGAAGCTGTTAAAGAGGCCGATGAGAAAGCGCTAAAGATCTTAAGCAAGGTTAGAAGCAGCAAGTTCCCACTGACCGTTGAAGACAGCGCAGATCGCAAAGTTGTTTTCGAGCATAAGGTTGAGAAAATTGTCTCCTTAGGCCCCAATATGACCGAGACCGTTTTCGCCTTAGGCGCAGGTGATCGCTTAGTCGGACGTACAGACTACTGCGACTTTCCAGCAGAAGTTTCAGAAATCGAATCCGTCGGCACACTGATGGAGCCAAATATCGAAAAAATTATCGAATTAAAGCCTGATGTAGTCTTAGCTTCAACTCACGTTTCAGAAGAGTTTATCCAAAAGCTAGAAGAAGTTAATATTCCCGCCCTGGTTCTCTACGATGAAGAAGAACTCGATGGTCTGGAAGAAATCTTTGCTATCATCGGTCAAATTCTCGACCTCAACCAGGAAGCCGCAGAACTCAGCGCTGATGTCTTCAGCCGCATTGAGTACATTGACGAGCTTTTAGATGATCTTGAGAAACCGACTGTTTACTACGTTGTTGGCTTTGGTGAGCACGGTGACTTTACCGCCACTGGTGAAACCTTCCTGAACGACTTACTCGAGCAGGCACAGGTGAAGAACATTGCAGAAGATGCAAAGGGCTGGACATTCTCCGTCGAAGCTTTACTCGAAGCTGACCCTGACTACATTCTGCTGCCAGCTTGGGCTGATGGAATTTTCCAGGAGACCGAGCCATATAAGGAACTGACCGCAGTTAAAGAAGGTCGCGTAATTCTGGTTGACGATAATATCTTCAGCCGGCAGGGACCAAGAGTCGCAGATGCTGTTGAACTCTTAGCTGAAGAGATTCACCCTGAGGTCTTTGTTGAGTACAAGAAAGTAGCATAATAAATTGCCTAAAAGCGCTCAGAAAAAAGCAGTATATACGGTTTTTCTACTGGCAGCGCTAGGCCTTCTACTTTTAATGATTTTATTTGCAAGTCTAGGCTCTTCCGAAATTAGCTTTCGGGAGAGCTTCTTGCTTTTTATTCGTAAAATCACCGGCTACCAGTCTGCTTCAATCAGAGATTTGGATGCCGTTTATGAGACGATAGTCTTTAAGGTGCGCTGGCCACGCATTTTACTTTCGGCCCTGGTTGGTGCAGCTCTCGCCCAGGTTGGAGCAGCTTACCAGTCAATCTTTATGAACTCCTTAGCTGATCCTCATATCCTCGGAATTTCCTCGGGGGCGGCTTTTGGCGCTAGTCTGGTTCTAGTTTTCGGGGTTCCGCTGGCCGGTTTTGGCTTGACAGCGGTCGGCATGGGCGGCTTTATCGGCGGCCTCATTGCGATTTTACTCTTATACCTATTAAGCCCGAAAAAAATGCAGTCTGAGACGAGCAGAATACTGTTAGCGGGGATTGCTTTAGCCAGTTTGTTTTCCGCCTTAATGAGTCTTTTAATGCTCTTTAATCGTGAAAAATTAGCGAGCATCTATTATTGGACTATGGGCTCTTTCAGTACAGCCAGCTGGGACAAGGTAATTTTCCTGGCAACCATCTTTTTTCCGATCAGTCTGCTTTTACTGTTTCACGCTCCTGAACTAAATATTATCCTGAGTGGCGATGAAGAGGCTGAGTCCCTAGGTGTAAATAGCAATAAATTACGCTGGCGGATCATCTTTTTCGCGACCATATTAGTCGCCGCTTCAGTCTCCGTCTCAGGTGTTGTTGGCTTTATCGGCCTGATTGTCCCGCATGCCCTGCGGCTCTTGAAGATTCATGATTTAAGACTACTCCTACCAGCCTCAGGCATTTTGGGAGCAGCCTTTGCAATTTGCTGCGATAGCTTTGCCCGGCTTGCGATTCCGCCGACGGAAATTCCAGTTGGCGTGGTGACAGCCTTCTTTGGCGTGCCTTTGTTCCTCTCCCTCTTATACCGGAGCGGCCAAGAGAAAATTTAGGTGAATTAAGATGGCTTATGACTTCGAACTTGAAAATATCTCCTTTGCCTATTCTCCCGGCCAAAAAAACTGCGTCGAAGAGCTAAGTTTCAATTTGGAGGCGGGTAAATTTACAGCCATCCTGGGTCCGAATGGGGCGGGTAAGAGCACAGTGATTAAGTTGTTGCTCGGTATTTTAAAGCCAAAGCAGGGTAGGATTAAATTGCGGGGGAGAGAGCTCGAAGGTTATGGTGAAAAAGAACGCGCGAGGCTGCTCGCCTATTTGCCGCAAAATTCCCGGGCTAATCATTTAATTAAGGTTTCCGAAGTTGTTTTAATGGGGCGCTACCCGTGGCGTAGTCGCTGGTCCGGCATGAGTCGGGAGGATCGTCTAGCCTTCGAGCGCGCAGTAGAGCTGAGCGGTCTGAGCCAGCTTCTAGATCGCTCATACAGCGAATTATCGGGCGGGGAGCGGCAGCGGGTCTTGCTAGCTCGTGCGATCTGCCAGAATACAGCTTGCCTACTTTTAGATGAAGCAGCAAATAATTTAGACTTGGCCTACCAAATAGAAATCTTCGAGCTTTTAAAAGAGCTGCAAACGAATGAGTCTGTGTCAATTTTAGCAGTTCTCCATGATTTAAATCTGGCTGCGCGCTATGCAGATCAGAGCATTCTCTTAAAAGAGGGTCGGCTCTATCAGGGGCCAGATGCTAAAGATCCCTTTGCTGCGGAGAGTTTAAGCCAGCTTTTTAATCTACAGCTCAGCTGGTTGTATGATGAGCATGGCGAACGCCACCTAGTCTGGCAGTAAACGCTTCTTAAAGCCCTCTGTTTGCTCGATATTGCCTGCTTGATCAATCCATAAGGCTTCCACCCCATAGGCTTCTACCAAGGCTTTACCACTCTTTAAATCGAGGTTAAATAAAGCAGTCGCGAGCAGGTCTGCCAAGCCCGAATCTGGGGCCAAGACAGAGATCGAAATATATTGATCCTGTGGCCAGCCACTTTCCGGATCGAGAATATGGGCATAGCGTTTGCCTTGAAATTCAAAATAGCGCTCGTAAAGGCCGGAGGTGACTAAAGCCTCATCTTCTAGCTCGATGATTAATTGAGGAAAGTTTATCTTGCTGCCTTTGAAGGGGTCTTGAATCAAAACTCGCCAGGGCTCGCCATTTGCCTTCCTGCCCACTGCACGCACATTCCCACCAACCGAGATTAATAGATGGTCTCCGCCTTCTTTAAGAGCCATTTGAGCTAGGGCTTCGACTGCCCAGCCTTTTGCAACCCCACCGAGGTCTAATTTGCTATGGGGGTTATTAAAGTGAATACTCCCTGCCTTAGAATCGTAGTCAATACTTTCTAAATCCGAGCTGCTTAGAGCTGCTTTTAAAGTTTCAGAACTCGGTAAAGAGAGATCAGTCGCAGCGGCCTGAATCTGATCTCTCAGTTCCCGCCAGACCAAGACAAGCTCACCCAAGGCAGGATTAAAGGCATTATGACTAGCCTTGCTGCCACTCCAGGCGAGTTCGAGGACGCTGTTTAATTCGGGGTCTAGTTCAACACTTCTAAGACTTGCTTCGCGATTGACATAGGCTAGGTTTTCTAGCCCAGGATATTCCTCATAGGGCGTAAAAAGCTGGTGGTAGTAATCTAGTTTCTGACCTAGTTTTTTAATCAGCTCAGGCTGCTTTCCCTCGTCTAGAATAATCGTAAAGGAGTCGAACTGGCCGGAAAAATGGTACTCTTGCCGCTGTCCAGCCTTTGACCGGAGGGAGGAAGAGCCTGAATTACAAGCAATTTGGCTTAGTAGGATTAAAACTAGGAGGCCAGAAGCCATTATTTTTTTTAGCATTTTAGACATGTAGAAATTATGCCTGATTCGGAAATGAATAGCGAGCCTGTTAAAGCTCGCTATTTTACTTGGCAAGATAGCCGTAAATTAAAGCTTCTTTTAGAGAGCCTAATTACGTAACTCGTACTTGTTTTTAAGCAGATTGATTGTCCGCCAGGCCATCAATATAGTGAAGAGGAAAGCCACGAAATAGGGGGCTAGCGGAATTATTGTTGGATCATCAGATAAGAGCTCTAGACCGTCGAGATTGACTCGATTAAATAAGATTACAGCTCCGAGATTGGCTCGTTGGACTAAAGCTATGCTCAACTTATCTCCAAAATACAGGCAAAGTGGATAGATCAAAGAGAGGGCAATAGATAGGAGCGTGACTAGCAGGATCAAGCAGAACTCGACGAAAATAGTGCTGATTACAGCGGCGTTTGCGAATCTTCCGCTGTGACCTCGAATTACGACATAGCCACAATTTATGGCCTGAGCGATGCCGTTCAAGATAAAGGCTAGAGTCAGGATTAAAATAAGGGAGCCTAAGCCAAAGCCACAGTAGTCTGAAATGATACTGTCGAGCTTTTGTAAAACTACAGTTCTTTCATTCGCTGGATTGACAAAAAGTATAATTAGAGAGTGGCTCAGGACGAGAAAGAATAAGTGAAAGAAATAAATAGCAGAGCTGATTATAACCTTAGCCCAGTACTGCTGCTTGACCGATAGGGGCAAGGACTGCTGAAAATAAGCCTCGCGTCCATAGAATCCCCGCCAAAAGCGGACCAAAGCCAAAATTTGCACTGCAAAGAGAGCCGTGCTCTGCAGAATAACGGAAAGCAAGATAATCCCTCCGGAAGCTTTTATATCGCCCTTGAGAGCAACTACAATCAAGGCTAAAACCGCGATCAAGGAGAGCATAAAGCAGTAGACATAGTAACGTAGTGACATCTTGAGCTCATAATTTAACAATTTAGCAAACATCTCATTTTCCCCCTACGATTGCCCGATATAGCGGATTTGCTCATTGTCTTGATGAGCGAAAACTTTTATAAAGTACTCGTTAATACTCATGCCCTCACTAAGCCGCAGCTCATCAGCTGAAGCCTGGCATAGGAGATTTCCGTCCTTCAGAAAAATAAGCTCATCAAAGACATGTTCGATTTCAGAAATCAAATGGGTTGAAATAATCAGCAAGGATTCCTCGCTTAAATGATCCAGAATAATCTTTAAAATCAGCTCGCGCGAGGCAGGGTCGACACCGGCAATAGGTTCATCTAGCAGATAGAGTTCAGCCTCGCGTGAAATCGCGAGAATAATCTGTAATTTCTCCTGCATGCCCTTGGACATATTCTGAAGTTTTTGATTTTTATCGATTCCGATCTGAGCAAGGAGAGCATTAGCCTTCTCAGCCTTAAAATTATCAAAGAACTTGCTGTGCTCTGCGATTAGCTTTTTTGCGGTCTGCCATTTCGGATAGCAGACAAAATCTGGCTGGTAAACAATGCGCTTATTTAAGTGAGGGCCAGGTTTAGAACCGTCAATTATTACTGAGCCCTGGTAGTCCTTTAATAAACCAGCCAAAATCTTCAATAAGGTACTTTTGCCACAGCCATTGGGCCCCAGTAGACCAAGTAGTTTCCCGCGCTCCAGATTAAAGGATAAATCCTTAAAAACCTCTGTTTTGCCATAGGATTTTGAGAGATTTTTCACTTCCAGAAAACTCATTAATTAGACCCTCCGTCTAGTTCTTTCGTTAGAATCTTTAAAGCCTCACTGTGCGGAATTTGTAAGTCCTCCAAATCGCTAAGAAAGGCGGCGAAAGCTTCTTCAATAGCGCTTTGCCGCTGCTTTGCCAATAGTTTCTCATCCAATGTGACAAAGCGACCGCTCGTTCTTTGGGTAAAGGATAAGCCTTCACGTTCTAGTTCGCTCAAGGCCCTCTGCACAGTATTTGCGTTTACCTTATATTCCTGCGCTAAGCTGCGGACGGCAGGAATCTGTGTGCCCTTAGGCCATCTACCACTGAGAATTTCGCGGCGAAATAGGCTTAAAAGTTGATCATATATGGGTCTTTTGGGATCGAAATCCATAATCCCTCCGCAGAAAGAAGTTGAAATACTGTATTAAAGCTATCACACAGTAGCTTATTTTGTCAATTTCTTGGCCGGCTTTGGCTTTGGCTGGAAGCTCTGTTAAAATATACTTTGAGCAAAAATACAAAGGGGGCTAATGTGCTACGCTTTTTTTCATGGAACGTGAACGGACTCAGAGCTATTCTCAAGAAGGATTTTCTAAGCGATGTAGAAAAATTAAATCCCGATTTACTCTGTTTACAAGAGATAAAATTACAAGAGGGGCAAACTGACCTCGAGCTGGAAGGTTACCACAGTTACTGGAATTATGCAGAGAAGAAGGGTTACTCAGGAGTCGCCGTTTTCTCTAAGCAGGAAGCAAAATCAGTTGCCTATGGCATGGGTATTCCCGAACATGATACAGAAGGTCGGCTGCTGACCTTAGACTTTGGCGATTACTATTTAGTTAATTGCTATACCCCGAATTCACAAAATGAGCTGCGTCGACTTGCCTATCGCATGGAGTGGGAAGAGGCCTTCCGTGAGTATCTTTGTCAATTAAAGAGTGAAAAGCCGCTTATTCTCTGTGGCGATTTGAATGTCGCCCATAATGAAATTGATTTAAAGAATCCGGACAGTAACCATAAGAGCGCTGGCTTCTCTGATGAAGAAAGGGCGGCCTTTAGTAAATTGCTCGAGAGCGGTTTCGTTGACAGCTTTAGACATTTCTATCCGGATCTTGAAGACCGCTATTCTTGGTGGTCATACAGAACTCGTGCCAGATCCAGAAATGCAGGCTGGAGAATTGACTATTTCGTAGTATCCGAGGACCTGGTCCCCAAACTCCTCGATGCAGAAATCCATGACGATATTATGGGCTCGGATCACTGTCCGGTCAGCCTGACATTCGATATTGCAAATAAAGACGCGTAGACGCTGGAGGCGATATGGCTATTGATCAGAAAAAATTAGAAGAACTAACTCTCGAGTACCGCAGACTGACCAAGTATTGGCAGGAGCTTTTGGAAAAAGAGTCCGAGATGCGCAAGCAGTTGCAACCTGACTTTGCGAAGGATCAGGGTGCAGAGTTACGCGATGAGCTGCGGGACTGGGCTGAGGAATCAGGGCAGAGAGCAGAGCAAACAAAGACTGTCGAAGCGCTTAAAGATGCTGAGCGGAAACTATTCTTCTATGTCCTGAATAACACAGAAGATCCAGTTAC
>JAUNVR010000018.1 GCA_030537595.1 Eubacteriales bacterium
GAGGAGTCGAAGCGAGTTGAGGAGTCGAAGCGCAAGGCAGAAGAGCAAGCGCAGCAACAGGCCCAGCAACAGGCGCAACAACAGACCGAGCAAAATCAGCAGCAAGCTCAGCAACCTTCTGCTACTAATCAGCAAAATCAAGAATCAGCCCCGAATACCGAGCCTAGCACTGAGGAGAATCAGAATCCTAGCGCTGAGCCCAGAACTTCTTTTAGCGACGGTCCGCGGTGGTTGAATGCTGAGGAGATTTCTGCCCAGGCATATACCATCATTGATTTAGAGACTGGTGCAGAGGTGATGGGGCAAAGTTCAGACTTACCCTTGTCAATGGCTGGCTTTGTACGCCTGATGAACCTTAAGGTTGTCTTGGACTCAGCAGACTTCGACCCCTATAAAACAGTGGTCATTCCAGCTAGTAATCGGCCGGAGGAAACCTTCTTTGCAAATGAGGAAATTAGTACTGAAACAGCAATCTTTGCAATGCTAATGGCGGACTCGGCTGATGCCGCAGAAGCCTTGGCAGTAGCTTATGGTCCGGGTCTTGAGAACTTTGTCCAAAAAATGAATCAAGCAGCTGATGAGCTTGGCTTGACTAATATTAACTTTAACGATGCGACAGGTGAATCAGCAGGTACCTTAGCCAGTGCCGGAGAGTTAGCCAAATTGCTGCGTGACTTACATAAGCACTCTGAGTTCCAGGAACTGTACCTGCGCCAGGCTTATCTAATCCCGAATACCAGCGAGCGTCCACTCGCAGGCTTAAGACAGATTGAAAACCCGGCCAGACAATTTGATCTCATGACCTCACCATACCTGAGTGAGTTAAAGGGATTGATGTTCACTGAAAACCATGACAACTGGGCCTATGGTGCTGCTGAGAGTTTAAGCACTAATGGTAGACCCTTACTTGCTGTCGTTCTAGGTGCTAGCACCAAGCGTGAAGAAATTACTGGGGCGGGGCGTACAGCTCAGGTCCTCAGAACTTTAATGGAGAATGCAGCGAAAGAGCTCGGTGCTGAGCCGAGCCGGAAGGCCTCAATTCTCAGTCTAGGTCGTTTAGCAGCCCAAGATAAGCCGCAGAATGAAGTAAAAATAGTTGAAACAACAAAGCCAAGCGCAAGCATCCCGACCACCACAGCGAGCGAAGCTGAAAGTACAGAAGATGCTGAGGATGCCTTGGCAGCCCTGACTACAATTGAGAAAAATACAGATTCCTTAATGAAGAAGGGTCTACTCTATGGTTTAGTCGCGATCCTGGTCCTAGCTGTAATCAGCTTAATTGTCTTTGCTCTACTGCAGCAGCGTAAACGCAGCAGAGCTCAGGCGGCAACGCCAAGGCCCAGGACCCCGCAAGTGGCTGCGGAAAGAGCCCGTTCACGAGCTGGTGCTCGTCCGCGACCTGCTCAGGGTCCTAGACCTTATCCAGCAGCCTCTGCTGGACCGAGGCGGGCAGGTGGAGCAGAGTACCCACGCGGCCCGAGGCCTAATCAACAGCCCAGACGTCGCCCTCAGGCTCCACTGCAAACGGAATCTGGCCCCGAGGCATAAAGCGGCTGAAGTCCTTAAAAATGACCTAGATAAGCATATTTTGCAATCTAGAAAAACGTAGAAAAATTGAGTATAACAGAGAAAAAGCGAGGCCTATTCTGGTCTCGCTTATTTCTTGACAGTAGGAGTAGAGCTAAGTAGTATTTAGCGTGCAGTCTAAACAAATCTCACTGTGTATAGGAGTCAGAGATGAAAACACCAATTCTTAAAGCGTCGGAAATTGAACGCAAATGGTATGTGGTAGACGCTGAAGGCCAGACCTTAGGTCGCCTCGCCAGCCAAGTCAGCCGCATTCTAAAGGGTAAGCATAAAGCTGAGTATTCACCATTCCAAGATGTGGGTGACCACGTCATTATCATTAATGCCGAGAAAATCCAAGTGACAGGTCGGAAGGCTGAGCAAAAAGTCTATCGTCATCACTCCACTTATCCCGGCGGCTTAAAAGAAGTGCCCTGGAAGGACATGATGGCCAAGCACCCTGAGCGCATTCTAGAGCGCGCAATCAAGGGCATGCTGCCAAAGAACTCCCTCGGCCGTCAGATGTATCGCAAGCTAAAGGTTTACGCCGGCAGCGAACATCCTCACGCCGCCCAAAAGCCCGAGATCTTAGAATTCTAAGGAGGAAGAGATGAAAGATTTTGCATACGGCACAGGTCGCCGCAAAGAATCAGTAGCCAGAGTTCGCCTCGTCAATGGACAGGGCAAAATCCAAATTAACGGCAAGGAATTCGAAGATTACCTACCGCTCGCATCACTGCGTTATATCGTTGAGCAGCCGCTCCGCGCATGTGGCGTCCGCGATAGCTTTGACATTATTGTCAAGGTCAATGGTGGTGGTATCTCGGGTCAGGCCGGTGCCATTCGCCACGGTATTGCTCGTGCTTTATGCGACGAGAATCCTGACGAATATAGAGCTACCTTAAAGAAGGCTGGTTTCCTGACACGCGATGCGCGTAAAAAGGAAAGAAAGAAACCCGGTCTCAGAAAAGCTCGTAAAGCCGGTCAGTACTCCAAGCGTTAAGCAATTATTTGGAAGCACTTACAAGCCTCTGCACTTGCAGGGGCTTTTTTTTACACAGCGTGCTAAAATCGTTAGCGAGAAATTAGCAAGGCAAAGTTGAGGAAGAGAGCGTGAAGGAAAAGCTAATCCAAGTTAATAGTCCGCTGGAAACAGCTGCCCTAGGTGCCTATTTAGCGGGCGTGATTGAAGCCCCGGCAATTATTTTACTGTCGGGGGATTTGGGTGCGGGCAAAACGCACTTTGCACAGGGCTTTGCCCGTGGCTTAGGAATTTCAGAAGCGATTACAAGTCCCAGTTTTTCACTACTCAATCGTTATCGCTCAGCGGCTGGCCCTGAACTTTTGCACTTTGACGTCTACCGTCTGGAAGACCCCTACACAGAGTGGGAAATGCTCGGCTTTTCTGAATTGATAGAAGGCCAGGACATAGCCCTAATCGAGTGGCCGGAAAGAATCGCAGAAATTTTACCAGAGACTGCCTATGCGTTGAAGATTCACTATCCGCGTGAATTAAATCTCGATTTACCCCTAGATAGTCGTTTAATTGAACTTGATCAGCGCCTAGCTCAGCCGAGCGCTGAAGCTTTGGCCGCAGCAAAAGCTAAATTGGAGGAGTAAACTATGTTGCAATTAGCCTTTGACCTCAGTGGCCCCGTGATCTCGGTAGCCCTTTTTGAGCAAGCTAAGCTCTTGGCTGCAGTCAAATCCCAAGGTCAAAAACAGCACGCAGAAACTCTATTCCCATATATTGAGCAAGTCCTAAAAATGGCTGGCAAGAAAAAGTCCGAGCTGGAGCTAATCTCCGTCTGCACCGGGCCGGGTTCATTCACCGGTATTCGGATGGCGATTTCAGCCGCCAAAGTCATGGCCTGGGCTTTACAGATTCCACTTTGTGCAGCTTCAAGCCTGGAGGTCATGCACGAGACCTACCGAGCGGCGGCTCCTTTCCGCCTGGCCCTAATTGATGCCAGGGGCAGCCGGGTTTATGCCAGTCTCTACGCCAACAATACGCTTTACCTGCCTGAGGATAAGTATGAGTTGAGCGAAATTATTGCCTGCTTGGCAAAGTTAAAGCAAGAAAATACAGCGCAGGCCAATAGCACTCAGCAAGCCTCAACAGAGGTCCTAGTCTTTGGTGATGGGGTCAGTAAACTTTTAGCCGAAGAAGTGGGGGAGTTTAATTTACGTTCCGTGGACCCGAGCCCAGGGGCAATCAGTGCAGAAAAGCTAGCCTTGATTGGACAGCGGGCAGCGGCTAAAGGAGAATTTATTGAGCCTTTAGCTTTGGCTGCGAATTATTGTTCTTTAAGCCAGGCTGAAAGGCTCAGAATTGAGGCTGAAAAAAAGCGCCAGACTGAGGCCGCAAGCTTGGCACAATCTGAGCAGGAGGAAAGCTAAGGATTCACTATGCCTGAGATTAGACGCGCCACAATTGCCGATGCAGAAGAGATTGCAGCCCTCGAAAAGGCCTCGTTCACAGTGCCTTGGTCGATTCGCTCAATTCGTTACGAACTGAGTGAGAATCCGCTGGCCCATCTTTTTATAATTACTGAAAATCAGGCAGTATTGGGCTATGCTGGTTACCATAGAATTATTGATGAGTGTGAAATTACAAATATCTGTGTCCTCGCGAGCGAGCGGCAGCGGGGTTTGGGTGAAGCCTTATTGCGGCAATTGCTCTTAGATGCCAGAGAACGTGGTTTAATCCGTGCCAGCTTAGAAGTGCGCCCATCCAATCTGGCAGCTTTGGCCCTGTACGCAAAGTTCGGTTTCAGGCCGATTGGCTTACGTCACAAATACTACCCTGACAATCAGGAAGATGCTTTAATTCTGGGCTTGGCACTACGCGCTGAAGGAATGCTGCTTGCGGACTAAGCCCGCTACACATATACTTTAACTGTGTCGGCTAGGAATTGAGTAGGAAGCTACCCGAGCAAGCCGGGATTCTCGGAAGGAGATAATATGCACGAAAAAAAGATTGAATTTAATCATCCTGACGGTTTGGATATGAAAACCATCGCCCACTTGATTCAGAAAGCTTCTGAGTTCGAGTCCTCGATTTACATTCATGTCGACGAACATCGGGCGAATGCGAAAAGCCTATTAGGGGTGATGAGTCTGCCTCTAACAACTTGTGAGGAACTAACAATTAAAGCAGAGGGCAGTGATGCCGAAGCAGCAATCGAATCGCTTGCTGCCTATATTTCCGAACCTACCGCCTAAGTAAAAGTGGCTAAAGCTGAGTTTGACGCCCGTCTCGACTTGTTGCCCAAGTCGCCGGGTGTCTATTTAATGAAAGACAAAAAGGGCGAGATTATATATGTTGGCAAGGCCAATAACTTGCCACAACGTCTACGTGCCTATTTTGCCCCGAATCCGCAGGGCTCAGCCAAAGTTCAAGCCATGATTAAGCGGATTGCGGATTTTGAAACAATTACGACAGAGAATGAGCTCGAAGCTCTGATTCTCGAAAATTCCTTAATTAAAAGCCACCGGCCAAAATATAATATTCTCCTCCGCGATGATAAAGAGTACCCCTATATCAGAATCACCCTCCAGGAGAATTATCCGCGCGTCCTGAAAGCTTTTCGCCAAGGCCCCGACCGCAATGAAGGGGCGCGTTACTTCGGTCCTTATTTGGCCTGGGACCTGAAGGAAGCCTTGCAAGCAATTTACCGCATTTTCCCCTTAAAAACTTGTAAACGAGTCTTTCCTCGTGACATCGGTAAGGAAAGACCATGTTTAAATTATTATATTGGACGCTGCATTGCACCTTGCCGCGGCGATGTTACAGAGTCTGAGTACCGGGCGATTGTCGATCAGGTCATCGCATTTTTAGAAGGTCGCTATGAAGAGCTCTTAGCTCGCCTGGAAAAAGAGATGCTAGAGCATGCCGAGCGCCTGGAATTTGAAGAGGCGGCAGAAATCCGCGATCGCCAGCGCGCCCTCGCTAAACTTATGGAGCGGCAGAAAATAGACTTCATCCGGGCGGAGGATTTAGACGTCCTCGGCTTGGCCGAAAACGACAGCGACCACTGCCTGCTCTTAATGCGACTAAGACGCGGGCGGATTGTCCAGGCTGGAGCACAGTTTTTTGACAGTGGGGGCGAAAGTCAAGCTGAGCTATTAGAAGCTTATATCACTCAGCACTATCACCCTTCCCAGGATTTACCGCGCTTAATTTTGATCCCGGAGGACTTGCCAAAAGAACGGGTTGAAATATTAGAGGCTTATTTACAAGGCATTGCGGGCCATAAAATAGAGCTTAGAAGACCCCAGCGCGGGGATAAGCTGGCGCTGCTCGAAATGGCCTCTCGCAATGCAGCTGAAAGTTTAAGGCGCCACACCCTACTCGGTGGCAGCAGCCGGGGGCGTGAAGCGAGTTTAGAACTTTTGGCCGAGCGCTTAGGCCTCAGCGAAGCCCCGCAGCAAATTGAAGCCTTTGATATTGCAAATTACGGCAGCAGTGATCGGACTGCTTCGATGGTGGTTTTCTTGCGCGGGCAGCCGGAGCGCAGTCGCTACCGTCACTTTACAGTGCAAAGCTTTGCTGGAGTCGATGATTACCAGGCTATGGCAGAAGTCATTACACGCCGCTTAAAGCGCAGCGGGGACAGTAATTTTGGCCGCTTACCAGACCTCATTCTGGTCGATGGGGGCAAGGGGCATGTTAATTTAATTGCCCAAGTCCTGGCAGCAGCAGGTCTAGATATTCCGCTCGCTGGTATAGTTAAAGATGAACGCCACCGGACACGTGGCCTAGTTCGAACTGATGGAGAGATTTTCGAATTAAGTACAGAAAGCGAGGGCGAACAGCCAGAAGAGCGCTCAGAACGCCTGGGTTTACTGCGGCTTCTTACCGCTATTCAAAATGAAGCTCATCGCTTTGCTAATCGCCTCTTGAGTAAACAGCACAAGAAGCGTAGTTTTAAGTATAGTCTTGACGAGATTGAGGGCGTAGGCCCTGGACGTCGCAAGGCATTACTCAAAGAATTCAAATCGCTGAAGGCAATCAGCCAGGCGAGTTTAGCCGAACTGGAAGCAACCCCGGGCCTACCCCGGAAGGTGGCTGCAGCAGTATATCGGCATTTCCATCAGGAGGAGGCGCAAGATGGCTCTGTTCGTGATCGGTGATACCCATCTCGGTTCAGGGATTAATAAGTCCATGGATTTATTTGGACCGCGCTGGAAAAATCATACCCAGCGTTTAATCGCCGCTTGGACAAAAACAGTCCGCCCAGAAGATACAGTCTTAGTGGCAGGAGATATTTCCTGGGCAATCAATTTAACTGAAGTCGTAGCGGATTTAAAAATTTTAAATGAACTGCCCGGCCAAAAAATTCTCTTACGAGGCAACCACGATTACTGGTGGCAAAGCCTGAGTAAGATTGAAGAACTCTTTGTCCGTGAAGGTTTCGAGACTTTCAAATTACTGCAGAATAACGCTCACTACCTGCCCCAAGAGGGCGTAATTGTAGCTGGTAGCAGGGGTTGGTTGATGCCCTCGGATAAGGCAGCGACAGCTCATGATAAGAAGATTTACAAAAGAGAGTTGCAGCGCTTAGAAAATTCCTTAAGAGCTGCCCAGAAAATCCGTCAAGATCTAGTAAAAAAGGGCGCGGGGGAGAGCCCGGGTTTAATCGCAATGCTCCATTACCCACCCTTTACTCCAGCTTTGGAGCGCAGTGAGGTTTGCGAGATTTTAGAAAAGTATGAGGTGGAGCGGGTTTACTACGGCCATATTCACCACGTAAAAAGCAATTATGCGATTTGCGAAGAAAAAATTGCTAATATTTATTATAGCTTGATTGCTGGCGATCATTTGGACTTTGTGCCATATAAAATTCCCCAGCGAGAAGATGAGGAGACTAAACTTATGTCAAGAGTAAAGCAAGAGAGTCGCCCCCTCGCGTCAATGACCGGGTACGGGCGGGCACAGCTACGGAATGAGGCCGGCTTATTGAGCTGTGAGCTGCGCTCAGTAAACCATCGTTACCATGAATTGACCTGCCGGATGCCAGCTGAATTTAATAGCCTGGAACCGGAGATTAGAAACTTAGTCAAGGCACAATTCTCGAGAGGTAAAATTGACCTGCGTATCGTCTTATCTGAGCAGCCCGAAGCACAGATCCAAATTGGAGTCGACCAGGCGAGACTGGGAGCCTATCTCCAGGCTTATAAGGAAATTGCGCAGATCGTTGGCCAAAATGAATTGCCGACGGTACAGGAGGTCTGGCGTCTACCGGAGGTCTTAAGCAATTGCAGCAGCCAGGACCAAGCTGCCCTAGAGGCTCGCGAAAGTGAGCTAAGAGAGCTTCTTTTACCCTGCCTGGAAGCAGCGATGGCTGAGTTTAGGCAGAGTCGAGAGCGAGAAGGTGAAGCCTTAAGAGCAGATATTCTAGCGCGGCTAGAGCGATTGAGCGAGCTGCATGCTGAGATTGCTAAACTGGCACCGAGCTTAGTTGGGCAGTTTAAACAACGCCTAATCAATCGAATTGATGAGCTTTTGGCTAATGAAAGTAGCGAATACTATCCGCAGCAGAGAGTAGCTACTGAAATTGCTATTTATGCTGATAAGGTGGCCATCGACGAAGAATTGGTCCGCTTAAAAGCGCATTTTGATGGGGCGCGTAAAACCCTAGCTCAGGGTGGGGTGCTTGGTAAAAAACTTGACTTCCTAGTCCAGGAGATGAACCGCGAGATAAATACCATCGCCAGCAAGGCAAATTGTCTGGAAATTACTAATTCGACCATGGCGATGAAAAATGAGGTTGAGAAAATTCGCGAACAATTGCAAAATATGGAGTAAGCAGAAGAAAAGAGGCGTAAGATGGATTTAGAATTTATATCAATCGGCGAGAACAGCTTACTTTCGGCAAGTCGTTTAATTGCCCTGGTCGGGCCAGACTCAGCGCCAGTTCGGCGCCTCATCCAAGAGGCGAGAGATCGCGGGGTTTTGGTCGACTGTAGCCGCGGCGGAAAAACACGCAGTGTCTTAATTATGGATAGTGATCATGTGATTTTATCCGCACTCGATCCGAGCGAGATTGAGGCAGAGTTGAAAAAAATTAAGTAAAGAAACTTAAAAGGGGTGGAGAGATGTTAAAAATTAAGCGTGAAAAAGGGATTATCTTTTGCTGTTCTGGACCTTCGGGAGTCGGCAAAGATACCCTGATAGCGGAGGTTCGCAAAAAATATCCAGAGTTAGTGCATTCGATTTCACTGACGACGAGGCAACCGCGCCCAGGCGAAGTCCCGGGGCAAGACTATCACTTTTGTGAAAAAGAAGAGTTTGAGCGCTTAATTGAAAGTGGTGAAATCATCGAATACGATGTTTTCTGCGACAATTATTACGGTACTCTAGCCCAGGTGCTGCGCGAAGCAGAAGCCGGTGGGACTGATATTTTCCTCGATATTACAGTTGCCGGCAGCCTGCGCCTTAAAGAGCTCTTTCCCGATGCCGTGCTAATTTTTATTTTACCCCCCTCCCAGGAAACTTTAATTGAAAGATTGAAGGCCAGGCGCACCGAAGCGGAGTCAGTAATTAACTCTCGGGTAGAAAAAGCTAAAGAAGAAGTGAAAAACGCTGCGGCCTTTGATTACGTCGTCGTTAATGATACAATAAAAGATGCTGTTTCCTGCTTAGAAGCAATTGTTCTTGCTGAGCGTAGCAGGTCCGGCCGCTTTTTGTTTAATTGAGAATAATTTGGCTCTTCTCCCGGTCAGAGCCGCGCTAGCTTTAGCGCACTGATCCGCGTAAGAGAGCTTTAACTGTGGAGGTATGAATGCTCGTAAAACCTAGTTTGGAAGATCTGCTGAACCGTGTAGAAAATCGTTATATTTTGGCCATGCTGGCGGCCCGTAGAGCCAGACAGATAACCTCAGGTGCCCAGACCTTTGTCAAGCAGGACAATCCGTCGAATGTGACTTTGGCAGCTGAAGAGATTTCTGAGGATAAGATAGCTTTGCTTTCGGGCAATCATAAGGTCAATATTCCGCTGCGGCCGGAGATTGAAGAGGCACGCAGAATTGCGGCCCTCGAAGCAGAAGCTAAGCGTCGTGAAGAGTACATGGAAGAGAGCAGTCATCGGAGCGCCAGCAATCTTTCACGCGAGCTTTCTCAGGCAGTCGGTGGTGATGGTGAGGCAGATGGGGCAGAGATGCTTGACTTCACTCAACAGTTCATCAATCTGATTGGCCAGCAGGATGAGGCTCGGGCGGAAGCTAAAAAAGAGGCCGGCATGGTTGTCGAGTCAGTCCGCAAGCTGAACAGCAGCAAGGCTCAAACTGAGTCAGAAACTGAGCAGGCATAGAACTTGCAAATTGAGGCTTTGGCCGTGGAAGATTCACGGGCAAAGCCTTTTGTATAAGAAATAAGAGGAAAAAAGTATGCAAGAAAAAACCATGGAAAAAATTGTGGCACTAGCTAAAAATCGGGGTTTCATCTATCCCGGTTCGGAGATTTACGGCGGCTTGGCTAATGCTTGGGACTACGGTCCCTATGGTGCAGAGCTGAAACGTAATGTAAAGGAAGCTTGGTGGAGAAGCTTTGTCCGTGAAAATCCCTATAACGTAGGGATTGATGCGGCAATCTTGATGAACCCACAAGTTTGGGTTGCATCAGGCCACGTGGGAGGTTTCTCTGATCCGCTGATTGACTGTAAGAGCTGTCACTCGCGTTTCCGGGCCGACAGCTTATTGGAAGACTTTGCAGCTGCAGCTGAAGTGGAGCTGCAAATTGAGGGGCTGAGCCCGGAGGAGCTTTCGCTGGAGATTAAAGAGCGTGAAGTTCCCTGTCCTTCTTGCGGAAAGCACGACTTTACTGAGCCGCGCCAGTTCAACCTGATGTTTAAGACCTTCCAGGGTGTTACTGAGGACAATCAAGCTCAGCTCTACCTGCGTCCGGAAACAGCCCAGGGTATTTTCGTCAACTTTAAGAATGTACAGCGGAGCTCGAGACGCAAGATTCCGTTCGGGATTGCGCAGATTGGTAAGTCATTTAGAAATGAGATTACTCCGGGTAACTTCATCTTCAGAACTCGTGAATTCGAGCAAATGGAACTGGAGTTCTTCTGTGAGCCGGGTACCGATTTAGAGTGGTTTGAGTACTGGCGTACTTTCTGCCACGAGTGGCTTTTACGTCTGGGGATTAAGGATGAGGAGCTGAGACTGCGGGACCACGGTCCGGAGGAGCTATCATTCTACTCAAAGGCGACCACAGACTTTGAATTCCTTTTCCCCTTTGGCTGGGGCGAACTCTGGGGTATTGCAGATCGGACTGACTATGACCTGAAACAGCATCAGGAATGTGCAAAAGAAGATATGCGCTACTTCGATCCTGTGAAGAATGAGAAGTATCTGCCTTACTGTATTGAACCTTCACTTGGTGTTGACCGGATGCTCTTGGCCTTCCTTTGCTCTGCCTATGACGAAGAGGAAATTAAGGAAGGTGAGTTCAGAACCGTGCTCCACTTCCATCATGAATTGGCCCCGGTTAAGGTTGCAGTACTGCCCTTGTCGAATAAACTGGCTGAGCCGGCTCAGAACTTACAGCTCGAATTGGCAAAATCTTATGCCTCTGAATACGACGACCGTCAGTCCATTGGTAAGCGCTACCGTCGCCAAGATGAAATCGGTACTCCCTACTGTGTGACTTATGACTTTGAGTCAGCAGAGGATGGAAAAGTTACAATTCGCGACCGTGACAGCATGGAGCAAGAAAGAATCTCCATCGATCAGGTTACAAATTACCTGGCTGATAAATTTCAGGACTAGTGTTCTGGACGCAGTCAGATAATGCTCTGCTAAACACAGCAGAGGTAATAATCAATTTGAAAAACATTGCATCGAAAGTGCAATAGAAAAACTTGCATAGAAGATGCAATTATTAGGAGGATATTTGATGACGAAATTTGTCTACTTATTTACAGAGGGTGATGCTTCAATGCGCAATCTCCTCGGCGGAAAAGGTGCTAACCTTTCCGAGATGACCGGCATGGGTTTACCCGTACCGAGCGGCTTTATCGTAACAACAGAGGCTTGTAACGAATACTACAGACAGGGCGAAGAGATTTCACCTGAGATGATCGAGGAAATCTTTGCTGCTCTGCATAAGACAGAAGAAATTACCGGCAAGGAATTTGGGAATAAGGATAACCCCTTATTAGTTTCAGTTCGTTCCGGTGCTCGGGCTTCAATGCCGGGTATGATGGACACAGTTTTGAACCTCGGTTTGAATAATGAAGTTGTTAAGGGACTGGCCGACTTAACCGGCAACCCGCGCTTTGCCTATGACTCTTACCGCCGTTTCATCATGATGTTCTCCGATGTTGCCATGGGCATCGATAAGGATCTTTTCGAAAGAGAACTCGAAGCAGTAAAAGAAGAACATAACGCAAAACTCGACACAGACCTTTCTGCAGAAGATATGCAGGAGCTGGCCGAGCACTTCCTCGAGATTTACAAGCGCGAAAAGGGCGAAGATTTCCCGCAGGATCCCAAGGAGCAGTTAATTTTAGCGATTACAGCCGTCTTCCGCAGCTGGAACAATGATCGTGCAATCTACTACCGCAGAATGAATAATATCCCCTCGGAGTGGGGTACCGCAGTAAACATCCAGGAGATGGTTTACGGTAACTCAGGTGAAAACTCAGGTACTGGTGTTGCCTTTACACGTAACCCGGCGACCGGTGAAAATGTCTTCTACGGTGAATACCTGATGAATGCTCAGGGTGAGGACGTAGTTGCTGGGGTTAGAACTCCGCATCCGATTTCCCACTTGAAAGAGCAAATGCCGGAAGTTTACCAGCAATTCCTCGACATCGCAGAGAATCTGGAAGAGCACTACGGTGACATGCAGGACCTCGAATTCACAATCGAAGATGGTAAGCTCTTTATTCTGCAGACCAGAAACGGTAAGCGTACCGCTTTAGCCGGTTTACAGATTGCTGTTGATATGGTTGAAGCAGGGATGATTACTAAGGAGCAGGCAATCATGCAGCTTGATCCGAAGTCACTTGATGCCTTACTCCACCCGACCTTTGATACAGAAGCTCTAGCTCAGGCTACAGCTGTTGCCAAAGGCTTGCCGGCTTCACCGGGCGCTGCATCTGGCGAAATCGTCTTTACTGCTGATGAGGCTTATGAAGCTAGCCAGGCTGGCAAGAAAGTTGTCCTGGTGAGACTTGAAACCTCACCTGAAGACATTCTCGGCATGAACGTCTCAGAAGGTATCTTGACTGTCCGTGGCGGCATGACCTCTCACGCAGCTGTTGTTGCTCGTGGTATGGGTAAGTGCTGTGTCACCGGCTGTTCAGAAATCGCAGTTGACGAAGAGCGCAAGGTGATGCGCATTGGCGATAAGGAATACCAGGAGTTTGATGTTATCTCACTGAACGGAACCACCGGCGAGATCTTTGAAGGTGAAATCCCGACAGTTGAAGCTCAGGTTTCAGGCAATTTCGAAAAGATCATGAAGTGGTCTGATGAAATTCGGATGATGAACGTGAGAACCAACGCAGACACCCCACACGACGCAACAGTCGCACGTGAACTGGGTGCTGGTGGTATCGGCTTAGTCAGAACTGAGCATATGTTCTTCGAAGAAGACAGAATCTTTGCCTTCCGCCAGATGATTTTGGCCAAGGATGAGGCCAGCAGAAGAGCTGCTCTCGATAAGATTATGCCGATTCAAAAGGCTGACTTTGACGGAATCTTCAAGGCTATGAAGGGCCTTCCTGTGACTATTCGTCTCTTGGATCCCCCGCTGCACGAGTTCTTACCTAGCGATCCGGAAGAAATCAAGAGCTTGGCTGAGGCAGTTGGTCTCGAGCTCAATGAGATTGAGAACAAGATTAAATCACTACACGAGCTGAACCCGATGCTGGGTCACCGTGGTTGCCGTCTGGCTATCTCCTATCCGGAAATTGCCGAGATGCAGACTGAAGCAATCCTGCGTGCGGCAATTGATCAGACCAGCAGCGATGCGCCAATCGTTCCGGAAATCATGATTCCTCTGGTCGGCGATGTAAAGGAATTCACCTATGTGAAGGAATACATCGACAAGGCTGCAGAACGGGTCTTCAAGGATACCGGTAAGGAAATTGAGTACAAGGTTGGCACCATGCTGGAAATCCCGCGTGCGGCACTGACCTCAGACGAAATTGCCAAGGTTGCAGACTTCTTCAGCTTCGGAACCAACGACTTAACTCAGATGACCTACGGTCTGTCTCGTGACGATGCTGGCCCGATTCTCGATGCCTACTACAAGCACGGTATTTACGAAAATGACCCGACCGCAACCATCGATATGAAGGGTGTTGGTCGCCTGATGCGCATCTCCGCAAAGGATGCTCGCTCTGAAAAGCCAGAAATTAAGCTTGGTATCTGTGGTGAACACGGTGGCGATCCGGCTTCAATCGCGCTCTGCCATGAGCTGAACTTTGACTATGTTTCTTGCTCACCCTTCCGCGTACCTATCGCGAAGCTTGCAGCAGCACAAGCGCAGATTAAGAACCCGCGCGAATTCCGCAGTCACGATTTAGAACACGCCTTAGAAAACATCTAAGTCTGAGTCTAAGACTATAAAGCAAAAAGAAAGCCCTGTTACGGAAAATACCGGAGCAGGGCTTTTCTGATATTCTGAACTTAGAGATTCAAATATTTATATATTTTAAAAGGGGTAAAAATGATTAAAGAAGTAGCACATATCGGTTTGACCGTTTCAGATATGGATCAATCAATTGAATTTTATCAAAAGGTCTTGGGCTTGGATTTTAAGGGCGAAATCCTGATGGAGGGTCCCGAAACTGACCGTCTGTTTGGCGCTGAAAACACTAAGGCCAGAGTAGCCTATCTAAATGGCAGTGATGAGCTGATTGCACCGCCTGTGGAATTAATCCAGTTCTTAAACTGTGATTATCTCCCAGCAAAGAATGATTTAAGAAGACTTTCAATCTCTGAGCTTTGCTTTAGAGTGGAAGACATTGATGCGGTCTATGAGCGTTTACTTGAGCATGGTGTAGAATGCCTTTCCGAGCCTCAGAACTTTGACTTTACTAAAGATGGCTTCGGTAAGAGCAAGGCTATCTACTTTAAGGATCCAGATGGCATAATTCTGGAATTAATGGAGTATCTAGACTAGCTCTCAGCCCTATTATAAGCAGCAGAAAATGAAGCCCTTTAAAGAGCAATCTTTAGAGGGCTTCATAGACTTCAGGACTTAATTTCTCGAGCAGTAGAGCGACTAATTTAGCGGCGTTTTCTAAATCGCTTAAAGCAATTTGCCCGTAGTGGGTGTGGGCGTAGCGCACAGGTACGCCAACCACGATGCAGGCTGTGCCCTTGGCACTTAAATGATAGGCGCGGGCATTAGTCGAGCCACCTTGGCGGACCGCAGTCTGGACCGGGATTCCGGCAGCCTCTGCCTCTTTTAGAGCCCAGTTTTGGAAGGCTGGATTAGTAATCATACCCTGGTCTAGATAACGCAGCATCGGGCCTTTTCCGACAGCAGTCTGCCATTGTTCTGGGGCTCCGAAACTATCATCAGCAGGACAGCCCTCAAAGACGATCGCCAGGTCTGGGGCAAATCTTTTGGCTAAAACCTCAGCGCCCCGAATCCCCACTTCTTCCTGGGCGGAAAAGCAGGAGAAGACGTCTACTTCTAAATTCTTCCCTCGGAGTAGGTCGAGGCAGTTGAGCTGGGCTGCACAGCCGGCGCGACAATCAAAGGCCTTGCCCCAGATAAGTTCTTGCTCAGGGTCGAAAGAGGCCTTGAATTCAGGGATTACGGGAGTGCCTAGGCCAATTCCCCAGCGCTTTAAGTCCTCAGGATCGCGGGTGCCCAGATCGAGCAAGAAGGCATCGCTTTCCGGCAATTTATTCCGCTCCTCCTTTTTCAAATAATGTGGGGGAATCGAGGCGGTGACAGCGCGGTGCATTTTACCTGACTTGCCAGGCAGGAGATATGTATGGGCGGAAATATTGAGGCTAGACCAGCCGCCTAGGGCTTGAATTCTGAGCAGGGCATTAGCTTCAATCCCGCGGACCATAAAAGCAACCTCATCGAGGTGTGAATCCAATAGCACACGCAAGCGCCCGCCCTTATTTTGCGGCAGGGAGAGGCTCAGGTTTTGCATTTTATCGATGGCTAAAGAGCCAGCGGCAAGAGCCTTTTCAGGCTTTAAGGCGAGCTCCACTTGGCTGAGCTTTTCGAGCTCAGGGTAGAGCTTTTTTAATTCTCCTGCGCAGTATTCGGCAACTGCATTCTCAAAGCCCGGAGCGCCGGGTAAATCGCTCAAATTTAAGCTCAGTTCGATTAGTTCAGCTCGTTTCATAAATCCACCTTTTTCTATTCGACAGTTAAATACTCTCTGCTTACTTTGACCTTAGGATAGCCCTAAGCCCTAGTGATCGGCAAGGCCGCGAGCTTTCTTCACTTAGCTTGAGCTAGGTGCGAGGCCAAGAGTCTAATTTACTTTAGCTGTTTTAATTAATTACTAGAGCTAAGTTTAAAAATAAGTAAAGCTAGGGTAAACTACTTAAATATGAAGAAGCGCTTGAGGATAATTGATTTACGGCAGACTGAGACTGCTTTTAATTTAGCCGTGGAGGAGTATTTTTTCCACCGCCATCCAGAACTTGTGGGGCCGGCTTTATGTTTACTTTACGTCAACCAGCCTTCTGTCGTCATCGGTAAAAGTCAAAATGCCTTTCGTGAAGTCTCCTGGTTGAAAGCGGCTGAACTTGAGATTCCAGTTCAGCGAAGGATTAGCGGCGGAGGAGCTGTATATCATGATTTGCAGAACCTAAACTACAGCTTCATCGTGCCGCGCAGAGAAGACTTAGTGCTGAACTATAAGGCCTTTCTTAAAGCAATCAGAGAGTATTTAGAAAAATTTGGGCTAGAGAGCTGGATCTATAATAAAAGTAACCTCTACATCGGCGAGCATAAAATTTCTGGCAATGCCCAGGCCTTAAGTAAGGATTTAATTCTCCACCATGGTACGCTCTTGTATGCTTCGAACTTGGCTCAGCTGACTGAGCTTTTACATCATTCGCAGCCAGGCTTATACTCCAAGGCAGTGCTCTCCGAACCCGCGCCGGTCAAAAATATAGCTGAGTTAATTGGCCCGAATGCGCCGAGCCTAGAAGACTTTCGCTCAGGCCTTATTGAAGAGTTCAAGCAAAAGGGCTGGCCAGGGGCGGACAGTTCGGGCGAAGAAGCAGAGCTTCGCGCCTTAAGCGAAGCTGAGGAGCGGGAGATCACTGAGCTATTGCTGCCGGAATTTAGATCATGGGAGTGGAATTACGCGCGTTCTGCAAAATTCACAATCTCTCGCGAATGGGCGGCTTTTAGCTGGGACTTAGCGCTGCTTAAAGCAAGGATTGAGGAAATTACTTTTAGAGCAATCGCTGAAGACTGTACTCCGCCTAGCTTAAAAGCAGATCAGGCGTATAAAATTGCAGATATGCTCAGAGGCTGTGAACTAAGAATAGAAGATTTAAGGGCGAGGCTGGACAGCCTAGAAAGCGAGCAAAGGGAAGCTTTCATTAAAGCAATCTTCGGCCCTTTAGCGAAAAAGTAATTTTTCTCGCCATTCTTTACAGTTATCTGGACTGCAATAGAGTTAATAAATTCTGCATAATAGGAAAAAGCCTATTTTGCTTAAAGTCCTGATTATCAACAGATAATTTATCTAATCGAGCTAAATTTGCACTAAGTCCTTTGAAATATGCAAAATTTTAATTTTTGATGATGACAAAGTGAAGATTTCCGACTAAAATAATAATGTGTTCATGCTTGTTTAGGAGGAAGCTAGATTCTTAGCTTTAGGCAAGCTTTTTAGGAGGGAATTTATGGCGAAGACTATACCATTTGCAGTCGACTATAAGCCGACTCGCAGGAGCGAGAAGTTGCTCGCTTATGCAAACCACATCAACCGTACGAAACCCGGAAAAAAAGGCTCTTTAACCTTCGATGACCCCGAATATTATGTCATGGAACATATCGTCACTGACGAGATGGCCGAGATTGGCATGGGTCTTAAATTTATGCAGAAGCGCTCTGCAGATGAGGTGAGACAGCGACTAGGGCTCGACGAAGCTGAGCTCCCCCGCGTTAAGAAGCTGCTCTGGGACCTGGCGGTTGCCGGTGCAGCCGCGGTCGAAGAGATTGATGGCGAAGACATGTACTGGCTGGAGGTCTGGGTACCGGGTCACCTCGAGATGATGGCAAACAACCGTGAGAATACTCTTAAATACCCTGAGATTTCATATGCTTTTGACGCTTACGGTAAAAAGAAGGGCCTGATTGCCCCGGGCATTCTCCCGATGGGGATGGGCCCAATGCGGGTTATCCCGATTGAAAGTTCAATTGAAAGTAATTCCAGAAGAGCGAGCTTTGAAGAACTTAGTCACTATCTGGAGCAGGAAGAATCTTTTAGTGTTTCCGACTGCTCCTGCCGGACCGTTCGTGAAACCATGGGCGAGGGCTGCGGCCACCTGAAGGAAGATATGTGTATCCAATTAGGCTACGCTGCTGAGTTCTATATTCGGACTGGCAGAGGGCGGAGAATCACCCGTGAAGAAGCCTTCGAGATTTTGAAAAAAGCTGAGGAAAACGGCCTCATGCATGAGATTCCGAACCTCGATGGAGCGGGCAAGACACATGCTATCTGTAATTGCTGTGGCTGTGGCTGCTTAGCATTAAGAAATGCCAATATGTTCCGTAATCCAGACTTTGTCCGCTCGAATTACACGGCCAGAGTCGAAGCTGAAAACTGTGTGGCCTGTGGTGAATGTGTCGAGAATTGTCCGGTCAATGCAATCCGCCTCGGCCAGAAGGTAAAGTCAATTCTGCCTTTACCGGAAGTTGATCCACATCTGGAGCGTCCAGATAATACTGAATGGGGTCTGGACAAGTGGAATCCAGACTATCGGACGAACCGCGAAGTCGTGATGTCCTGCGGGACCAGCCCCTGTAAGTCATACTGTCCTGCCCATATCGGGATTCAAGGCTATATTCGACTCGCCTCAGAAGGCCGTTACCGGGAGGCTTTAGAACTAATTAAAAAAGAGAATCCTTTCCCCGCAGTCTGCGGTCACGTCTGCCCGAGATACTGCGAAAAGGCCTGTACCAGGAACAGTGTTGATGAGTCTGTGGCAATTGATGAAATTAAAAAATATATTGCCGAGCAAGACATGCATAGTAAGCACCGCTTTGTCCCGAAAAAGCGCCATGATTACAGTGATAAGAAAGTCGCCATTGTCGGCGCCGGACCTGCCGGACTTTCCTGTGCCTACTATTTGGCCTTGGATAACTATGACGTCACAGTTTTCGAGAAAGAGCCCATCCTCGGCGGTATGCTGACCTGGGGTATCCCGACCTTCCGGCTCGAAAATGATGTGATCAATTCAGAAATCGATGTAATTAAAGAGCTCGGAGTAAAGTTTAGAACCGGGGTCGAAGTCGGCAAAGACCTGAGTATTCAGGATCTGCGTGATGAGGGCTTTAAAGCATTCTATTTAGCGATTGGTGCCCAAGCCGGCCGCCGCCTAAATATCGAAGGCGAGGATGCAGAAGGCGTGATCTCTGGCGTTGACTTTTTAAGACGGGTCAATGTCAGTGAAGAGAGTATCTTAGATGGCAAGACGATTGTCATCGGTGGTGGTAACGTTGCCATTGACGTAGCGAGAACCGCAGCCCGTGCTGGGGCAAGTGAAGTGACAATGTTCTGCCTCGAAAAACTCGAAGAGATGCCAGCCCTCCCCGAAGAAATTGATGAGGCAATTGCCGAGGGTATCAAGATCGATAACTCCTGGGGGCCTAAGCGGATTGTCACCGATAGCAATGGCCAGGTCCAGGGCGTTGAATTCATGCGCTGCCTCTCTGTCTTTGATGAGGCTGGCCGCTTTGCTCCTAAGTACGCTGAAGATGAACTCTATTTCGTCGAAGCAAAGCATGTACTGACCTCAGTCGGTCAATCAATCATCTGGGGCGAGCTCTTAAAAGACTCTAAGGTTGAGCTCAACCGGAACTTGACCGTCCAGGCAGATCCCACAACCTACCAAACTGCAGAGGAAGATATTTTTGTCGGTGGCGACGTTTACACAGGGCCAAAGTTTGCAATTGATGCAATCGCTGCAGGTAAAGAAGGTGCAATTTCAATTCACCGCTATGTCCAACCAGGCCAGAGCTTAGTACTCGGTCGCTTAATCCGTGACTACAAGCCACTAGATATTGAAAACGTCGACTTCCAGGGCTTCGACCTAAAACCCAGACAGCAAATTGAATGCGGAGCTGAAGCGCATCGCAGAAAGAGCTTCCGCGATATGCGGGGTAGCTTCCAACCAGAGCAAATTAAGCTCGAGGCTGAGCGCTGCCTGAGCTGTGGTAAGGCTTATGTAGACCCCTATGTCTGTATCGGTTGCGGGCAATGTACCACCAAGTGTAAATTCGATGCGATCCACCTTGAAAAGGTGACTGACGTTGCCGGCGTTCCGGTTGAAAAAGTTAAACCCTATGTGCTTAAAAACATTGTTAAGACTAAGAGCAAACGCTTAGTTAACTCAATGCGTAAGGCCATCACAGCACGGGATTAAAGAAGCCAAAACAGTTGCTGATTAATCAGCAACTGTTTTATTTGACTGGAATGAAAGCAGGCAAAGATGCATGAATTAGGCATTATGATCGAGGTCGTGCGCCAGGTCGAAGCAATGGCGAAAAGAGAAAAGGTCAAAAGGGTAGAAAAGATCGTGCTGCAAATTGGCGAGATTGCAACTGTTATACCGCATTTTGTGGAAGAGTGCTTTCCGGCCGCAGCCTATGAGACGAGCCTCGAAGATACAGAGTTGGAAATCGAGATCATTCCTGCAAACGGACGTTGTAGGGAATGTGAAAAGGTTTATCACCTCTTAGATAAGAATGGACATTGCACGTACTGTGGTCAGAAAAATTTTGATTTTCTGAGCGGGCGAGAGTTCATGATTAAAGAAATCCTAGTCGAGGATGAAGACGAGGAAGTAGCAGGCGATTAAGCTTTTAAAGGCTTAAAAGCAAGTTAATTAGTTAATTAAGGGAGAACTAGAATCGACCTTAGTAGACGGAGTAAGAACCGCCAAATATAGACAAGTGAGGTTTAGTTTATGGCAAAGTTTAGAGTCATCGAGATCAAAGAAGGCATTCTGGCTGAAAATGATCGCCAGGCAGAAGAGATGCGTCAAGAATTGCTCGCAGCAAAGCGTTTGCTCGTCAACCTGATGAGCTCCCCCGGTTCAGGCAAAACTACAACTTTAGTGCAAACAATCAAGGCTTTAAAAGATGAATTTGAAATCGGCGTCATGGAGGCAGATATTGACTCATCAGTCGACGCAGAAACGATTAGCGCAACTGGTGCGAAGGTAATTCAACTTCACACTGGTGGAATGTGCCACTTAGATGCAGCAATGACCCGCCAAGGCTTAGATGCCTTAGGTGCAGAGGGTCTAGACCTAATTGTCCTAGAAAACGTCGGAAACTTGGTCTGTCCGGCGGAGTTTGACACTGGGGCAAATAAGAATGTGATGATTTTAAGCGTCCCTGAAGGCGACGATAAGCCATTAAAATACCCCCTGATGTTCGAAATCGTGGACCTAGTTTTGGTTAATAAGATGGATGTTGCGCCTTACTTTAATTTTGACTTAGAAAAACTTAAGGAGCGGGTAGCAAAGGTCAATCCAAAGGCTAAAGTGATTCCAATTTCCGCCTTAAAGGCTGAGGGTATGGATGAGTGGTTCGAGTGGTTGAAGGCAGAAGTTAAGGCAGTTAAAGACTAAAGCACAGTGCTTTTAACGAAAATTAAGCCCGGCAATTTTGCCGGGCTTTTTTAAGATACCCTGGAAACTGCACAAAAATCAGAAAGCATAGTACAATTTTACTGTCAGATTTCTGCCCAAGCGGCTCAGCTGGAGAAGTACTATTAACTGGGCATGCTGGCAGTCAAAATATTGGAAAAGGAATGGGAAGCCGATGGAAGCTAAAAAAGTGATTGTACCGCGCCTGGCACCAAATATGGAAAGCGGTGTTCTAGTCGCCTGGCTCAAGGCCGAGGGCGATAAGGTGGCAGCCGGAGATGTCTTATATGAAATCGAGACTGATAAGGTGGTCAGCCAAATCGAAGCTGAAACTGAAGGTGAGCTAAAGCGAATTATTGTGGACGAGGGAGAACTCGTAAGCCCCGGTCAAGCTGTAGCTGAAATGCTGTGCTAGAAAGCGGGGAGTCTAAGATGGAGAAAAAAGTGGAAAAGCGGCCAGTAGTAAGTTCTGGCTGCTGTTCAGCTGAGGCGGGGGTGCGTAGTAGGATTAAAAACCCCGAAGCTTTTCCGGTCATCGCCAAACCGAAGTGGTTGAAGGTCAATTACAACGCCAAAGATACCCGTGAAGTTATGGAATTAATGGAGCGCTTAAATCTCCATACGGTTTGTCGCGAGGCAAACTGCCCAAACCTAGGCGAATGCTACCGCAAGCGCACAGCGACCTTCATGATTTTAGGCAGTATTTGTACAAGAGTCTGCCGTTTTTGCAATGTCTGCAGTGGGCGTCCCCTCCCAATTGACCCTGATGAACCGCGGCATTTAGCGGAAGCTGCCAAACAGCTGAATCTGCTTCATGTCGTTGTCACTTCAGTCAATCGTGACGATTTAGCAGATGGTGGGGCCAGTCAATTCGTGGCGGTAATTCAGGAGTTACGGAAAGCCTTACCTCAGGCCACGGTTGAAGTTTTGATTCCAGATTTGGAAGGTAATCGTGAGGCCCTACAGAGCATTTTAGAGGCAGAGCCTGATGTTTTAAATCACAATATTGAAACTGTACCGCATCTCTACAAGGCAATCCGCCCACAGGCAAAGTACCAGCAATCATTGGATATCCTGCGCTGGTCGGCAGACTATGCCCATGAAAGTTATGCGAGGCGGCTTGAAAGAGATCCTAAGGCTCGAGGCCGAATGCTAATTAAGACCGGTCTAATGTTAGGCCTCGGTGAAGACGATGAACAGTTAAATGAAGTCTTTACTGACCTCGTTAGAGAAAGAGTAGATGTCTTAACTCTCGGACAATACCTGCGGCCGACAGAATTTCACGCCCCAGTTAAACGCTATGTGACGCCGGATAAGTTTGAGGAGTACCGTGAGCAGGCCCTAGCTGCTGGCCTGGGCTTTGTGGCTGCTAGCCCGATGGTGCGTAGCTCATACCGCGCCGAAGAGGCCCTAGCAGCAGTCAGGGCGAAGGAAGCGGCAGCCTTGCATGCAAATAAATAAATTTTGTCAGCTTCGCTTAGCGGAAATAGATGATTTCAAAAGTCCTGCCTTAGTCCAGGACGCAGCATTTTATTTTGGCCTTGAAGAATACTTACTGCAAAAAAAGGCCGCGGATATCAGCTATTTTTTCCTTTGGCGCTGTCGACCGACAGTGATGCTGGGTAAATACCAGCAGGCTTTTAAGGAAGTTAATTTAGACTATTGTCGCCAGAAGGGCGTGGATTTGCTCCGGCGGAAGTCCGGAGGCGGTGCGATTTACACCGACCCTGCTTGCTGGCAGTTTTCCTATATCAGTCCGATTAGTGGAGTGGAGCTCGACTTTAAGACCTTTACAGACGCGATTTTAGAAGCTCTCTTAGCCCTGGGTCTCAAGGTTGAATATAATGGCCGCAATGACTTGATCTGCTGTGGAAAGAAGTTTTCTGGCAATGCCCAGTATAAGGAGTCGGGCTTAACTGTGCACCACGGGACTTTACTCGTCGCAACTGAGCTCGAGGAGCTAAGTAACTGTCTAAGAGTGCAGGATTACAAGTTGAAGTCAAAAGGCATCGACTCCGTACGCGAGCGGGTGATGAATCTTTCCGAGCAAGGGGAAGTTTCGCCGGAAGCTCTAATCCAGGGGGTTAGAGAGAGTTTTCAAGAGAGAGGCTATAGCTGGTCGGAGCAATCTTTAACTGCAGCAGATATAGCAGCGGCTAATCACTTTGCGGATCTTTTATTCCGTAATGAAGAACGCGTCTGGAGCGAAAACCCAGAATTTACTAGAACTTTAAACTTTCGCTTTTCAGGCGGGGAAGTAATTCTTGAGCTTCTGGTTAAGCGTGGCGAAATTCAGGACCTAAGTTTTACGGGAGATTTTTTCCACCTCCAAGATTTAGCCCCTTTAAAAGCTAAGCTAATTGGCTGTAAGTACGAGCGCCAGGACTTTTACGACAGATTGTGCGAGATCGAGCTTGAGCGCTATATCGCAGGATTAAAAGCAAAAGAGCTCGCAGCTTTACTGCCGGAAATTTAAGTTCAAGCTGAGATTTTGTTATAATCACGCCGGTGGCTTTTAAGCAGGCCAAGATTTGGCTCGCATCATTTAGCTAGCTGGGCCTTTGCTTTTAAATAAGAGGCCAGAGCGGTCAAGAACAGCGCAGAATTAATAGATAGTTGAGGTTAGAATTGAAAGTTTTACACAGCTTAGCCCAGCTCCCGACGAGGACGGGCAGTGGAGTTTATTACCGAAATTTAATCCGTGAATTTAAGCAAAAGACAGACTGGGAGCAAATCGCCCTCTACGCTAAGCCGCAAGATTTAACTGTGGACTGGCTGGCTGCGGATTATGAGTATGCTGTGAATTTCGAAAGTCCGGAGTTGCCATTTCCGATTGCTGGAATGAGCGATGTGATGCCCTACCCCTCGACCATCTACCATAAGCTGGAGAAAGATCAATTAGCGAGCTGGAAACAGGCCTTCTTAAAGCAGTTAGAAAAAATCAAGCAAGAGCAGGCTCCGGAGCTGATTATTGCACATCATCTCTGGATTCTAACAAGGCTCTTAGAAGAAGTTTTTCCTGAAGTACCGATTGTTGCAATTTCCCACGGAACTGATCTGCGCCAAGCCCTGCAAAACCCCGGGCTGGCAAGTAAGGAAGTGGGCAGTCTAGATGGCCTGGATAAGGTATTTGCCCTGTCGTCATTACATATTGACGACATACATAGTTTATTTGGCGTCCCTAAGCAGAAGCTGATTGTCACGGGTGGGGCCTTTGATCAGGAGCTTTTTTATCCAGATGATTCTAAGCCAGAGTTAGGAGATGAGCCAAGACGGGACTTTCGCTTTGTCTATGCTGGAAAGCTTTCCGAGGCAAAGGGGACATTCGAGCTAATTAAGGCCTTTCACCGTTTAAGCAAAAGGGGATTAAAGATGCGTTTGGATTTAATTGGCCAATTAAATCCTGAGGTCGAGGCAATACTTAATGCAGAACCTGATGCGAAAATTAGAGTTTACGACGTAGCTAGCCAAGAAGCTTTGGCAGCTGAACTTAGAACTGCTGACTGTTTCGTCTTCCCGAGTTATTTCGAAGGACTCGGCCTGATCGCCCTGGAGGCTTTGGCCAGTGGGCTCAGAATGGTCGTGAATGAATTACCTACGTTACAGGAACAGCTCAATGATAAACTGCTCGAGCACCCCTGGATTTCATGGGTTCCGCTACCTGAGTTGGAGCATATTGATCAGCCGAAAAAAGCTGCAATACCAGGCTATGTAGAGAGTTTAGCAGAGGCAATGTTAGAGCAGTATGAGGCCGCAAAAGAGGGCCCTAGCGACAGCCCGATGGAGCTCGTTTTGGAACATTCCTGGGATCGATTGAGTGATCGAATCCTAAATGCGTTATCATAGAGACAAAAGCCTACGCGATTAACGGTCCGCGCTGAAAGATGGCCGAATCCGGAAATTTAGACTTCACGCCGGAATCTGTACTTAAGGCGAATTAAAGTTTATGCAAGCCTGCGTGAGGACTGAAAATTAGGAGTAATGAGAATGAACGTTGCAATTATCGATATTGGCTCGAATACAATCAGACTGAATCTATATCAAGTCAAGGATGGTGACTACAATCTGCTTTTAACGAAAAAGCATACTGTAGGCTTAGCCTCCTATGTCAAAGATAAACGACTGAGCAGAAAGGGCATCAATCGCTTAGCGGATATTTTAAAACGCCTGAAGAAATTGCTCTCCAATGTGAAGGTCGATAAAAGCTATGTTTTCGCAACAGCATCCCTACGAAATGTCACGAATGGCAGCGAAGTTGCAGAGCTGATGCAAACAATTACGGGGCTGAAAATAGAAATTGTCAGTGAGGCAGAAGAAGCGCGCTTAGGCAATTTGGCCATTCGCCATAATTATGGCAAAACAGAAGGCATGACCGTGGATATTGGGGGTGGCTCAACTGAGATCGTGGCCTTTAATGGTGATGAAGTTGAGATGATCCCGATTAATGAGGGTTCGCTTTCACTTCACTTAAATTATGTCAAAGGGATTTTCCCCAGTAATAAAGAGCGTAAGAGAATGCGTAAGGCAATCCGTGAAATAATCCCTGAGATTCCAACTGACGATATGCTCTTAGCAATTGGCGGTACAGCGCGTGCAGCAGGGAAGATCATTGCAGAGCTTTACGCACAGCGTAAAGAGGAATACAACACAGCACAGCTCAGAGAAGTGATCAAACGACTTGTCGATCAGGAAAGCGAAGCAGTTCAAGCTTTATTGAGAGTAGCTCCTGAGCGTGTGCACACGATTGTTCCGGGAATGATAATGCTAAAAGAAATAGCAAAGAAACATGAGGCAAAAACAATTTTCGTGTTCACCGAAGGTGTGCGCGAAGGCTTCCTGATTGACAAAATGCAGGGGGAATTAAATGGAGCAGACTTATCTACAAAATCGTGAAATCTCCTGGCTAAGGTTTAACGAAAGAGTACTCGAGGAAGCGGAGGCTGTAGAGGTACCGCTCTTAGAAAAATTAAAATTCATCTCGATCTTTACTAGTAATCTTGATGAATTCTTTATGATCAGAGTCGGCAGTCTCCATGACTTATCGCGCTTAAAAAAGACCCTTAAAGATCCGAAAACAGGCTGGACAACCCAAGAGCAGATTGATGCAATAGTTAATATCTTGCCACCGATTTATGCTAAACGAGATCGAATTTACCAGAGGGTAAGTCAGAGCTTAGCTGAGCGAGGAATCGAGCGCTGTCAAATGAAGAAGCTCGATAAGGAGGGGAAGAAGGCGGTCAGAAACTTTTATGAGCGGGATATCTTGCCCTTACTTTCGCCACAAATAATTGATCCGCAACACCCTTTCCCATTCCTGGAAAATAAGAAAAACTATCTTTTCTGCGAAATTGAAAGAGACGGGCAAGAACTATTCGGCCTAGTCCCACTGCGGAAATCCTTCCCCCGATACCTGATTCTTCCGGGTGTAAAATTCCGCTACATTTTATTAGAGGATATTGTCGAAGCCTACCTAGGAGAGATTTTTAAAGACTACAATGTACTCAAAAAATATCGAATCTCTATCACCAGAAACTTTGACATGACAGACAATTTAGATACAAAGGACGAATTCGAAGACTATAAAGAATACATGAAATTAATCTTAAAAAAGCGCAAGCGTCTGTCACCCGTCCGCCTCGAATTAAATCGTAGACCGAGTCCGGCTGCAGAAAAGTTCTTGCTGGCGAAGCTAGAGTTGGAAAAGAGTCATTTATTCGTCTGTGAAGCACCGCTTGAGATGTCTTATGTCTATGACTTAATGGAGGAGATTCCGTCGGCACTTCGCCAGGAACTCAGCTACCCAGAGTTTAGACCCTTTGACCCCTTGGCGAAATATCCATCAATCAGCGAAAAGGTCAGGCGGGAGGATGTGCTTTTATCCTACCCGTATGAAGATATGAACTCCTTTATCCGCCTACTCGAGGAAGCGGTCAATGATCCAGACTGCCTATCTATCAAAATTACAATTTATCGTCTAGCCAAAAACTCGAAGATTGTGAAGCAACTTGTTAGAGCGGCTGAAAGAGGTATAGAAGTCACAGTCTTTATGGAGCTAAAGGCTCGCTTCGATGAGGAGTCAAATATTTACTATTCGAATATTCTTTATGAAGCAGGCTGCCAGATTATTTATGGTTTCCAAGAGTACAAAATTCACTCTAAGCTCTTACTGATTACCTATCGCAATAAGAAAGGTCAACTTAGCTATATCACGCAAATTGGCACTGGAAACTATAATGAAAATACGGCAAAGCTCTATACCGATTTTGCCCTGATTACAGGCCGTGAGGACTTTGGCCTAGATGCCAGAGATTTCTTTAGAAACATGGCGATTGGCAAACTCGATGGGAAGTACAAGAATCTAATCCAAGCCCCGAGCAGTTTTAAGCAGAAAATTCTTTCCCTCTTAGCAAGAGAAAAGAATAAGGGTGAGGACGGTTACGTCTTTTGTAAATTCAATTCCTTAACGGACAAGGACATTTGCCAAGCAATCTCTGAAGTTTCACAAGCCGGAGGGCAGGTCAGATTAATAATCCGTGGTATTACCTGCCTTTTACCAGCTGTTCCTGGAGCGACAGAAAGAGTCGAAATTCACAGCATTGTGGGGCGTTTTTTAGAGCATAGTAGAGTCTATAGCTTTGGCCGTGAAAATCCAGAAGTCTATATTGCTTCTGCGGACCTAATGACCCGCAATACAGAGCGAAGAGTCGAGATAGCCGTGCCAATCTATGATCAGGAGATTAAAGAGCGACTCTTAAATTACCTCGAGATTCAGTGGAATGATAGTCTCAAGGGTAGAAGAATGTCGGCGAGTGGGGAGTATATCCAGGAAGACGGAGATTTCTCCGCCCAGGATGTATTCCTAGAAAAAGCGGAAGAGGAGCGAAATCAGAGTTTGGCTCCAGCAAATACTAAAGCTTTAAAAGAGGAGAAGAGGCGGGATAAAAAGAGCCTCTTAAGACGCTTAGTGGAGTTAATGCGTGAGCTTTTTGCCTTAGATCCTCGAGACTGAGCTAAGGCGGATTCTTTCCTTAGCAATTGAACTAGGCTAAAATAAGGCCTACGGAGGGATACTATGGAAGAAGTAATTATTCTTTTAATTAAATATGTAGCCCGCTTCATCGAAATTTGCGGCATTTTCGTCATCTTAAGTACCGTCGTACGTGAGATGTATAAGATTGTCTTTCGTTACCGATTCAAAATTGCCAACACGGAGCGTGACACCAGCCTCAATCAGGGCTTGGCCAGCGCGCTGGAAATTTTACTCGGAGCAGAGATACTTAATACAATTGTGTATCGGAATATTCGCCAGCTCGCAGAAGTTGCGGCCCTGATTATTATCCGAATTTTTATGACGGTTTTGATCCACTGGGAGCTGGAGCATAAGTTGAAGCTGAAGCAGCGCGAAAATTTGGATAATGAGGCGGAAAAGAGCTAAGTTTCAAGCTGGAA
>JAUNVR010000019.1:0-24632 GCA_030537595.1 Eubacteriales bacterium
TCTGCTTTTATTATTTAAGCTCGAAAATCTGGCGCCGAATCGCTGCCTTATCCTTCAGCAAAATTGTCCTCGGACTGGGTAAATCGATATAGCCACGTTCTTTGAATTCAATCAGCTTGCGAGTCATTGTCTCGCGGGCCACTCCAGCGTAGCTCCCCATCTCTTCACGATTAATCGTCAGCTGGAGGAGGATTCCCTCCTCTGTCTCTTGGCCGAAGTCGTCAACCAGGCGCAAAAGTAGGGCCGCGACTTTCATCTCGGCATTGCTCGAGCTGATCCTGGAAATTAAATCTTCCGCCCAGCGAATCCGATCATAGGACTTTTCTAAAATCCGCCGCAGAATCAGGGGATTACTCAGCGCATAGCAGTCAAAAACTTCCTTATTCATTGTGGCCATCAAAGAGTCCTCAAGAGCCTGGCCCATATAAAGATAGCGGTGATCTTTCAGGACATTGAGCCCACCGACAAAGTCCCCCGAGTGATAAATATAGAGGATCTGCTCCCGACCCTCAGCCGTATTTTCAAAAATCTTCATACTGCCGCTGAGCAGGATGTACAACTGGTCTGCCGCATCCCCGGTCTGGAAGGCGAACTCACCCTTTTTCAGGTGAAAAAAGCTCATCCCGGCCAAAAGAGCCTCCCTAATTTCCGGGGTCAAACCTTCGAGTAAGGGAATTTCACAGGGATCGATTGGCAAACCTTCGCTACGCACATCGATCAGGCGTTCTTTATGTCTGTCACGGCCGGTCATCATATCCCTCCTGAGACTAGCATTAAGCAATCTCTCGTGTCCGCTCGCGGCTAAGGCTCTGGCGAAAGCAACGGTTCGCATAGTCTTCGTATGCTTTAGCCTCCTCCTGATCCATCGGCGGAACTCCTGCCAACTTATAAGACTTACCAAGAGCAGTATACTTCTCTACCCCCAGTGTGTGGTAGGGCAAAATCTCAATTGCTTCGATTAGCTGGGCAATCGGCTGAATTGTGCGGACTAAGGCCCGCATCGACTCGCGATTGTCGCTTACGCCCGGCAGCATCACGTGACGAATCCGCACCTTGCCCTTAAAGCCCCAACTTTCAAGCTGGCTAATAAAGTTTTGAAACTGCTGGAAATTTCCCTCGGTCAAAGCCGTAAAGGGCTCCGCCTCGAAGGCTTTGACATCGAGTAAGAGCAGGTCGACCAAGGGCAAAAGCTCCGGATAGTAGCGCGGGTCACCAAAGCCCGAGCTATCGATTGCAATATGGATGCCCTCTGCCTTTAAGGCGCGGCAAGCGGCAGTTAAAAAGGCCCCCTGCAATAAGGGTTCACCGCCAGAAAAGGTCACCCCTCCGTCGCTAGCATAATAATTGCGGTAGCGACGGACGGTGGCCAAAACTTCGCTGACAGTAATTTCGCGACCGCCGCGGCAGGGCTGGCTGTCAGGGTTATGGCAGTAAGTGCAGCGGAGGGGGCAGCCTTGGAGAAAAAAGACCGTCCGAATCCCCGGGCCATCAAATAGCCCCATTGTTTCGACTGAATGTAAGTAGCCTTTGACCACTGCTTTACCTCCCTTAACTTTCGCCCTGACTCAGCTCTTAAAGCGCAGCCCTAATCTTTAGACCCGCTGGTGGAAGGTCCGCTTAATGACTTCCTCTTGCTGCTCACGTGAGAGCTGGTTAAAGCGCACAGCATAGCCTGAAACTCGAATCGTCAGATTCGGATACTTTTCCGGATTTTTCATCGCGTCAAGTAAGAGAATCCGGTCTAGCACATTAACATTTAAGTGGAAGGCCTGCTGTCTGAAATAGCCGTCTAAAATTGCTGAAAGGTGGCTAATTTGATCCGCTTCTCCCCGGCCTAAGCTATCCGGGATAATCGAGAAGGTATTCGAAATACCATCCTGACAGACACAGTGGTAAGGAATCTTCGCCACCGAGTTTAAAGAGGCTAAGGCACCACTTTGGTCTCTACCATGCATCGGGTTAGCGCCTGGTGCGAAGGGCTCACCGCAGACTCTACCGTCCGGGGTCGAACCCGTCTTTTTGCCGTAGACCACATTTGAAGTGATGGTCAAAAGTGAGAGTGTATGCTCGCTCTGGCGGTAGGTCTCGTGCTCCTTTAGTAAGCCGGCAAAGATTTCGGTCAATTCGACAGCGATTGAATCGACCCGGTCATCATCATTGCCGTAGGTCGGGAATTCGCCCTCGATTTCAAAGTCCTTGGCCAAAGCGTTCGCGTCACGAATGACTTTGACCTTGGCATATTTAATTGCACTTAAAGAGTCCGCAACAATACTCAGGCCGGCAATCCCAAAGGCCATGAAGCGGTGTACGTCTGAATCATGCAGGGCCATTTGGCCGGCTTCATAAGCATATTTATCGTGCATGAAGTGGATGGTATTCATCGTGTCGACATAGAGCTCAGCAAGTTTAGCCAGGACCAGCTTGTACTTCGCGAGCACCTCATCGTAGTCGAGATATTCTGAGCGAATCGGCTCTAGGCCTGAGAGGACCTTTAAGGGCTGGCCGCTTGCTTTATCTAGCTTCAGCTCATCCACACCGCCGTTAATAGCATAGAGCAGAGCCTTTGCCAAGTTCGCCCGGGCGCCAAAGAACTGCATTTGCTTGCCGATTTGCATCGCTGAAACACAGCAGGCGATGGCATAGTCATGGCCGTAAATGGGGCGCATTAAGTCATCGTTTTCATACTGGATTGCCCCAGTCTCAATGCTCATCTTTGCACAGTAATCCTTAAAACTCTGGGGCAGCTTCTCGGACCATAGCACCGTCATATTCGGTTCTGGAGACGGCCCTAAATTGCTCAGCGAGTGGAGGAAGCGGAAGCTGGTCTTACAGACTAGAGATTGCTCCTCGTCTAACATCCCCCCGATAGACTCAGTAACCCAGGTCGGATCGCCCGCAAAGAGCTCGTCATATTCCGGTGTTCTGAGATGGCGGACGAGACGCAGTTTAATGATTAATTGATCAATCAAGGCCTGGGCATCAGCCTCTGTAATCAGGCCTGCCTCTAAGTCGCGCTCGATATAAATATCTAAGAAATTGGTGTTTCTCCCAATTGACATCGCAGCCCCGTTATTTTCCTTAACTGCCGCCAAGTAGCCAAAGTAGAGCCACTGCACTGCTTCCTGGGCGTTTTCTGCCGGGCGAGAAATATCATAACCATAGCTCGCAGCCATTGCCTTAATCTCGTCAAGGGCACGAATTTGCTCAGATAATTCCTCGCGGTGGCGAATCATCTCTTCTGTGGCTGGGCCTACGGCTGCTTCTTTATCCTTGATTTTCTCAGCCTTGAGAAAGTCAATTCCGTAAAGGGCAACACGCCGATAGTCGCCGATAATCCGGCCACGGCCATAAGCATCAGGTAGTCCTGTCATCAGGCCAGCACTACGTGCGAGGCGCATTTCCTTAGTGTAGGCATCAAAAACGCCCTGGTTGTGGCTCTTTCTGTACTCATTAAAAGCTTCTGCCAAGCTCGGGTCGAGCTCTAGGCCATAAGCCTTCAGCGCATTCTCGACCATTCTGAAACCACCGTAGGGATTCATGATCCGCTTTAGCGGAGCATCTGTTTGTAAGCCAACAATCCGCTCTATATCCTTATCGATATAACCCGGGGCGAAATTATTAATCCCGCTAAACTGCTCTAAATCTACAGAAATGCTCTTATTTCTGATTTCCTCCTGGATTAATTCATTGGCCTCTGCCCAGAGTTTTTTACTATCCTCTGTGGCGGCCTCCAGAAAGTCTTCATTACCTTTATATTCAACTGTATTTACTGCAATAAAATCGGAAAGATCTACTGTTTCCTGCCAACGTCCTGCTTTAAAACCTTGCCATGCTTTTTGCATCTTTTTGCTCCTTCCATAATCCTGCACAAGTCAAGCTTGAAAAGAGCCTTTGCTCGCCGCTCAACTTGCGACTTTAGAAACTAAGTCTAGCGCCTGGGCAATAATAATGCCGTGACCGCCATCACAAGAGAAAATCTTCCTGCGTTGACAGTTCCCCGCAATATGCTATAAAAGAGACAAGACAACTAGGGGAAGCGAGGTGTGAATCCTCCACAGTGCGGCTACTGTATTGAGCGATGCTCTAAGTCAGAACACCTACTCTTATCAATCTACCTGCCATGGATTGATCGGCCCTAGCTTGTTATCGGGCTATTTTTTTAGGATGAAAGGAAATCACCATGAAAAAAGCACTTTCAATCGTTGTCTTAGTTCTGATGCTTCTTTCTCTCTTCGCTTGTTCAGAGCTTGAAGAGTTGACAGAAGGTCTCGAGCAAGATGCAAAGAGCGAAACAAGCCAAGAGGCTGATGCAAAAGCAATTATCGTCGGTCAAACCTGGGTCACAGGTTCTCTTGACCCAACCGATGGCGGCAACCCCTGGGGTCTGACCAGTCACGGAATTACCGAAGCCGTCTTTATGCAGAACCAAAACGGTGAACTAGAAAGCCGTTTTGTCAAAAGCTTCGAGCAAGTCTCCGACCTCGAGTGGGAACTCATTTTAAATGAGGATGTCTACTTCTCAGACGGTAGCCTAGTCGATGCGAAAGCCTTCTGCGAGGCACTGAACACCGTCAGCGAAAAGAACCTCTTCTCAGATGCCACCGCAGGCAAGATGGAATTCAGTCCAGAGGATGAGTTCCGCGTTCTCGTCAAGACCGAGCGCAAAACCTCGGCCCTCGACTCCGTCCTCGCAGAGTGGACCAACGTAATCTTTAAAGAAGCTGAGGCTGGCGAATATATCTTCACCGGACCCTACCTAGTTAAAAATCTAGATCCGGGCGTGCAAGTCGAGCTCGTACCGAACCAGTATTACCCCAACGCCGAGCGTCGTGGTGAAATTATTATCAAGGCCTTTAAGGACGTTTCAGCAATGAAACTGGCCTTCCAATCTGGCGAAATCGACATGGCCTTCACCGTTACTCCGGAAGTTGCAAAAATGCTTCAGGATGAAGGCTTAACGGTCAAAGCCATCGACGCTGGTTACCAGTACTTTGGCCTCTGCAACCTCGAAGGTGGACTAAAAGATAAGGCACTGCGTGAGGCAATCAGCCTCGGCATCAGACGGGCCGACTACCTCGAAGTCCTCCAGGGCGGCAAGCTGCCGACCGGTATCTTCGCCTCCTACAACCCCTTTGCCGGGAAAGTTGAAGTTGAAGAAGACCTCGAAAAGGCCAAAGCAATTCTCGACGAGGCCGGCTATGTCTTAAATGACAATGGCCTGCGCGAAAAGGATGGTGAAGTCGTAAAACTACTGCTCGTCACCTATCCTTCACGCCCCGACCTCTCCTTAATTATGAAATTAATGGTCACTCAGCTTAAAGAGCTGGGTCTGGAAGCTGAAACTAAAATCGTTGAAAATATCGACTCCGAGTTGGCAGAAGGTAATTTCGACCTGGCGCTATACGCCCAGCACACCTCGCCGACAGGTAACCCCCTCTTCTTCTTTAGCCAATTCGTCCAAGGCCAGGGTTCAAAGAACGTCATGCACTACGAGAATGAAAAATTAGACCAACTGCTCGACCGCATGGCCGAACTCCCCCTCGGCCCTGAAACGAATGAGCTCTCAGCAGAAGTTCAGCAAATCATCTACGAAGATTTGCCGCTGATTTACCTGGTCGATCCACTCTGGCACGTGGCAGTTTCTGAGCGTTTAGCGGATTACACCCCCTACTGCGGAGACTACTACATTATTAACGACCAACTATTTGTAAAATAGTTAAGTAAAATCGCGGGATCAGGAAATTGAAACAGCTCTCTCCCTTGCTTAAAGCCCTGCTGCTCATCTTTCTCTCGAGTATTCTAATTTTCGCTCTGAGCAGGATGATGCCCCTAAGTCCCCAGGAGATGCTACTTTCAGCATATAATCTGGAGCACACAGCTGAAAACATCAGCGCTTTAACTGAGAAATGGGGCCTAGACCGCCCACTTTACATCCAGTACTTTAGCTGGATGGCTGGGCTCTTCAGAGGCGACTGGGGGCGTAGCTTAATTTCCAATATCCCGATCAAAGATGAACTCATTAGAAGGCTGCCCTACTCCCTTTCAATCGGCTTGGGCAGCCTTTTTCTGACTACAGTTTTGGCCTTCTTTATGGGCTACTTAGCCGCCCTGAAAGGCGGATTATACGAGCTGATCTCACGGCTTTTCGCCCTCTTTTCCCAGGCTATACCAGTTTTTATCTCCTCCCTCTTTGTAATCTACATTCTCGGCGTTTCCTTAGCTTGGGTCCACTTTTTTACCGGCAGCCCCTGGAACGGGGTGCTGGTCAGTATCATCCTGCTTAGTCTCGCCAGTTGTGGCGGCCTATCTCGGGTGGTTCGCACTCACTTTCTCGAGCTCAAGAATAAAAGCTATATGAAGCGCCTCTATGCCCACGGCATGAAGGAGAGCCAGCTTCTTTTAAAGCATGGCTTTAAACCCGTGCTCTACGGTCTGAGCGGCGCCTTAGTTCCGCTCTTTTCCGCCGTACTCGGCGGCTCTAGTGTGCTCGAATTTATCTTTGGTATTCCGGGCATCAGCTATTTTTTAATTGAGAGTATTAAGAATCGAGACTATGCTGTAATCCAGTCCTACCTCTTTTTAGTGATGCTCTGGATGAGCCTCGTCCACATTCTTTTCCACCTGCTGCAAAAGCACTTAGATAAGAGGTTAAGCGCATGAAACGAATCCTGATTATCCTCGCCCTCCTCTTAGTAATTTCCCTCCTGCCGCAGCAGGCTAATTTTCCGACCAATATTCAGGAAAAATTTAAGCCCATGAGCCTGGAGCACCCCCTCGGCACTGACTACCTCGGCCGGGACCTCTTCAAGCTGATGAGCTTTGGTTTTAAGCGGAGCGCAGAAGCAGTCCTCATCGCCAGCGTCTTTGCCCTGAGTTTAGGCTTACTGGCTGGCCTTTACGCCGGCTATAAAGGCGGCATCGCCCTCGCGGTCTTAGAGTTTTTTGCCAACCTCGGCCTAATCCTCCCCTCCTTTATTGTGGCCCTGATAATCAGTGCCTACTTTGGCTTTACCCCGCTCACGATCGGGCTGTCCTTAGGCCTTTTTGACCTTTCTGCCTACGCCATCCAAGTCGCCACCTTAACCCGCAAGGTGAAGGAGGAAGAATTTATCTTAATGAGCCAATTGCTCGGGCTTTCAAAGTGGCGAATCTTAAAGCGCCACATCTTCCACCACATCTTCGAACCGGTCAGCGCACTCTTTGCCAATAAAGCCTCCTCCATCGTGCTGCGCTATGCCTCCCTCGCCTTTTTAGGCCTCGGCGCAGATGTGACCAAGCCGGACTGGGGTATGTTGCTTTACGAATACCGCATCTACTTCATTGATCAACCGCAGCTCCTGCTTTGGCCAAGTCTCGGCATCTTTGCCTTCTGCCTCTTCTTCCACCTCCTCTTTGACCGTAAAGAGGTCTTTAAAGGAGCCCTCTAATGTCTCAGCTTCTCTACTCCGCCCCGGCCAAAGCTAAAGGCCCAGAACTGCCGCAGGAAGATTTAAGTTTAGCGAGTTCAGAAACTGTCCTAAGCGTTGAAAAACTCAGGGTCAAAGTTTCCGGCGAAGAGATTTTAAAGGATCTGGAGCTGCGACTCGAGGCAGCTACAATATACGGACTCTTGGGCCCCTCCGGGGTTGGAAAAAGCACCCTCTTAATGGCAATTGCCGGACTTTTGCCGGAGCCTCCATACAGCCTGGAAGGTTCTATCGCCTTTCGCCCGGGTGAGAATCTTTTAAAGCTTAAGCTCCGCGCAAGACAGCTTTTAATTGCCGAAAATATTGGCCTCATCTTCCAGGAGGCCATGAGCTCCCTCGACCCTTACCAGAGCGTCGGCAGCGCCCTTAATGAGATTCTGGCCTTTAAGGAAAAGCTCCCTGCCGCAGCTCGCAAAGAGAGAATCAGGGAATTACTCGAGCTCGCCGGGCTCAGAGCAGAAGAGAGCCTCTTAAGAAAGTATCCGCATGAGCTATCCGGCGGCATGGCCCAGCGCGTCACCCTGGCCCTCGCCCTGATTGGGCAGCCGCGAATTATCCTGGCCGATGAGCCCAGTTCGAGCATGGATGCAATCTATGCCTTAGACTTTGTCCAAAAACTTCGCGAGCTGGCAAAACGCGAGGGGATTACCGTCCTCTTTGTCAGCCATGACCTCGCCCTCTTGGCTAATTTCTGTGATCGAATCTTGCTTTTGGACCAGGGTAAGATTATTGAAGAAAGTCCAGTTAGCCAAATGCTCAGCGCACCAGAAACTGAGCTGGGGCGAGAGATTTTAAAAGTTGCCGAGAAGATATCGAGATATGAAGAGCCTAATTACAGTCAAAGAAATCACTAAAAGCTTCCCGATTCGCGGGAGTAAAAAACGAAATCTTGCCCTCTCCAACCTATCTTTGGAGATATACGCGGGCGAGTTTTTAGCCATTGTTGGTGAAAGCGGCTCCGGAAAGAGCACCCTGGCTAAGATTCTGCTCGGGATTACGAAGCCCGACTCAGGACAGGTCTGGCGGCAGGAGGGACTTGCTGCCCGCTCGATTCAGATGATTTTACAAAATCCCTACGCCGCCTTCGACCCCTTGGCCACAATGGAAAGCAGCCTAGTCGAGGTGCTCCTGGCCAATCGCCTGGCCCCCAATCGCCAGGCTGCCAAGGCCCAGATTATCGAGCTGATGCCAAATTATGGCCTCGAGCCAAAATCTCTCAGTAAGCGCGGGCGCGAGTTCTCGGGCGGACAGCTCCAGCGCTTTGGCATCTTGCGTGCGATGCTCCTGAAGCCTCGAGTCCTCTTGGCGGATGAGATCATCTCGGCCCTCGACGGACAGCGCAAGCTGAGTATCCTCGAACTTTTAAAGGACTTGCAAGTTAAAGAGGGGCTAAGTATTGTCTTCATCACCCACGATATTGCCGGCATTCAAAACTTTGCCGAGCGAATTGTCGTGATGAAGGATGGCAAAATTGTCGAGGCAAAAAGCTGCCGCGAGCTAATCTTAGAGCCAGAAAATGAATATACGAAAAAGCTCCTCGCTGCAGTACCTAAGATTTAAGCCCGAAATCTCTAAACAGCCCCAAGGAGACTGGCTAGCCAAGCTGGATTTGACTTTAAGCCCAAAGTCGCAAGATAATAATTGCATTAATATACTCAATTCTGTAGGAAGATGGTAAATCAATGCAATTAAACACAGCCCAGGAAACCTTACTCCTCCCCCTAGTCGGACGCTACATGGCCAGCCAAGAGTGGCCAGAGCTCTTCCCCGACCGGCACGCCGCAAAGCTGTCTAGAGTCTTTGACTTTTCCAAGTATGAGCAGGGTAAGTCGAAGATGCCAAAGCTAATTTACGGACTGCGCTACAAACTCAATGTCGAGCTTGCCAAAAGCTATTTAGAGGAGCATCCCCAGACAGTGGTCGTAAACCTCGGCGCAGGCTTAGACAGCCTCTACGAGGACCTCGATAACGGCAGCTTCCACTACCTCAACCTGGACTTTCCTGAAGTCATTGCCTTACGCGAAAAATTCCTCCCCCTGCACGCTAGAGAGAGCAATTTGGCCTCCGACTTATTAGACTTTAGCTGGCTGGATAAAGTTAATTTTAATCCCGATAATGGTATAATCTTTTTATCTGCCGGCGTCTTCTACTACCTTCGAGTGGAAGAAGTCAAAGCCCTAGTTCAGCAGATGGCAAAAAAATTCCCGGGTGGCCGACTCTGCTTCGATAACGAATGTCCGCAGTTAATCAAAAAGTCGAACCGCCTAGTCGAAAACTCCGGCATCAGTAATGCAAAAATGCATTTTATCCTGGATGAGCCGGAGCTCATGGCAGGCTGGAGTGAAAGGCTGAGTAAGTTCAAACTCTGGACAAAGTACGGGGAAATTTGGCCCGGCTATCAGGAAATTCCCCTGCGCTACCGCCTACCACTGAACGCCATGGGGCGCTCAAAGGGGATGTATATAGTGCAGATGGACTTTGCTAAAGAGGCTTAGTTAAGGAATTAGCCAGAGGAAAACAGGGCAAAATAAGTAAAATATTAGAGGAGATAAGGGGTTAATATGCAGCAGGATTTTAGAAATTATTTGAAAAAGTTCCCGGACAAAAAAGGCTATTTCGGGGAATACGGCGGAGTTTACTTAGAGCCCGAGCTCGCAGCCGCCCTGGAGGAGATTACTATCGCCTATAAGACGATTGCCCATTCCGCCCAGTTCATCAACGAGCTAAGACGCATTCGCAAGGAGTTTCAGGGCCGCCCGACTCCGGTCTACCACTGTCAAAGGCTCTCAAAGCAGCTCGGCACCAGCCAGATTTACCTGAAGCGCGAGGACTTAAACCACACTGGAGCACATAAGTTAAACCACTGCATGGGCGAGGCCCTCTTAGCAAAATTCATGGGCAAGAAAAAACTGATCGCCGAAACTGGGGCCGGCCAGCATGGAGTCGCCCTAGCTACTGCTGCTGCCTACTTTGGCATGGAATGTGAAATCCACATGGGCGCAGTAGATATTAAAAAGCAGGCTCCAAACGTCGCAAGAATGAGGCTCTTAGGCGCTAAGGTCATCCCTGTGACCGCCGGTTTACAAAGCCTAAAAGAAGCCGTCGACTCCGCCTTCATGGCCTATGCAAAAGACTACAAGGAAGCAATTTACTGCATCGGCTCGGTGGTTGGCCCCCACCCCTTCCCGATGATGGTCAGAGACTTCCAAGCCGTGGTCGGTGAAGAGGCCAGAGCCCAGTTCCAGGAAATGACTGGCTACTTACCAGATGCAGTCGTCGCGGCAGTTGGTGGCGGCAGCAATGCGATGGGGATTTTTGCCGGCTTCCTGAACGATCCGGTCGAACTTTACGGCATCGAGCCGCTCGGCCGAGGCAGCGAAATCGGTGAGCATGCCGCCTCCTTAAACTATGGTGAAATCGGCGTCATGCACGGCTTTAAATCAATTATGCTGAAAACTGCAGAAGATGAACCCGCCCCGGTCTACTCGATTGCCAGCGGACTAGACTATCCATCAAGCGGCCCCGAACACGCCTACTTACAATCAATCGGGCGAGTTAAATACGCAGGCATTAGTGATGAAGAAGCCCTTCAAGCCTTTTTCGACCTCTCCCGTCAAGAAGGAATTATCCCCGCCATTGAAAGCTCCCACGCCCTGGCCTATGCAATGAAACTAGCTCGGCAGGAAGATAAGCCTGGCTTTATCCTCGTCAATTTAAGCGGGCGCGGAGATAAGGATATGGACTTCATTTTAGAAAAATACGGCGACCGGCTCTAAAGCACTTTAGCCGCAGCGCCTAAATCTAGGCGACTTCAGCTCAGCGAAGTCCCGCCTTAAGATTCGCTGCAGCCAGATAAAGCCTGTAAGTTCCGTCAAGAAGAAGGCAAACCAGACCCCATAGAGGCCAAAAAACTTTTGTAAAAGTAAAAGATAAAGAATTAACAAAAGCATCCCTCGAACTAAGGCAAAGCTAAAAGCTTCGCGGCTTTTAGCACTGCTTTGCAGGGCGATCGTGCCAATTAAGTTATAGGCCAAAAAGACAAAGCCTAGGGCATAAATCCTTAAACCGCCAACCGTCATGTCCAGAAGTTCGGGATCGCCAGAAATGAAGATAGAACTTAAGAGGCGGGGTGCGAGCAGGCAAAGCCCAAGGACCAGAGCCGAAAGTAAAAATGAAAGCTCTTGGCCAAAGCGCAGTATCTCCATGAATTCCTCTTTATTCCCAGCGCCGTGAGCCCTGGCTAAAAGCGGCTGCGCCCCCTGGGCCAGGCCGAGAAAAATCGCCGTAAAGATTAAGGATAAATTGGCAATAATGGCATAGCTCGAAACCGCAAGCTCACCTTGCAGCGAAAGTAGCACAGTATTAAAGGTAAAAATAACCACACCCTGACTCAGCTCCATGACAAAACTTGCCATGCCCTTAGCCATCAGGCGAAAGGGCGGCCTGGGTCGCGGGCTTAAATCCTTGAGTAAATCAGCTTTTCTAAGATGGGTCAGGGCCAGGATTAAACCGGCTAACTGCGCCAAGCCCGTGGCTAGCCCGGCTCCATACATCCCCCAGTCAAAAACGAAGAGAAAAAGCGCATCGAGCGCCACATTTAGCCCACTGCAAAGTAAGAGGGAGAGCATCGCCAGCTTCGCCGCTCCATCATTTCTTAAGAGCACCACAAGGCTCTGGAAAATTACGTAAGCTGGACTAAAGTAAAATAAAATCCCTAGATAGGCCTCAGCTCCGGCCAGGGCTGGACCACCTCCGGTCAGTAGTAAGAGCAGGGGCTTAAAAAATAAGCGCAGCAAAAATAATAAGAGGAAGCCGAGAATTATCGACCAAGTTATGGTTTTTTCCGCCCACTCCTTAGCCCGCTTTTTCGCCCCGCGACCGAGGGCCCTACTTAAGGCAGTAGAACCACCAAAGCCTAGTAAGAGCCCGATGCCCTGCATGAAATTAATCATTGGTATAGAAAGATTTAAACTGGCCAAACCTGCTCTGCCGAGAGCTTGACCGACAATTAAAGTATCCCCTAAAACATAAAAGCTAGTGCCTAAAAGCCCGAAGATTCCCGGCAAAAAGGCCTGCCATAGAATATTTTTTCGCTTAATGATTGTTTTCCCCTCCGCCTGAAAGTCTAGGCAAGATAGCAGTCCTTGTCAAAAAAGGGCCAAGTTAAATAAATAATGCATGACAGCTTTACTTAAAAACGTTAAACTAATTCGGTGGTAGTTTTTCGCCACGCGGAAAGGCTTCAACTCTAATGAAAATTAAGCAGAAAAAAGAATACGGCCAATTATTGTGGCTCTACACAAAGTATCAATTAATCACCAAAGGCTTATTTGCCCTGATTGTCATGCCAATCTTTGGCTTTGCGATTCAAGCAATCCTAAAAAGCTCCGGCAGAACTAATATTTCGAGTGGTGACTACCTCTCCTTCCTCTTTAGCTTTAACGGCTTAGAGCTCTTAGTTCTAGCACTGGTCCTACTGACCCTGATGATCGGCCTAGATATTAATGCCTTTATTATCATGAGTGGCCTGATTGAGGAAAAGAAAATCGGCATTCGAGCACGCGATATGATTCTCGCAGCTTTGAAATCCCTCCGCTCCTTTCTCCGTCCCTCCGGGCTCCTGCTCCTACTTTACGTAGCTTTCATCGTGCCCCTGATCTCAGCCGGGGTGAGCTTGTCGCCACTGAAGGACTTTCAGATTCCCAACTTTATCACTTCAGTAATCTTTGCCAGCCCCCTTTTAAAAGGGCTCTATATCGCTCTCTTAGCCTTTTTGGCCGGGGTCACTTTCTTTTATATCTTTACCTTCCACTACATCTTAATTGCCGAAAAGGCGATTGGTCCGGCCTTGACTATGTCAGCCGCGCTGATGAAAAAACACTGGAAGCAGTTTTTAAAAGATGCGATCTTAAAAGGTGCGCTGCGGGTGGGCGCAATTATCCTGATTATTGTCGCCTTAAACTACATCCTCCTAATCCCGCTAGGGGTTCTCCAGCTACCCCGCCTGATCACCCGCTTTTGGCTCTTATTCACGATTTTCCTAAGTTTGGAAATTCTGGCCTTTGTCGCATTAATGGCGATTCCCGTTGCCGTGAGTGAGCTGACTAAGCTCTTTTATCGCTACAACCAGGAAGATGGAATCAGAATTCAGCTCAATGAAAAGTATGTGCCAAAGCTTTTAAAAACTGAGCAGCCATTAAGTGAAATTACTGCGCAGGACAGTCCCTTAAAGGCGGGCGAGAAGCCGCTCGAAGGAAGTTCGAAAAAGCTCTTCAGCGGCAATAATAAGCTCCAGCTAAAGTACCTGCTGCTCGCCCTACTCTGCGTCAATCTTTTGGCCGCTGTGGTCTATACGGCAATTTTCGATCGAGTCTTCCACCAGGAGCGCTCAATTCAAATCATCGCCCACCGCGGTGGTGGTGATTTGGCTGCAGAAAACAGCATTGCTGGCCTAGAAGCTGCAATTGAAGCCGGTGCCAGTTGGAGTGAAATTGATGTGCAGAGAACTAAAGACGGACATTACATCATCAACCACGACCCCAATTTAAAACGGGTCACCGGGGTCAATAAAAAGTCCACTGAATTGAGCTTGGCCGAAATTAAAGAGCTCGAGGTCCAGGACCTATTCGATCCGACTAGAGCAGCCCAGCCCGTCGCCACGATCGAAGAATTCCTGGATACAGCAAAGGGCAAGATCGGGCTCTTCGTAGAATTAAAGGGTGCAACTGCCGACGAGCAGATGGTCGACGATGTAGTCGCCATGATTAAAGAGCGGAAGATGGAAAAAGAATGCGTCCTGCTCTCCCTCGACTATGACTTAATCAAGTTAATTGAAGCCAAGTATCCAGAAATGGATAGCGGCTTCCTCTACTTCTTTGCCGTGGGCGATATTGCCTCGATGAAGGGCGACTATCTGATCATGGAAGAGGCTGAGGCCGTCGATAAGAAGATTAAAGAAATTAAAAACGCCGGCAAAAAAGCTGTGGTCTGGACTGTAAATACTGACGAGTCGATTGTCAAATACATCCACTCAAATGTTGACGGGATTATCACTGACCACGTCCTCAAGGTCAAAGCCGCAATGGAAGAAAGCCAGGCTAAGACGGACTTCGAGGCAATTAAGCTTAAATTCTTTGGCTATTAAGGCCAAAGCCTAGTTACAACTCTCTAATTTAAGTATCACCGATAGAGTTTTAGGTGTAGAATTGCAGTTAGGGTCGCCTAACTGCAATTCTTTTTACTTGGCATTTAGGCAATATCTACCCTGAATAGGAGTCTTTATGTCTCAAAATAATCTTCAAAAGTTCGCGATTGATGACGCGATGTTAAAACGCTTTGCTGAAAATACTCAGAAGGATACGGCCGCCGCTCGGGCCGTGGCCAAAAACGGCTTGCAAAAAGCTTCCGTCAATCAGGATGTACTGCGCCGTCATAATTTTGTTTTCAATACCGAAAGCAAGATGGGCAAAATTACCAATCAGAAGCAATCCGGGCGCTGCTGGATCTTTGCCGCAATGAATGCTGCCCGGGCTGAGGTCCTGACTAAGCTCGAGCTCGAAGATTTTAACTTTTCAAAGGTCTACCCGCTCTTCTGGGATAAGCTGGAAAAATCCAACTACTTCCTCGAGAGCATTTTAGAAACACTAGATGAGCCGCGTGACGGTCGTCTGCTCGCCCACCTTTTAAAAGACCCGATCCAAGATGGCGGACAGTGGGATATGTATGCCGGAATCCTCGAAAAATACGGGGCCGTACCTGAGTCCGAGATGCCAGAAACCTTCCACTCCAGCAGCACCAGCGGCATGGTTTCACTGATTACTAGGCGCCTTCGGGCCTGGGCCTGCCAACTCCGTAAAGCCTATGCAGAAGGCAGCAGTGAAGCTGAGTTAAGGGAGCGTAAGGAAGGCATGCTCGCAGAAGTCTACCAAATTCTCGTCAACTGCCTGGGCGAACCTCCGAAAAGCTTCTCCTTTAGCTACTACGATAAAAATAAAAAATATCATCGGATGCCGGAGCTGACACCCCGTGAATTCTTCCACGAACTAGTTTCCTGGAAACTCGAGGATAAGCTCTCCTTAATTAATGCCCCGACCGCGGATAAGCCTTTTGGCAAAGTCTATACCGTAAAGTATCTCGGTACCGTAAAAGAGGCCAAGCCTATCCACTACCTGAATCTGCCGATTGAAGTTTTAAAAAGCGCAGCAATCGCAGCCTTAAAAGACGGGGAACCAGTCTGGTTCGGCTGTGATGTCGGCCAGATGCTCTTGAGAGAAGAGGGCATTATGGACTTAGAAGCCTATGACTACGCTGCAGTCGCTGGTCCAGAACCTGCTTTTTCTAAGGCTGAGCGCCTCGATTACGGCGAAAGCGTCCTGACCCACGCAATGGTCTTTACCGGGGTCGAGCTCGATGAACAGGGCCAGCCCCTGCGCTGGAAAGTTGAAAACTCCTGGTCCGATAAATCTGGACACGAGGGTCTCTTCTCGATGTCAGATGCCTGGTTCGACGAGTACAACTACGAAATCATGGTCGATAAGAAGTACCTGCCAGAAGAGTGGCATAAGGCCTTAGACGAAGAAATTATCGAATTAGAGCCCTGGGATCCGATGGGTGCTTTGGCCGGTTTAGAAAGCTAGAGAAAAGCTAGACTCTCTTCGAGCCAAATTTACTTAGGATTCTACTTAAATCTATAAGCAAAAAGCTTAGCGGCGCCGCAGTTATCTGTCGGCGCCCTTTTTAAGTCAGATCCGCCAAGCCTGTGGCAAGCAGGCGACAGATATTGTATGGTGTAAATAGATGATTAAGTGAGACTTAAAGCTAGAGTCAAGAGCAGTTAGAAGCGAGGATAATTTCGCATGAATTCCCAGTCGAAGCAGAGATCTATCAATGATCAGTCAGATTTTAAAGCCCCAGAAGCAATTAAGACCCCAGCTCCCGAAGGCCTCTATACGCCGGTCGTAAGTTTTGGCCAGGGTCTGGCCTATTGTTCAGGTGCCGGCCCATACCGCGCGGACGGCAGCCTAGTAACTGGTCGGATGGGCGCGGGGGCGAGTCTTATAGAAGCGCAGGAGGCCGCAGCCCTCTGCGTCGAAGTCCTCTTGGCCCGGCTCGAAGCTGAGCTCGGCTCAATCGATCGAATTCGACGCTGTGTAAAAATGACCGTTTTTGTCCAGGCGACAGAAGACTTCAAAGAACTGACCCAAGTGGCTGACGGAGCCTCGGCCCTACTGCGTGAAAGACTCGGCGCAGAACGCGGCACCCCAGCTCGAAGCTCAATCGGGGTCGCCTCCTTATCTGATGACTACCTTTGTGAAATTGAGCTATTAATCGAATATAATGTGGAAAGCTAAACGGCGCTTGAATTATTCTTATTCGAGTCCAAGAACAGCGCCGAAACTGCCGAAATTAGAGGAGACAGCATGCCATTTACGATAGCAAAACTACTCGAAAGCGACCTACGTGGACTTAGACTGGTAGCCGGCAAGCCTTCAGCTGACAATGTGATTCTCAATGTCAACGTGATTGAAAATCCGGATTCCTACGACTGGTTTCAGCCCGGTGACTTCTTGCTGACCACCGGCTATATTTTCCGTGACGATCCAAAGGGGCAGGTCGACTTAGTCCGCAAATTGCGGAAGCTCGGCTGTGCCGGCCTCGGGATTAAGATTAAGCGCTACTGGCCGGAGATTCCACCCGCCATGATTACTGAGGCCGAACGCTTAGAGCTGCCCTTGATTGAATTTCCTGTCGACTACACCCTGGCCCAGATTTCGAATTACGTGAATAATGAGCTGCGGGTGCGCGAGGACTCGATTATCCGCCAGCATATGCGCATCCACGAAATGTTACTCAACAGCACCCTTTCTGGCGGGAGTCTGAAGGATATAGTGATGCAGCTGGTCGAGCTAGTTGGCAATCCGATCCTCGTCTTAGACGATGCCTGGCAATTACTCGAATATGCCGAAACAGGAAGCGAGCGGGTGCCCTTAGAAAAGCTCTTTCTTTTAGCCAAGTCCCAGGCTCCCTTCCCGACGGAGTTTATGGAAACACTACCCCGCGATGCGGCTAGCTTCCGTAAATCTATTTACCGGACGATCCAGGTCGGCTCAGAAGAGTTTCCCTTAATGATTCTCCCCGTCCGCATTGAGTACACGACCTATGGCTACATCGTCTGCCCGATGTTGAACCGGGATTTAGGGCACCTTGACTATATCGCCCTCGAGCAGGCGGTGACTGTCGTCGCCCTCGAGCGCAGTAAGGCCCAGCAGTTTGAAGAATATAAGCGGATGATTCGCTATGACTTTTTTGAAGACCTCTTAGAGGGGCGGATCGAGTCGGCCAAGGCCGGCCAGCACCTAGCCGAACTCCATGGCATGAGCGCCGACCGCCCCCACCTCGTAATTGTGATTAAGGTTCAGGCCCTAAAAGAGCAGACGATTGCTGACATGGTCGCCAAGCAGGTCCTCTTAGGCCAGGTGATGCGGCGGATGACCCAGGAAGTCCACGAGGCCTGTCAAGATAAAGGGCGGCACGTCACGGTCTTCCAGCGCGGCCATAAAATTGTGCTCTTCCTCCAACTCTTCCAGGACGAGCATGAGCAATTCTCCACCGGCCCGATTAAGGACCTAATCCTCGCGATCCAGAGCCGGATTATGAAGATGAGCGAGCGGCCCAAGACCCTAATCGGAGTCGGGCGAGTCGCCGAGGAAATCTCCGAGCTCAGCCGCGGCTACCATGAGGCCTGCGAAGCGATGCGGATTCAGGAAGGCTTTAGTGATTCCACCGCCATCGCCTGGTACGAGAATCTGATGGTCTATCAGCTCCTCGAATCCGGCGTGCCACAAAGCTTCCTCGAGGACTTTTACCGGAGGACTGTCGGCCGCCTCGAAGCTTATGATCGGGAGAACGAAAGTAATCTCACAGAAGCCCTCCAGGCCTACATCGCTGCAGACGGAAATATTTCCCAGGCTGCAGATAGATTATTTATGCATCGAAACACCATGCTCTACCGGGTCAAGAAGATTGAGGAGGTCCTACAAAGCGACCTCAAAGACTGGAATCAGATGCTAGAACTACAATTAGGCTTCTATATTGCCCAGCTCCTGAAAAAGAAATAATACGAAAAAAGGATTAAAAGATAAGAGCTTGTGCAGGCAGCACAGCTAAAATCTCAAAAGCGTGTAAGATTAACCTCCAAATAACTCTTGACATTGTGCATAATAGATAGCGCATAGAGCTTTATTGGAGGTTTTTATGAGCAAAATAGTAGTGGCCCTTGGTGGCAATGCACTGCAAATGCCCGGAGACGATGGCTCCGCAGCCCAGCAGTATGCCCGGATCGAAGAAAGTGTTAAGAGCTTCATTTCTCTAGTCAAAGATGGACACGAATTGGCCATCAGTCACGGCAACGGACCCCAGGTCGGCCGTGTTCTCTTGCAGAATGAAAACTCCCGTGAAATCACCCCGGCCATGCCCTTAGATGTCTGTGGAGCATCGACCCAGGGCATGATTGGCTACCAGCTCCAAAATGCCATCTTGAATCAATTGAGAGCACTCGGCATTGAAAAGACTGTAGCTACCATCGTAACCCAGGCCGAGGTCAAAGCTGACGACCCCGCCTTTGCCAGTCCCAGTAAGCCGGTCGGCCCCTTCATGAGTGAAGCTGAGGCAAAGGCCGCAGCAGCCGAGAAAGGCTATGCCGTAATGGAAGATGCTGGCCGTGGCTGGCGCCGTGTCGTACCCTCTCCACAACCAATCGCAATTGTCGAAAACGAAGCAATCAAAACCCTCTTAGACGCCGGCGTAATTGTCATCTCCGGCGGCGGTGGCGGCATCCCGGTCGTCCGCAATCAGGAGGGCAATTACGAAGGTATCGAAGCCGTCATCGACAAAGACTTTGCAACGCAGGTTTTGGCTGACAATATCGATGCAGATATTTTCTGCGTCTTAACCGGGGTCAAAAATGTCTGCCTGAACTATGGCAAGCCAAACGAAGTCCAGCTCGGCACTGTGAGCGTCGCCGAGCTCGAAGCTTACATTGAGGAAGGCCACTTTGCCAAAGGCAGCATGCTGCCAAAGGTCGAAGCAGCCCTCCGCTTTGTCCGGAAAGCCGAAAATCGGAAAGCAATTATTACTGACGAAGAACACCTGGCCGCTGCGCTCAATGGTCAGGCCGGCACAATCATTATGAGATAAAAGCGAAGGAGGAATACGCATGAGTAAATTAGGAACACTCATCTTGGGCGACACATACCGCGATTCAGTTTTTCTGATGCAGTTGTCGAGCAAGGTAGAAAAAGAAGCAGGTGTAGAACTGGCGTCCGCCATGTCCGGAACCGATCGGAACAAGGATTTATTTGCCGACAGCGGACTGTCCACGGAAGAGGTCCAAAACGCCCTTCCCGATGACTTAATCATTGCCGTCAGAGCAGATACAGAAGAGAATCTGGCCAAGGCTTTGAAGCGCGCTGAGGAACTACTAAAAGAAACGAATAAAGAAGAAGCCGTTGGCGAACGTAAAATTGAACGCCTGGAGCAGGCCGTAGAAGCTGTCGAAGGCCTGAACCTCGCCTTGATTTCAGTCGCCGGTGACTTTGCTAAATATGAGGCGGCAAAAGCCGTCAACCTCGGCCTCAATGTGATGCTCTACTCCGACAACGTACCTCTGGAAGCCGAGTTGAAAATTAAAGAAATGGCCCACGAGAAGGGGCTTTTAGTGATGGGACCGGACTGCGGAACCTCAATTATTAATGGCGTACCCCTGGCCTTTGCAAACGAAGTCCGCCGCGGCCCAATCGGCATCGTCGGCGCTTCCGGAACTGGAATCCAGGAAGTGACTGTGCTCATCGACCGCTACGGCGGCGGCATCAGCCATGCAATCGGCACCGGCGGCCGTGATCCGAAGGCCGAAATCGGTGGTATTACCATGCTCGATGCTTTGCAGCTTTTACAAGACGACCCGCAGACCGAGGTAATCTTAATCGTGGCTAAACCGCCCGCAAAGGTCGTCGAGGAGAAAATCTCCGCCTTTATCAAGGCCTGCCCGAAAGCTGTCGTGGTTAACTACGCTGGTGAAGCAGATGACTCTACTGTGACCCCCTTTGGTGGATTCTACGGCCACTCACTCGAAGAAGCAGCCATGCTCGCCCTCGAAAAAGCTGGGGTCAAGCACGAGATGCCCGAGCTCTTTAGTGACTTGGATTGCGCGCAGCTCGAGACTGAGCTCAAAGCCCTGCCGGCCACTGCAAAATACTTCCGTGGCATCTACGGCGGAGGCAGCCTCTGCTATGAATCGATGTTCTTAATTAAGCAGAACTTAGACCTGCCCCTCCACTCCAACACACCCCTAGAGGGCGTACAGGCTTTGGCCGATGTCCATAAGTCAGTCGAAAACCTCTTCCTCGATATGGGTGAGGACGAGTTCACTCAGGGTAAACCCCACCCGATGATCGACCCGACGACAAAGGTTCGCCGCCTGATCGAAGAGGCTAAGGACCCCGAGGTCGCAGTCATCTTAACCGACTGTGTCATCGGCTACGGCTCCTATGAAGACCCCGCCGGCATGCTGGCCGAGGCGCTCAGCGAGCTCGAGCAAAAGCCCATCGTCATCGCCTCTGTCTGCGGTACTGAAGCCGACTTCCAGAAGCACTCAGCCCAGGTTAAAAAACTCCAAGAGCAGGGCGTGCATGTCTGTCGCTCGAACCGCGAGGCAGCCTTACTAACTGTTGAAGTGATGAAAAAATTAGAGAAAGAGAGGGCCTAAGTATGACTACAGCAAAAGACTTATTAAACGGTGAAATTAAGGTCGCAAACCTCGGCCTAGAGTCATTTACTACAGCATTTGATGAGATTGGCGTCACAGCCGTCAACCTGGACTGGCGTCCACCGGCAGGCTCCGATACCCACCTCGTCGACCTGATGCTCGAAATTGAAGTCAATCGCGATAAAATCGATGCCGCCAATAAACAGGCCGTTGACCGGATCATGAAAGGTCAGCCCGTAATTCAGGCCGTCGTCCAGGCAAAGGAAGTTATCCCCTGGCTCGGCAAGCATAAAATCCTCCACTCCGGCCCTCCCGTCGAATATGAGGAAATGTGCGGACCAATGCAGGGTGCAGTGGTCGGCGCCATGATCTACGAAGGCTGGGCTGAAGACACAGCCAGCGCTGAAGCCCTGATTCGCGAGGGCAAGGTCGAGTTCGAATGCAACCACCACTACCTCGCAGTCGGACCGATGACCGGCATGATTACCGAGAGCATGCCCGTATTTAAGGTCGTCAACGAAGCCTTCGGCAATGAAGCATACTGCACAATTAACGAAGGTATCGGCGAAGTAATGCGCTTTGGCGCCAATGGCCCGAACGTAATCAAGCGCTTGAAGTGGCTCGAAGAAGTGCTCGCCCCGGCCCTCAACCAGGCCATCCAAAAGAAGGGCGGAATTAATGTCAAATCAATCATGGCCCAGGCCTTGGCCATGGGTGATGAAATGCACCAGAGAAACATCGCCGCCTCTTTAATCTTCTATAAGAATATCGTTGGCGAGTTGCAGGAAGTAATCAACGGCCGCGACGATGCCAAAGATATCGTTGAATTCCTGGTCAGTAAAAACGACCAATTCTTCCTGAATATTGCGATGGCCGCGGCCAAGAGCATCATGGATGCCGCCCGCGACATCCCCTACAGCACCATGGTCACTGCAATGAGCCGGAACGGCGTCGACTTTGGCATTAACATCAGCTCCCTGGGCTACCGCTGGTTTACCGCCCCGGTCGAGATGCCAGTCGGCCTCTACTTCCCTGGCTTTAGCGAAGAAGACGCGAACCCTGACATGGGTGACAGCTCAATCACCGAATGTATCGGTATTGGCGGTAATGCCATGGGCTGCTCCCCGGCCGTCGTCAACTTTATCGGTGCCGGCTCAGTTTCCAAGGCAGTCGAGTATACCCGAGAAATGGGTGAGATTACCTTGGCCAAAAACTTCAATCTGCCGATGCCGAATATGAACTTTGAAGGCGTGCCGAACGGCTTTGACATTGTGAAGATTGTCGCGACCGGAATCCGCCCCGTTATCAATACGGGTATGGCCCATAAAAAAGCCGGTGTCGGTCAAGTCGGAGCAGGTATTTCCCAGCCTCCGATGGAAATCTTCCGCGCTGCCTTAAAGGCCTTCGTCGAAGAACAACTACGCTAATCTAAGCTCGCCGGCTTTGGCCCCTCTTAAAGTCGGCGGCTCTAAAGACTAAATTAATTAAGGCTTGCAATTAGCTTTCACCGGGACTTTTAGACCCTGTGAGAGCATTGCAAGCCCTCACAATATCTGCGAATAATTGAGGAGAATTTATGTTGCCTGTTAATTTCTTAATGTGGGGAGCTGCCTTTGCCCCGATTGTCGTGCTCATCTTACTGATGGTCGGCTTCAATTGGTCGGCTCGAAAGGCCGCCCCAATTTCTTTGGCAATTGCCGTTTTGAATGGACTTTTACTTTATAAAGCTAGTTTCAGCATGGTTTTACTGGAGGGGGCGAAGGGTGCCTGGAGTGCACTCTCCGTCTTTTTCGTGATTTTGCCGGCCATCCTAATTTATGAAGTTACTAACGAGGCTAAGGCCTTTGATGTCTTTCGCGCCGGAATGCAGAAATTTTCCCCGAATGAGCTCTTGCAAATCATTATGGTCGGCTGGGTCTTTGTCAGCTTCCTCCAGGGTATCACCGGCTTTGGCGTGCCCGTTGCGGTCGGTGCGCCGCTGCTCATTGGGATTGGCCTAAAGCCCTATTATGCAGTCCTAATCCCGCTCATTGCCCACGCTTGGGGCAATACCTTTGGTACCCTAGGACTCGCCTGGGAAGCTTTAGTTGAGACCTCCGGCGTCGCCGCAAGTGGCGGCAGCACGATCAGTCTCGCACTCTGGGCCTGTGCTTTTATCTGGTTTTTCAATGCCGTCGGCGGCTTTATCCTCTGCTGGCTCTACGGCAAGGCTAAGGCGGTCAAAAAAGGCTTGCCGGCCGTCCTCTTAATCAGTCTCGTCCACGGTGGCGGTCAGCTCTTAGTCAGCCTCTTTAATCCCATCATTGCCGCCTTTATTCCGGCCACCCTGGCCCTCGTTGTCGCGATGCTACTCGGACGCAGCAAGCTCTATAATCAGGCCTGGAGAATTGAAGACACCCCCTGCATGGAGCGCAGCCCTGGCCTCTCTACTAGCCAGTCGGATAGTTCTTTGGCCGCTGAGAAAATGAGCTTAGTCCAGGCCTTTAGCCCCTTTATCGTCCTCGTCCTCCTGACCTTTATCGGCCTAGTCATCCGCCCCATCAACAATCTACTGAAGCAGTGGATGATTGGCTTTTCTTTCCCCGAAACCACGACCGGCTACGGATTTTCTAACCCCGCAATTGCCAAGTATGCGCCGATCGGCCCTCTGGTCCACGCCGGAACCTTCCTCTTCCTCTCCGCCCTCGCCGGCTACTTCTACTTTAGAAAACATAATTTTGTCAAAGCTGGCTCGATGCAGAAAATCTTCAAGCGCGCTTTAAAAAAGGCCATCCCCTCAATCACCTCCGTACTACTCTTACTCGTGATGAGTAAGATCATGAGCGGCACCGGTCAAACCGATGTCCTGGCCGAAGGCACAGCAATGGTCCTCGGCAAATACTACGCCGCCTTAGCCCCCTTTATCGGTGTCCTAGGTTCATTTATGACGAGCTCAAACATGGCCTCAAACATCCTCTTCGGGAAATTCCAGGCGATCACCGCAAGCAGCCTCGGCTTAAATATCAACTCCATCCTCGGAGCCCAGACCTGTGGTGGCGCAATTGGCGCGAGCATCAGCCCAGGCAATATCGTCCTCGCCACGACCACGGCCGGCATCCCTGGACAGGAAGGCTCAGTCTTACGTAGAACCCTTCCGATTGCCCTCAGCCTGGCCCTGATCATCGGAGCCGTGCTCCTCGCGACGGTCTTCTTTTTCTAATGGATAAGGGCATGCAAGCAGCCATGATCGACCTCCGCCTACTCGAGGAACTGGAGGCTAAAAATGCACTCGAAGCTCGGGTGCATTCGGTCTTTAAGACGACCATCAATCTCGAAGTCGAGGGCTTTGAAAACTTAATTAGCCTCCTCCACTCGAGTAAAAGCATGCAGCCTAATTCGATCCGCCTGCCCGCCCTGCCGAAGCT
>JAUNVR010000019.1:24732-27599 GCA_030537595.1 Eubacteriales bacterium
CCAATTTCTCGTGAAGCCAAGTGGATTTCACCCGAATTCGAGCAGTTTAAAAACAGCTACCTTAAAGCCTTAAACAGCCCCGCTAATAGCGCTGCAGAAGCCTGGACCGAGGCCAGTACAGCTGCCCTAGCCCTCCTCGGCTTTGGCACTGGGATGACTCCTTTCATGGACGACTTTATCTGCGGCCTCCTCTTCGCCCGCCTAGTCCTAAGACAGGCGCAGGCTGCTGGAATTAGCTACAAAGATAGGTCCAGCAGAGAATTAAAGACAGCTGAATTAAAAGTCAAAGCTGAGTCCCAGGAGGAGCTTGAGCAAAAACTTGCTGCAGAAGAGATATTTATTAGTCAGATTCGTCAGACAGCTAGGCAAAAGACGAATCGGATCTCGGCCGACCTCATCAAGCAGGCCGCCGACGGGTTAGCTTCAGAAATTCTGAAAAAGATGCTGACTGCCCTCTTCGACCGCTGCGACGGAGAAGTTAAAACTAGCCTCGAGGAATTAGTCAAAATTGGCCAAAGTTCCGGCAGCGATCTCGCTGCTGGTATCTATTTCGCCTTAAAAACAGCGACTTTGACCGGCGCATAACGCTCTGCACAGCAGAAAAGGCCAAATGTAAGAATCTTGTGTCATCGTGCACAATTATGTAACAAGCTTTTGTTTCCCTGCACAATAACAAGCTTATATATAAAAGCTAAGATAACAGTATAATGAACAAAATTCAAAGGAGGAATTACTGAATTATGAGTTATTTGAACAAAGTAACAGGTTATCGTGAAGATTTGCTGGCAAATAGATCAGTCGTTAAAAAAGACCTCTATGCCATCATCGAACCCGATGGAATCGTAAAAAATACCATTCCCGGCTTCGAAAAATGCGATATGACCATTCTCGGCACCCCGAAATTAGGTGCTTCGTTTGTTGACTATCTCATCACCTGCCATCCCGGCGGTGGGAATCAGGAAGGCTTCGGTGGTGAAGGCATTCAGACCTTCTTTTATATCTTCAATGGTAAAGTTCGCGTTAAAACCGATGGCGTGGAAGAGGTAATCGGCGATACCGGCTACATCTACACCGCTCCCGGTAACAAACTGTACTTTGAAAATATCGGTGACGAACCAGCATTTGGCTTCTTGTACAAGCGCCGCTACCAGGAGTTGGAAGGCCACTTCCCCCATAACGTAGTCGGTCACGCTAAGGACATTCCCTGGGTTGAGTATGAGGGCATGAAGGACGTTCTAGTCAAGGACTTCCTGCCGTCCGCAGAGAATCTCGGCTTTGATATGAACTTCCATATCCTCAGCTTCGAACCCGGTGCAAGCCATGGCTATATCGAAACTCACTACCAGGAGCACGGTGCTTATATTTACTCCGGCCAGGGTATGTACAACCTCGATAACGAATGGTTCCCCGTAAAGAAGGGCGATTACATTTTCATGGGCTCCTATTGCCTACAAGCTGCTTATGCCGTCGGTCGTGACGAGCCATTAGCTTATATCTACTCCAAAGACTGCAATCGTGATGTAGAGATCTAACTCAGCTAGATGCAGGTAGGCCTAGTCTTACCTGCATCTTTACTGGCTTTAACACCCACTGCACAGCGAATCATTGTAAGTAAAAACCTCAGCAACTGCTTGAAAAGATTAAGCGGATTATTGAGTGCACATAAAAGGAGAAGAATCGATGATTGTTGAAAGAAGTAAATTAAAAGAATTAATGAAAAATAAACTGCAAAAGGCAGGTTTAAGTCCCGAGCACGCTGAGCAGACAGCTGAGATTTTAACCTGGTCCGATGAGCGTGGCTACCACTCTCACGGTGCAGTTCGAGTCGAGTATTACAGCGAAAGAATCTTCAAGGGCGGCATCAATAATCAGCCGAATTTCAAATTCGAAAAAACTGGTCCCGCCAGCGCCATCTTCCACGGCGATAACGGCTGCGGCTACCCGGCCTCAGTCGAAGCCATGAAGGAAAGCATCGCACTCGCAAAAGAGAGCGGCGTTGCCGTTGTCGGAATTGAAAAAATCTCCCACAGCGGCTCCATCGGCTACTACGTCGAAATGGCCGCAAAAGAAGGCTTAGTTGCACTTTGCGTCTGTCAGTCCGACCCCATGGTCGTACCTTACGGCGGTGCCGAACCCTTCTACGGAACTAACCCCATTGCCTTTGGCGCACCGACAGCTGATGAGCGCATTGTCGTCTTTGACATGGCAACAACTGTCCAAGCCTGGGGCAAAATCCTGGACAAACGCTCCAGAAAAGAACCTATCCCCGATACCTGGGCTGTTGACGAATCTGGTCACCCGACCACCGATCCGAATCAGGTCAACGCACTCCTACCAATTGCTGGGCCAAAAGGCTACGGCCTGATGATGATGGTCGACGTCCTCTCCGGCATCTTGCTCGGACTACCATACGGACACAACGTCAGCTCCATGTATCACGATCTTTCAGTCGGACGCGACCTCGGTCAGCTTTACATTGTAATCGACCCGGCGCGCTTCACTGACCCGCAAAGCTTCAAAGAAAATATGTCCAAGAGCCTCGACGAGCTGACCTCTGTCAAAGCTGCCCCCGGCTTCGACCGTGTGAACTATCCCGGCGAGCGGGCCAACCTGCGCAGAAAAGCTTACGAGGATCAAGGCGGTATCGAAATTGTCGATGATATTTACGAATATCTGATCAGCGACGATATCCACTTTGACCGCTACGACCACAAAAACCGCTTTGCCGAATAGCTTTAAGCAAATCACAATCACTTAATGAATGCCCCACGTGGTAAAGGGGCAATCCCCGGCAATGAGCCACGTCTACGTCGGATAGCACACTCGAAAGGAGTAAATCATGTTTGATTTATTAATCAAGAACGGCA
>JAUNVR010000020.1:0-10200 GCA_030537595.1 Eubacteriales bacterium
TAAGCTCCGTCTAGGACCGGCCCGGTGCTGCCTCGTTCAATTAGTCGAGGTAGGAGGTAGTCAGCTGCGAGGGCAGGGCAGTCCTCGCCCAACTTCTCCATCAGGCTAGCAACAGCGACATGACCGAGCTCTCGGATTGGTTGGTGAACCGTGGTCAGATTATAGTCCGGTAAGTCAACTAGAAAGATATTGTCATAACCGACAATCGAGATGTCTCCAGGAACTCTCAGGCCACATTCTTGGACCGCGGCCATTGCGCCCAGGGCCATCAGGTCATTGGCTGCAAATATGGCAGTTGGATTTTCTTTGGCAATTAGGTCCTTAGTCAGTTCATAGCTGGAGCTTTTGCTGTAATCACCCTCGCGGATCAATTGATGAGCGACTTCGAGGCTGGCTTCTTTTAAGGCCCTACAATAGCCTTCGTAGCGGAGCTTGGCGTCGATTAGCTTAAAGGGCCCGCTGATACAGGCGATTTTCTGATGGCCCAGTTCAATCAGATGCTGGGTCGCAAGGTAGCCGCCGAGCTCATGATCTAGGCCTGGCACATTATTAATGCCTTCTACCGGGTAGTAGCGGTCGACTATAACAAAGGGGATTTCCGTATTTTTTAACTCCCGATAACTTGCGGCAAAGGCAGATTCGCTGACATTTGCCGCCATGCAGTAGAAAAGACCATCGACCTGGTAGGAGTTCATCACCTGGATTAGGCGCATATCCTTTTCGTGATTATCGCTGGAGTTACTTTGCATAACTGTGTAGCCGAGCTGTGAGGCAAATTCATCTATCCCATGCGCCAGGTGAAAGAAGAAGGGGTTACGGATATCCGGAATTATTAGTCCGAGGGTCATCGTCTTCCGGCTAGCCAGGCCGGCTGCCAAAAGGTTCGGCCGATAGTTCAGCTCACGGGCCACCTTAATCACTCGAGCCTTGGTTTCTTCGGAAAAGCGGCCTTCACGCCCGTTCAGAATCTGGGAGACGGCGCTAATCGAAACCTGGGCTTCTTTTGCAATATCATGAATATTTACCTTCACTCGCCAACTCCTATCAGCTTAGTTCGTGAGCTCCACCATGAGCACTATCCTTCCACCCCACAATCCAAAGGATAGCAGAAAGAAAGTCTTTAGCCTACATAATAATGAATAATATATAAAATGCAGGAAGCTCAAAGCCTGGCTTTGTGCAAGATGTTAGATTAGCCTTTGCAATTTTGTGCTAAGCGTAGAAAAAAATCTTTTGCCAGCCTTTTATTTGCATTGAATTTCACTCAGGAACTATACTAACAAGGTGCTAAAACGTTTTAGCAAGATTATTTTCTCTGAATTAAGAAAGGAACTCATATCTTATGCGCTCTAAATGGAAAACAGCCCTGTCACTAGTCTTAGTCCTGGCCCTGGTACTAGCTTTTGCAGGCTGCGGTAAAAAGGAAACAGCTGATCAGACTCAGGATAATGGCAAGGCTCTCAATATCATGTTTGTGAACCAGTCTGCCCTGGGCGATCAGTCAATTGGGGATATTGTAAAGGATGCAATTGATGACTTTTGCGCAAAGACAGGTTCTAAGGTCAATGTCTACGAGTGCAATAACGATGCTTCCAAGTATAAGCCGGCGATGATGGACGTCTGTGCTTCTGGTGAGTATGATGTCGTAATTACAGGTTTCTACAACCTGCTCGAGGCAACTGAAGAAGCTGCTGCGAAATATCCCGATCAGAAGATTATTATTTTTGACGCCCTAGTTGACTACAGTGAGAACAAGAATGCAAACGTCCGTTCCGTCCTCGCAAAGCAGAACGAGTGTGCATTTTTAGCCGGTGCTTTGGCCGGTTTAATGACCGAATCTGAGGCCGAGTGGGCCAATCCTGAAAAAGTTGTAGGTTTCGTCGGTGCTGCAGAAAACACTGCAATTCAGGACTTCTTAGTCGGCTACATTGACGGTGTAAACTACATCAATCCCGAAATTGATGTACTCTACTCCTTTGTCGGCAACTGGATCGACTCCGCCAAGGCTAAAGAATTAGGCCTCAGCCAGTACCAGCAGGGTGCTGACGTCTCCTTTGCAGTTTGTGGCCCGGCCGGTCTCGGCGTGGCCGAAGCCGCCAGAGAATCTGGCCGCTACAATATCGGTGTTGATTCCGACGTTGCTGCCCAGATTAAAGACACTAACCCAGAAACTGCAAAGCATATCGTGACTTCCGCAATTAAGGACTTCTACAATATTATTACCCAGGAATTGGAAGCCATTGAAGATGGCAGCATGAAGTGGGGCACAGAAGAAATCTACGACTACAAAAAAGGTGGTCTAAACCTGATCGTCAACGAGTTCTTCGAGAAGGAAGTACCGGAAGATGTGAAGGCAAAGTTCAATGAAGTTACCGAGAAGCTAAAGGCCGGCGAGATTGAGGTCAGCTCAGCAATCGGTGCAAGCACAGCAGAGATTCAAGAAATGTACAAGAAAGCTGCGCCTTTCACGAACTAAGTAAAATTATGAGGGGGCTTCGTCCCTCTGCGCGGGAGGGGGATTCGTCCCCCTCCTTCATTTCAAAGGAGCGTTAGAAGATGTATCGTGTTGACGTTTTATCCATGGAAGGTATTACGAAAATCTACGGTAATGGTTTCATCGCAAATAAAGATGTCACATTCACAGTCAGAGAGGGCGAGATTCACGGTCTCTTAGGCGAGAATGGGGCAGGCAAGACAACTCTGATGAAAGTCCTCTTCGGCCAGGAGGAACCGGACGACGGTCGCATTGTCCTGCGCGGCGAAGAGGTCAAAATCGCCAATCCCTTAAAGGCTCTCGAACTCGGCATCGGCATGGTTCACCAGCATTTCATGCTGGTCGACTCGCTGACAGTTGCAGAAAATTTAGTGCTCGGGATTGAACCGCGTAAGGGTCTGAGTTTCGACCTCGAAAAGGCAATTCAGGCAACTGAGGAAATCTCTGCCCGTTATAAGCTGCCGATTAATCCACGCGCGATTGTCGATGATCTTTCAGTCGGGGAAAAGCAGCGCCTAGAGATTTTGAAAATTCTCTACCGCGGGGCCAATATCCTCCTCTTAGACGAGCCCACGGCAGTTTTAACTCCGCAGGAGACAGAGGAGCTCTTTAAGCAGCTGACCACGCTGAAAAAGCAGGGCTATACCATAGTTTTCATCTCCCATAAATTAAATGAAATTAAAGAAATCTGCGATCGAATTACAGTGCTCAGAAAGGGCCGAGTCGTCGCAACTGCCGATGTCTGCGATGTCACTGAATTAGAAATATCTAAGCTGATGGTCGGCCGCGATGTTGACTTGCAGATTCAAAAAGACGAGGCCAAAAGAGGCGATACAGTGCTCAAAGTCCGCAACTTAGAGTACATCAATAATGAGGCGATGAAGGTTTTAAAGAAGCTCTCCTTTGATGTGCGGGCAGGTGAGATTTTAGGCGTCGCTTCAATCGAGGGTAACGGCCACTCTGAGCTCTCCGAGATCGTCTCCGGCCTCAGGAGTTATACGGACGGTGAGGTGCAAGTCTGCGGCCAAGAGATTCGTGAGCGAAGCATCCGCGCCTTACGCGAGAGCGGTGAGTCGATGATTCATGAGGATCGGATGATTTACGGCGTTTCTCCAGAGCAGAGTATTTCAGAAAATATTATCACCGACCGATTTTATAAGCAGCCCTATTCGCAGAAGGGCATTTTGAAAAAACAGACGATTCAGGAGACGGCAGACGTCCTAATTGACGATTTCCAAATCGCCTGCGATGGTCCGACCGCTCCGGTCAAGACCCTCTCCGGTGGAAATATTCAAAAGGTGGTCACCGCCCGTGAGTTCTCGGCCAATCCGAAAATGCTAATCGCCTGCCAACCGACTCGTGGAATTGACGTCGGAGCAGCCGAGCTGATTCGAGAGAAATTGGTCGAATTGAGAGATCAGCACCGCACCGCGATTTTACTTTTCTCAGCAGACCTGACTGAGTTACTGACCACCAGTGATTCAATCATCGTCCTCTATGATGGGGAAATCGTGGCCTACTTTGATGATCCGAAGGCGGTCAATGAAAGTATTCTCGGCGAGTATATGCTCGGCTTGAAGCGCCATTCGGAGGCCGAGTTGCAGGGGGTTATTTATGAAAAATAAATTAGCTTTAGGCAAAAGAGAGTTAAACACTGCCCAGGTCACGCTCCGTTTTCGTTTAATTCGGACAGCAATTTCCTTGCTCCTGGGTCTAGCTGTAGCCTTTCTTTTAATTCTCTGGGTCAGCGATAATCCGATGCGCGACATGAGTAACCTTCTAGTCGGGCCGCTCAGCAATACGCATCGCATTGCCGTCCTAGTCAATATGTTTGTACCGCTACTGTTTACCGGTACGGCAGTTTCCTTAATGTTCTCCGCCGGCCAAATCAACCTCGCCGCTGAGGGTGCCTTTTTCTCTGGTGCGGTGGTCGGCACTTGTGTGGCCCTAATTCCGGGCATACCCTTTGTTTTACACTTCTTACTCTGCGCGCTGGCGGCCGCAATTTCTGGGGCCTTCTTTACTGGGATTCCTGCCCTGATGAATGCGAAGTTTAAGGTGATGACTGTAGTTTCCTCCCTGATGATTAACTACGTCGCCCTCTTTGCCGGGCTCTACATTATCTTGAATATTGTGCGTGACCCAACTGCCGGTTTCGAAGCTTCGTATAAGTTTCAAAAGTCTGCGCAGCTGCCAGTTTTAATCCCGGGGACGACGATTCACGTCGGCCTAATCATCGGCTTCCTGATGGTCTTTCTCGGCTGGTTTATCCAGTACAAGACAGGTTTCGGCTACCAGTACAGGACGATTGGTAAAAACCCCCGCTTTGCAAAATTCTCCGGCATCCCGGTCGCTTCGACCCTGGTCGCCGTGCAGATGCTCGGCGGGGCAATCGCCGGTATCGGTGGTGCGACTGAGGTCCTCTCACTTTATGACCGCTTCTCTTATGGCGGCCTAACTAACCATGGTTGGGACGGCATTATGATGGCGGTTTTGGCCCGGAATAATCCTAAGTACATCCCTCTGGCGGCCCTCTTTTTGGCCTATATTAGGACTTCTGCAGACGTTCTGAACCGGACTTCTCAGGTGCCGACTGAGGTGGTTAATATTGTCCAGGCGGTGATCATTATCTTTATCGCTGCGGAGCGCTTCCTCTATGGCTGGGAGCACCGGAGCATTGTCAAACTTTCAGAACAACGTCTAGAGGCTCAGAACGAGCAGCTGCAAGAGCAGTAGGAGGGCAAGATGCAAGACTTATTAAGAGTAATCTTTTCTTACGGTTTCTTATCCTCAGTCTTCAGGATGGCAACGCCCTTGATTTTCGTGGCGCTCGCCGCCTTAATCGGGAGCAAGGCGGATGTCCTCTGCATTGCCTATGAGGGCATTATGCTCTTTGCCGCCTTTGGTGGTGTGATTGGCAGTGCCTATGCTCATTCCCTGACTGTGGGACTACTTTCCGGCTTCCTGATGGGGCTGATTTTGACGGCGATTTTCGCCTACTTTGTACTTTACTTGAATGCGGAGCCGATGATCGTCGGTCTCGCCTTAAATATCTTTGGCAGCGCTGGCACGGTCTTTGGCCTCTTCCTCTTTACGGGTTCGAAGTCCAGTAGCTCGACGCTGGCTAGCCTGACCTTCCCGGCGGTGCAGATTCCGCTGATTAAGGATATTCCCGTGCTCGGGGATATTCTCTCAGGCCATAACCTCTTGACCTACCTCGCCTTCGTGGCGGTCGGAGTGGTCTATTTCCTGGTCTTCCGCACAGCTCTCGGCTTAAGGATTCGCTCGGTTGGTGAGGCTCCCCATGCCGCAGAGTCACTCGGCATTAACGTCAAAAGGACAAAGTTCATTGCCTTAATGATCAGTGGCCTCCTAGCCAGTCTCGGCGGGATGTTCATGTCGATGGCCTACCTGCCGAACTTCTCCCGGGACATGATTTCCGGCCGTGGCTTTATCGGAATTGCCGCCCAGAACCTGGGTGGCGGCCGCCCGCTTTTGACCATGATTTGGACCCTCGGCTTCGGCGCTGCTGATGCGCTCGGCAACACCGCCCAGTCCTTCCGTCTACCCTCGCAGTTTGCCCAGATGACGCCCTATCTCGTGACCTTAATCGGCCTCGTTCTGATGAGCGTCTCGGTCAAAAAGCGGAGCCAGAAGAAGCTGCTCGCAAAGGGTGAGAAGGCTTAAAAATAGGCTTTATTTAAACTCGATTTTGAACTGGGCGGCTGAGTTTTCAGCCGCTCAGTAAAGTAGCAGTGAAATAGGAGATTTCCTAATGCAAGAAGTACTTAAAGAGAAGGTAATTCTCGATGTCGATACCGGCTCAGATGATGCAGTGGCAATTATGGCAGCCCTGGGCAGCCCTGAGCTGGAGCTGATCGGGATTGCTACAGTCTGGGGTAATCTGGCGGTCAGCGAGACGACGGCCAATACCCTCGCCCTCTGTCGCGCCCTCGGTAGTGAGCTTAAAGTTTATCGCGGTTGCGAGCGGGCGATGGTGAAGGATTTCGACCCCTTCCAGAGCTTTGCTAATAATTACCGGCCGATTGAGCTGCCGGACGGACGGGTGCTGAAAATTCACTACAATATGCTGGACCAGCTCCCGCCTTGTACAGCTGAGCCAGAGCCCTTATCCGCAGTGCGCTTTTACCTCGAAACCCTGAGCCTCGCGACTGAGCCGATTTCAATTATCGCGACGGGGCCGCTCAGCAATCTGGGCTGGGTCTTTTACCTGCGCCCAGACCTAGCAGAAAAGGTCGGGCGCTTCTATCTGATGGGTGGCGGCCGGGATCTGAGCAATGTGAGCGAGAGCGCAGAGGCCAATATCTGGCATGATGCCGAGGCCCTCCAATACATCCTCGATGCCGGTCTGAAACCGACCATCGTCAGCCTCGACGCAACCCACTCTGCGGCTTTAGATTTACAGGATGCAGCAGAGCTTCGCGAGCTTGGCAGCTTTGCCGGTGAATTCACGGCCAAAATGATTGAGCAGCGGATTGAGTATGAGTCGACTTTCTTTAATCCCAAGCGCAAGTGGTCAGCGATTCACGATGCCCTGGCGGTCTGTGCCTTCTGTCGTCCGGAGCTGGTCTTGGCAGCTGAGGAGCTAAGCATTTCGCCGAGCCTTGAAGCCCTAAACTACGGCGAGCTCTTAATCGATCGTAGAGAGGCTCCCGAGGCAGCTAATGCTCGCTTAATCAGCCGCGCTGATAAGGCAGTTTTTATGGCCTATTTAAAAGAGCTTTTTCGCTAGGCCAGAAGGCTTTGGCCTTGAGCTTTCGCCGCCCCAGATGCTTAAATAAGCGCTACTTAGGCTTTGGCCGAGTTAAGATAAAAGGATTAGATATGAGTCAGAAAATTCCCGTAATTTTAGATATAGATACAGGTTCGGACGATGCCGTCGCGCTGATCACAGCGCTCAAGGCGCCCGAGCTCGAAGTAAAGTGGATTGCCACGACCTGGGGCAATGTGCCCCTGGCTGAGGCGACGGAAAACAGCCTTAGAGTTCTGGACCTTGCCCGCTCCGCAGGGCTTCTTGCGGCGGAGATAGAGCTCTATGCCGGGGCCGAGCGCCCCTTGGCCCGCGACTTACACGAGGGGAGAAGGCGGCGTGACCGCTATTCTGGCCTGATTGATGGCGAGGAAGTCTACATGCATCCGCCAATTCTCCCGGGTCGGCCTTATACGCAGCAGGCAGAAGCCCAGTTTGCCCCCTTTAAGTACATCGATTATTTAAGCTCGGCGACTGAGCCGCAGACGATTATTGCGACCGGTCCGCTGACGAATCTCGCAATTGCCCTCTCACTCGAGCCTAATATTGTGAGTAAAATTAAGGAGCTGATTGTGATGGGTGGCGGCTATCAAAAGGCTAATGTCACGCCCTATGCCGAGGCAAATTTCTGGAATGATCCGGAGGCTGTGGCCTGCGTTTTACACTCCGGCCTAAAGCCCCTCCTAGTCCCCTTAGATGCAACTCACGAGGCCTATTTAAGGGAGTCTGAGTATCGGGAGATCTTTGCTAATTCGGGCGAGCTAGGCGAATTTTGCTGCGCCTTGCTGGAGCAGCGGCAGAAACTCCACGACTTAAATCAACCCCTGGCCGAGCCGCAGGCGGTGACGCTGCATGATGTCTTGGCGGTTTGCGCTGCCTTTGCACCGCAGCTTTTAAGCGACTGTCTGGAAGTTCACTGCCAGATCTGTCTCAGTGCCCAGGCCAATGGACACCTAGTTATCGACCGGCGCGAGAACCCGGCTGAGGCGAATGCGCGCTTTGCCTACCACGCCGACCGCGCAGCCTTTGTCGCCACCTTGACCCGCTTATTTCAAGCTTAGGCAAAGGCGGCTGGCTAAGACTTTAGTGAATAAAGTAAAGCTCTAGCTTTTTTGGCTTTAAGAGCTGGAATTTTGAAAGTTATGAGGATAATTAAATGGATAAGAAAATACGAGCTATTTTAGACTGTGATCCCGGGCACGATGATGCGATAGCCTTACTCTGGCTCCTTGCTTCGGGGCGCTTTGACCTTCGTGCTGTGACTACTGTGAGTGGTAACCAGACGATTGAGAAAGTCACCCAAAATGCCGCAAATCTCCTGAGCTTTGCGGGTTTTCCAGAAATCCCTCTGGGCCGTGGCTTCGACCAGGGAATACTCGGGCGAGCCATGACAGGAGCGATCATTCACGGCGAGTCCGGCCTCGATGGGCCTGAGCTGCCGCAGGTTGAAGTCAAGCTCGATCCGAGAAATGCGATTGAGCTGATGGCAGATATTCTGCGTGCGGAAACAGAGCCGCTGACCCTGATTGCGACAGGTCCTTTGTCCAATGTCGCGAGGCTCTTACTCCTCTATCCGGAGCTAAAAGCTAAGATTGAGCGAATTGCCTTAATGGGCGGCGGGACCTATGGGAACTGGACTCCGGCTGCCGAGTTCAATATCTGGGTCGATCCGGAGGCGGCGAAAATCGTCTTCGATTCCGGCATCGAAATCATCATGGCAGGTCTAGATGTGACGCAAAAAGCCTATATTCTCGATGCGGAAAACGAGGAGCTGAAGCAGCAGGGCAATCGCTGCTCACAATTCGTGGCTGAGCTGATTGAGTTCTACCGCCAATACCACTACGAGGTCGAGGGCTTCCCAGGCTGTACTTTACACGATCCTTGCGCAATCGCTGCCTTAATTTATCCGGAGATCTTTGAGGCGCAAAAATTGCATGTCGAGATCGAAACTAGAGGCGAGTTCACCCGTGGTGCAACGATTGTCGATAAAATCGATTACAGCGCCAAGATTTTCGGAGAAGAGAGGCCAAAGAACGTTAAATTTTTGACCGCTGTAGACCGGGAGAAATTTAAAGAGCTCCTCTTTAAAGATCTGAAAAATCTGGCCTAGAAGAGTCCCTAAAATAGCTAAAAAGAATCTAAAAAGCCGGGCCAGCTCCTAAAAGCTTCCCGGCTTTTATTAAATTGCTTTACTCGAGCCTTTGCCGCTTAGGCAGAGAGCTCTTTTGCCTTAGCTTTTAAGCTATCTAGGCAGTCCTCGTCTGGTTCCTCGAGATGGGTCAGGAAATCTACGACTTCGAGACCATCGCCCTTTGCCTCTTCGACAAAGTCTTCCATATATTGGCCGCCGCCCCAGCCAAAGCTCCCAAAGAAGAAGTTTTTGGCGGCTTGGAGTTCGGACTTATGCTGATCGTAGAAGGGTCTGAACTCACTGTCATCGACCTCTTCGCTACCCTGGGCAGGACTGCCGAGACAGAAGAGCTCAACGCCCTCTAAATCTGCATCACTGACCTCGTCAAAGGCTTTCAGATTAACTTCTGCCCCTGCGTCCTTAAAGCCCTCGGCCAAAGCTTCTGCCATGGCCTCGGTATTCCCACTTGTGGTGAAATAAAATACGGCTACTTTCATTTTTATATCCTTTCGCTACTTGCTAATTCACTTATTCTGGCCACACTCAATTAGTTAGCCTATGCTAATTATAGGCTATATTTTATTCTTGGCAGCTACCTAAGGTACATTTTACTGAGCTAGAAGACTAATTTACTAAGTTTTGAGCCGCGGCTTTTGGTGCTTTTGGCCGAAGTTCTGCCCAGAGCCTTATCAAGGGCTTGGCAATTAGAGATAATACTTATATGGAAAATAAAGTTGTATTTCAAGCTTTCGAATGGCATAGTTCCGATGCCGGTGACTTTTATCGCAATCTGGCAGCCCGCGC
>JAUNVR010000020.1:10300-27186 GCA_030537595.1 Eubacteriales bacterium
CGTTTTCAGGCCGTCGAGGTCAATCCTGAAAATCGCCTCGAAGAGATATCTGAGCCCCACGATATTGAGGGCTGGACTGGCTTCAACTTCCCCGGCCGCGGGGGCAAGTACTCTGAATTCGTCTGGAATTTCTCGCACTTTAGCGGAGTTGACTACGATCAGTCGACCCAGCAGAGCGGGATTTTCAAAATCCTCGGCGAGAATAAGGATTGGTCAAAGGAGACTTCTTCAGAAAAGGGCAACTACGACTACCTGATGAATGCCGATATTGACCACAGCCATCCCGATGTCGTGGCAGAGCTCGAGCGCTACGCCTTCTGGCTGATTGAGGAAATGGGCTATGATGGCTTCCGCTATGACGCGCTGAAGCATATTTCCAGCACTTTTATTGCCAATCTCACGGCCAAAATCCATGAGAAGTATCCGGACTTTGAGTTCTTTGGTGAGTACTGGGAAGGTGCCGATGAGCAGCTTTCAGTCTACCTCGAGCAGAGTGATTATCGGATCCAGCTCTTTGATGTGCCCTTGCACTTTCGCTTCCAGGCGGCAAGTAATGATCCGGGCTATGACCTGAGCCAGCTCTTTAGTGGCGCCTTAGTCCACGAGTACCCGGCCCAGGCCGTGACCTTTGTTGATAACCACGATTCCCAGCCGGGCCAGTCCTTGGAAAGCTGGGTTGCACCCGAGTTTAAGGAAATTGCCTATGCCCTAATCCTCCTGCGTCGTGACGGCTATCCCTGTATTTTTGCAGGGGATTTTGACGGGATTCAAGAGGCTGACTACCCCGGGATCGAAACGGAGCTGCGCCGCTTAATGGCGCTACGCCGAGACTACGCCTACGGGGAAGAGGAGCTACTGTTTACAGAAGCTGATGCCTTTGGCCTACTGCGCCACGGGACAGAGGAGCACCCGGGAAAATTACTCCTACTTTATTCACGCAGCGAAGAGCGCGAGGTCGAGGTCGATTTTTCTGCAAACTGGGCTGGCCGCTGCTTTGTTGAGGCCCATCTAGCTGGCTTACCCGGCGGCATTCCCGAGCTGATGGAGGAGGGCGTAGAGCTGAATTCTGAAGCAGGGCAGGCTGCCTTGGCCGAGGCCGGGGCTTTAGTCCGCCTAGACGAGTCTGGGCGAGGGAGCTTTAAAGTTTTGCCCGGTACCCTAGCTTACTGGTATTCGCTTTAATTGTTCTAACTTTGTTTTAATTCGCTTTTATTGTGTAAAATACAGTTAGTAATTCTGAGCATGCTCAGCTTTTGGAGGTGTGAAAAATGAAAAGGACATGCATTGGTGTTTCCGGCAGCTGGATGATTGATCAGGGAAGTTTATTCCCCGGGTATAAGCGGGCTTATGCAAATGACGATTATATCCGTTCCCTGGCAGAGGCAGGTGCAGTGCCCCTGATCCTACCCTTTGTCAGAGAAAAGGATCGAGCTGGCGTCTTAGAGCGCTGGGTTGAGCTAGTTGACGGTTTAATTTTAAGTGGTGGACATGACTTATATCCCCCATTTTACGGTCAGGAGCCGAAGCAGAAATTATCTGAAGTCTGGCCGGAGCGCGATATTTTCGACCGCCAGCTTTTCGAGCTAATGCTCGAGGCCAAAAAGCCAGTTCTAGGCATCTGCCGCGGTTTCCAGCTGATTAACGCCCTCAATGGTGGAGAGCTGCTTCAGGACCTGTCTTACAGTGAAAAACCCCTGCTCAAGCACTGGCAGAACCAGAGCCCAGAGATGCCAATTCACAAGGTCTTTTTCGAGCCGGGGAATGTCTTCCACGAGCTTTTCGGGCCGGAGCTGATGGTCAACAGCCACCATCACCAGGTCGTCATCGCAGAGGGCTCAGGCTTAGAGGTCTGCGGTCGTGCCTCAGACGGGGTAATCGAGGCAATTGCCGACCCAGAGCGCAAGATTCTGGCAGTGCAGTGGCATCCGGAGATGATGACTGTGAACAGCGAGCCGATGCGCCAGCTCTTCAAGCATTTTGTTGAAAGCTGCGGCGAATAGGCCTGCTGTTTAGAAACAGTAAAGAGAAAGAGGAAATATATGAGTAGAGAAAAAATGAAGAAGTTTGGCTTTTGGTCGATTGTCCTTTTAGCCATTAACTCAATTATCGGAACGGGTATCTTTTTATCCCCGGCCGGTGTAATTAAAGTTGCGGGAACCTATACCCCGCTCGTCTATATCGCAGCGGCAGTTTTTGCCGGCATTCTGGCCGTGGTCTTTGCCTCCGCCAGTAAGTTTACCCGGAAAAACGGGGCTGCCTACGCTTATACTAAGGCCGCCTTTGGCCCAGATCTCGGCTATTATATCGGGATTACCCGCTTTACCGCCGGCGCTATTGCCTGGGGTGTAATGGCCACAGCTGTGGTGCGTACGACCCTCGGGATTTTTGGTGGTGCAGAGGCTCAGACTCAGAGCAATATCACGATTGGCTTCATCATCTTGATGGCTGTCCTGCTTTTGATTATCTTCTCGGGGACCTTTGTGACGAAGATTTTTAGTAATGCTTCAACCATTGGTAAGGTCGGCGCCTTAGTCATCGCCATCGTCGCCGGTCTAGTCATCTTTATTAAGACTGGTGAGAACCACTTCCATGAGGTCAATCTCTTAAAAGATGCAAGTGGTGAGTTCTTAATCCAGCCGATGAGCATGACCGTCTTTGTCGGTGCGCTGATGTCGGCTTTCTATGCCTATACCGGCTTCGAGTCAGTATCTTCTGCGGCAACTGAGATGCACGAGCCAGAGAAGAACCTGCCCCGGGCCATCCCCCTGGCTATCGGGATTATTGCCCTGATCTATGTCGGCGTAGTTTCGATTGCGATGATGATTAACCCAGTCGCCGTGATGAACTCGACCGAACCGGTGCTTTTGGCCTCGGCTTATAGTAATCCTTTGGTTAAGAACCTGATTTTATACGGAGCTTTAATCTCAATGTTCGGGATTAATATTGCCGCCGCCTTCAGCACTCCGCGGATCTTTGAAGCGATGGCTGACGAGGGTCAACTGCCGAGCTTCCTGAGAAAGCGCACCAAGCGTGGGATCCCCCTTTACGCCTTTGTCGTGACGGCGAGTATGGCGATTATCGTGCCGATGGCCTTCCGCTATGACATGCGCGGTATCATGGTTATTTCTTCAGTTTCGCGCTTCCTCCAGTTTATCGTTGTGCCGATTGCAGTAATTATTTTCTACTACAATAAGGCCAAGGAGCCAATCCTCGAGGCCAAAAGGAATTTCACCACCGATGTGATTATGCCGATTATTGCCTTCGTCCTCTCAATCCTGCTCATGGCAAAGTTTGACTGGAAGGGTCAGTTCTCCCTCGCAGACGGTTCTTTGAACTACTTTGCAATCGTGGCAATGATCCTAGGCTACATCGTCTTGCCGCTGATTCTCTATGTCCCGATGAAGCTCGGTAAGTTTAAAAATAACTAGGCACTGGGCCTCAGTACAGGGCTTTTAGAAAAAGCTTTTATTTGAAAAAATAAAGAGAGGGTCGACCACGGTCGCCCCTCTCTTTTACTTTAGCTTAAATTAAATTCTACTCAGCACTTAAAGCAGCCATGGTGATGTAGTTATAGGGCTGGTTAAAGTGGGGCATGAAGAAGATGTCGAGGAGGGCGATTCTCTCGATTGTGACCTTCTCTTGGATTGCCAGTGAGAACATATGGATTACGGCCGACATATCATATTCGGAAATCAGCTGGGCTCCGATCACCTGATGATTGTCCTCGCGCTAGACGATGCGCAGGTGGACTTCAGGATTCTTTCCGGCCTCGTTCATAAAGGCTGGTTTTTGCAAGTCGCGGAATTCGCACATCTTTGCCTTGATGCCATGCTCGGCTGCGGTTTCAACGCTTTGGCCGGTGCAGACCATCTTTAAATCATAGAGGCAAAGCCCGGATGAACCCTGGACCCCGAGCGACTCGGCTGCTGTGCCACAGACGTTTAGTGCGGCAACCAGGCCTGAGCGGACTGCGTTGGTCGCAAGTGCGATGTAGTTCGGGGCGTCAATCGAGTTGTCATAGACTGTTGCGCAGTCGCCGATGGCATAGATATGCGGCTCGGAGGTCTGCTGTTGGCGGTTGACCAGGTAGGCGCCATTTTTGAAGAGCTCGAGCCGATCTTTACCGAGTTCATTATTCGGTCTAAAGCCGATGCACATCACAACTAGGTCGGCTGGGAAGCTACCCTTATTGGTGTGGACTCGCTCGACTCGATCGCTACCTTCAAAGCGCTCGACTTTTTGGCCGAGGGCTAATTCAATCCCATTTTCCTCGAGGCGCTTCGCCATCAAGTCGGTGAATTCGCGGTCGAAATAGGTGCCCAGAATATGGTCGAGGGCATCGATTAGGACGACCTTTTTTCCGACGCGCTGATAGGCCTCAGCAAGCTCAGCTCCGATATAGCCAGCGCCGACAATTACCACATTCTCGATGCTGTCGTCAGACTTAATCTGCTCGACGGCCAAAGCGGCATCCTGGTAGAGTTTTGCTTTCTGGATATAGGGGAGGTGGCTGCCTTCAATTTCAGGTAAGAGGGGGGAGGAGCCGGTGGCGAGAATTAAGTCATCATAGCTCTCTCTGCCTTCGCTGCCGTCTTTATTGCGGTAGAGAACTGCTTTATTCTCATAGTCGATTTGATAGACCTCGCACTCCATTTTAACCGTGGCGCCCTTTTCTCTTAAGGCTTCTGCGGAGGCGTAGAAGAGGCCGTCGCCGCTGCTGATCTGATTGCCAATCCAGAGGGCCATGCCACAGCCTAAAAAGCTGATATTACTATTCCGGTCAAAGACTGTGACCTCGGCCTCGGGTGAGAGTTGGAGGATCTGATTTGTTGCTGCTGTACCGGCGTGGTTTGCGCCGACTACGATAATTTTTTTCTGGGCCATATGCTGCTCCTAATTTACTGTTTTTTTATCCTTTTTAATTTAAGGATATGCATCTAATTTAGCATATTTTGGCTAATAATTGGCTTTTAATTGCTTCAAGATGATTGCAAAAGTAAATTCTTTGACATATCATTGTATTGCTGGATTAATACACCGTTGCTTTGCAGCGGATTTAAAGCTCTATTAAGTGGAGGACAGAGGAAATGATTCAAATAAAAAATGTCAGTAAATCTTATGATGGAAAGAAGAAGGCTGTTGACAGCTTATCCTTAGATATAAATGATGGCGAAATTTTTGGCCTGCTCGGCCCGAACGGGGCAGGTAAGTCGACTCTTTTAAAAATGATGGTCGGTATTTTAGCTCCAGACGAGGGCGAGATTAGGCTGAACGGCCATTCGATCCAGACGGACACGCTGGCGGCGAAGCAAAGATTTGGCTATGTCAGTGATAATCCAGACCATCTGCTGCGCCTGAAGGGGCATGAGTTTCTCCGCTTTATGGCGGACGCCTACCACGTTCCGGATGAGCTGAGAGCGGATCGGATTGCAGAATTGGCTGAGGAATTTAGCCTCAGTGATGAGCTGAATAACCAGATTCAGAGCTTTTCGCACGGGATGCGCCAGAAGATGATGGTCATGGGGGCCTTAATTTCAGATCCGGAAATCTGGATCCTGGACGAACCGATGACAGGCCTCGATCCTCGAGCCGCCTTTTTACTGAAGCAGAGAATGAGAAGGCATGCCGACTCGGGGAAGATTGTCCTCTTTTCAACCCACGTCCTCGATGTTGCAGAGAAAGTTGTTGATCGAGTTGGCGTAATTAATAAGGGTGAGCTAGTTTTCGTTGGTACGGTTGAGGAATTGAGGGCGCACTTTGACAGCAACTCCAGCCTCGAAGAAATGTTCCTCGAACTGACTGAAGAGACGGCCGACTTTGCTGATGAGAGTCAGGCCTAGTTTGAAAGGCGGAAGATTTATGAGTACTAAAAATCCTGATCGTCGCGCCTTTTTCTCCCTGCTGCGGGTGATGTTTAAGGGCGAAAGCCGCGCAAACGGCGGCCTGGGCACGGCTCTCGGCAACAGTAAAAGCAGGCGCCGGAAAAGACTAGGGCGAGGCTCAGCTAAAAAAGCAGCTACTGTCCAAAAGCAAGGTGCAAAAGTAAATCTGAAATCTAAAATCGGCAGCGGCTTTAAGTATCTTTCAATCTGCTTAGGCTTTGCTGTCCTGGCCTTTTTAACGGGTAGTCAGGGCTACATGATGGGCCTTTTAGGCATCCCTCTGACTCAGATTTTCACTACTGCAGTTTTGATTTTAACGATCTTTAACCTGCTCCTTGGACCTTTAAATACGATTTCATATTTTTACTACGTGAAGGACATTCCTTTTTACCTCAGCCTGCCTTTTTCCTCCAGGCAAATTCTACGTGCCAAGTTTATCCACAGTGGCAGCATGAGCATCCTGAGTAACCTGATCTTTTTACCGCTCTTCTTAGTTCCGGCATATATGGCGCGGCTTGGGGTTTTGCGGCTGATCCTTTACGCGCTCTTTTACCTGACAATTGCTGCTTGCATCAATATTTTTATTATCTGCATCGAAATCATCTTGGTTCGCTTCTCCAACTTTGCCCATAACCAGGATCGATTCATGATGATTTTCTCGACTCTAAGCATGGTTTTTGCTATTGCCTTCGGTATCGGGGTCCAATTTGTGAGCAATGATCCGGTCAATATGCAAGGGCAGATTGCTAAGAGTGTCAGCAGTTTAAGCGGGGCCTTTTTGGTTCAGCTGCTGCTTAAACTTTTTGCCCTACCTATAGTGTTTACCAAATTAGTCTTCTCAAGCTCGCTCTTAAAGCTTTGTGCTGGGCTAATCGGGGCCTGTTTAATCGTAGCCATCTACTACCTGATCTTTTTGTTCCTGGGCGATAGGTATTATCTGGATGGGGTGATGTCAGTTCAGAAATCTGGCGGGAATAAGAGTAGCCGCGTCTATCAAAAGTCCGAGCTAAAAGGGCTGATTAGCTCGCGCTCCCCACTTAAAGCGATGATTTCCAATGAGCTAATCAAACTGCGCAGAACGCCGATCTTCTTTAGCCAGAATTTAATCGGACCTCTGACCATGCCACTTTATTTAATTGCCGTATTCTTAGTAGTGAGCTTCTTACAGCTGAGAAATAAGCTGAGTATCTCTGAGGCTGTTGCCATGCTTAGAGCTCAGACTGGTGGCTTGAACTTAAATCATCCAATGCTGCTCTTTGTCACAGTTGGGATTTATCTGATGACGGTACTGATGGCCGGGACTTCCTTACACTCCTTAAAGATGTCGATTTCTTCCGATGGTGAAAACTTCTTCTTTTACAAGTGTCTACCGGTCAAGACGCGGGTCTACCTTTTGGCCAAAGCTCTAATCTACGGAGTGATTGCGACGCTACCTCTGATCCTGATCATCCTCCTGGCTGGTCTCTTCCTTGCGCTGCCGCCCTTGAGCCTGGCTTATCTAATCTTAACTTTCATTCTATTGATGACGATGTTAAGCCATGTGATGCTGGCAATTGGTGCCCTTTATCCGATCCTCCAGTGGGACAATGAGACGGTCCTGATCCGCGGTGGTAAAAATGTGCTCTGGATTTACCTGGAAATTCTGATCAGTCTATGTCTGGTGCTGCCGAGCTCTTTAATTCTAATCTTTAATTATAAGTGGGCTTACTTACCGCTCTGGCTGGGCCATCTAATTGCTCTCGCAGTCTTAGTCCTGGGTGTAGTCTGCTCAATCTTCTTCTGCTACGGCTATGCGGCGCGGAAACTGGAGCGGACAGAGTCCTAGTTAAAGAGTCGAGTGAAGTCGATTTTCCTCTTTTTTAAAGCTCCCGGCTGAAGGCTCGGGAGCTTTAGTTTTAGCTCTTTATTATTTTCTAAACGCTGCTACAATGAATGCGAGCAGAAAGAGGTGCCATGCAATGCAAAAATTAAAGAGCTGGCTGGGTTTAGAAAACTTTAGCTGGAAGCGTTTTTTCCTACTCCACCTCGGTGTCCTGGTTGCTGCAGTCGGAGTAGCCTTTTTTAAATACCCCAACCATTTCGCGATGGGTGGGGTTAGTGGTCTGTCGGTAGTCGCCGCAGCCTTAATTCCGGGAATTTCGCCGGGGACATTTGCGATGATTACGAATATTATTCTGATCATCATAGCGATGTTTATCCTCGGCAAAGGGCTAGCCTTTACGACGGCTTATGCGAGTATCTTGCTCTCTGGCCTACTCGTCGTGATTGAAAAAATTTATCCTCTAGATGCTCCGCTGACTGACGAGCCATTGCTGGAACTCTTTTTTGCAGTCGGCCTCTCGGCCCTCGGTGCTGCGATTCTCTTTAATATGCAGACCTCAACCGGTGGAACGGATATCATAGCCCTGATTATTCGTAAATACATTCCCCTCGATATCGGTCACGCCCTGCTTTTAAGCGACGTCTTAATTGCGGTCAGCACGCTCTTTATCTTTGACCTCAAGACTGGCTTCTTATCGCTCACGGGTCTGCTCTTGAAAGGTGTGATTGTCGACAACCTGATTGAGAGCTTTAACCGGGTTAAGTACTTCACAATTGTGACGAGTGAAGCCGAGGAAGTCGGTGACTGGATTACCGCGAATCTAAAGCGCGGTGCGACTAAAATGCGGGGCAAGGGCGTGTATAGTGGCCAGGACCGTGCTGTATTTTTAGTTGTAGTTAAGCGCTTCGAAGCCGTGCAGCTGAGAGATGCTGTGCGCAAGATTGACCCGACCTCATTTATCATGATTACAAACACTTCGGAGATTATAGGCCGTGGCTTTACCACTGCATTCTAACTCTGGCCTCTGGCTCAGACGCTGCTCGGGGCGAGGGCTTCAGCTGCTTTTGCGAAGCCAGCTTACTCAGGCTAAATTAATATGAGAAGTAGAAACAGCCTTTTTTTAAGCCTAGGCTGTTTTTATTTGCACCGGATTAAAGTCTGTGATACTCTCAGAAATAAGGTATTCGTAACTGCATACAAAGAGCAGTAAGTAAACGCTAGGGGAGTCACGATTATGTTAAAGATTACCAATGATTATGAGGCTTTCAAAGTCGCCGCTCGCTTGAAGAGAATTACAGAATATCAGCTTCCGCCCTGGAACAAATTACCGAAGGACATTCGCTCCAGAGAGTTTCAGGATTTTATCCAGGATGAGCTGGGTTGGCTCTTTCCGGAGGAGAAGCTACTGACCGGCTACATGCTACAAAACTATCTAAAATGGGGGGTGCTCCTCGATCTCGAAGGGCGTAAGTATAGCCGCGAGCACGTGGCCTGGACCCTGACCATCACTTTGCTCAAACGAGTTATCGCACTCGATGAAATTAAAGAGGGCATCATCTTGCAAAAGAAGCTGATGTCAGAAAAGCAATGTTACGAGGTCTTTCGCCAGGAATTTCACCGGGCCTTAGTCGAAATCTTCTCACCTATTTTTGCTGAGGATTTAGAGCTCGAGGCAGCGCGTAAAGAAGGGCAGTTAGATCAGGGTGAGCTGGTCTTTAAGGGCCTTCACGTAGACGGCAATCGGCTGGCAGTCGCAGCAGTCTGCCGCGCTCTGGCCTGGCAAATTTTAACCACGACAATTCTAGCCTACGGTGGCTGGCAGCGCCTCGCTCCCTATATCGAGGATTAGAGTATTGGCACATAGGCTCTGTGGGCAAGATTTATTAAAGAGGATAATAGTAAGGAAATTAAGGATATGAAAAACTACGTTAAAGGTCGTGAACTCTTTCATTATGAGCGTTATCAGGATATTCGGGCCTTACTCAAGGATCAGGTCAGACTGAATCCTAATGGGGAAGCATATCTCTTTAAGGAGGGTTCTGAGCGGACTGATGTGACTAAGACTTATACCGAGTTTTACCACGATATAAATGCGCTCGGTGAGGCCTTATTGGCGCGAGAAATTATTCAATTGGGGCGCGGTAGCGAGCCGGAGGCCTTAGTTGACGGCAGAAACCCCTATCGCACAGTAGATGGCGGACCAATTCGCCGCCCGCTTGAGGCTTTGGCCGTGATCGGAGACAACTGCTATAAGTGGATGATTAGCTATCTCTCCTTCCTCTTCGGGCTCGGTGTCGCCGTACCCTTGGATCGGGACTTGCAGACCGAGGAGGCACTCGGTCTGGCGCAGCGCGCCTCGATTACGACTTTGGCCTTTACGGCCTCGCACCGCAAGGTTGCTGAGCACTTGGCGGAAAATTGCTCGAGCGTCCATAGTTTAATCGCCCTCGATGAGTCAGAGGAGCGGGTCTTAAACTTCAATTCAGAGGAGGGCGAGCGTGAGGTCAAGGTGCTCTCCTTGCCGCTTTTACTGGCCGAGGGTGAGGCGCTTTTGGCCGGAGGCTCGAAGCGCTATGAAAGCTTAGAAATCCACGAGTACGATCTTGCGGCAATCTTCTTTACCTCAGGAACTACCGCCCAGGCAAAGGGGGTCATGCTCTCGCACTTTAACATGGCCTCTGACCTCTGGGGCGGGCAAAGTATCATTCACATTAAGGCCACGAGACGGAATCTCTCGGTCCTTCCTCTCCACCATACCTTTGAGAATATTGTGGGTCAGATGGCGCTCTGGCAGCGGGGCATGACAATTTGCTTTAATGACAAGCTGCGCTACCTCGCCCAGAACCTGAAAGATTGGGAAATTGACTCGATTTTCATGGTGCCCCTGATTTTAGAAAGCATTCACCGGAGAATGCGGGCGACCATCACTAAACAGGGCAAGGCAAAGTTGGTCAAACGCCTAATTAAATTTAGTAATGTCCTCCGTAAAGTTGGGATCGACCTGCGCGGGCCACTCTTTAAGCAGCTGCGCTCGGCTGTGGCGCCCAATTTAATTAGTATTTTTATGGGTGGTGCGCCCTTGAATCCAGAGTTGCAGGAATTCTTTAATGACCTGGGCTACGATGTCTGGAATGCCTATGGCTTAACTGAAGCAGCCCCGGGCATCACTGCTGGTAATCTCGAAACCAGTCCAATCGGTTCGGTCGGTCGAGTCTGCGCCGACGATGAGATGCGAATTGAAGTCGAAACTGTCGATGAAGCAGGTAACGAGATCGGCCAGGTCGTAGTCAAGTCTGACTCCATCATGCTGGGTTACTACCGTGATCCTGAGGCCACGGCCAAAGTTATCGATGCCGATGGCTGGCTCCACACCGGAGACCTCGGCTACTTAAAGGATGAGTGTCTCTTCCTCTCGGGCCGGGCAAAGTCGATGATAGTTCTGGAAAATGGTAAGAATATCTTCCCGGAGGAGCTGGAAAACATGCTCAAAGAAAGCATCCCGGAAGTCCAGGATGCGATGGTCTGGCCAGAGCAGAACCGCCGAGGGCTGGTCGAGCTGGCAGTCAGGATTCAATTGGATAAGGAAATCATGCGCCACGCAGCCCCGGAGGAGCAGGCTCAGATTGCAAAGAAATTGGCCGAGCTAATTGCCCAGCAAAACAAGCGTACACCCTCGTATAAGGCGATTAAGCACTACTTCTGGAGCACCGAGCCTATGGTCGTGACGACAACACGTAAGGTCAAGCGTAGAGAAGAGCTCAAGCGCATCTATGCGAGCCTTGCTGCTAAAGGGCTTACAGTAATTGAAGCCGAGCCCCAGGAACTGGAGCTCGGGCAGCTATAAGTAATTTACTTAGTTTTAATCTTGGCTTAAATCGCCGTGATAGTCTTTAATCCCGCCGAGATTAGCTAAAAGTGGATAGCCATCTTCGGCCAGGATTTCTAGCGCCTGGCCGGAGCGATTGCCAGAACGGCAGTAAAGGAAAATTGGCAGATCTTTTTGTAAATCCCCGCGCTCCCCATTCTGAATCTCCTGCAGGGGGAGTAGGCTGGCGCCTTTAATGTGTCCAGACTCGTATTCTGCCGGAGTCCGAACGTCAATTAATTGAAAGTCTGAGCTAAAGGACTTAATTAAAACTAGGTCGCTGAATTCTAAATCTAAGGCTGCAGGCCTTGCCTCCAGAACTTCGGCATCCGTAGCCCCAAGCTGGGGTGGGATGCTGCGCGTCATAATGCCGTCGGTCTGTGCCCGATAGAGCTTGCCAAATTCCAGGACGGAATCATCTGCAAACTGGGCGAGGGCCAAGCCCTGATAGCTATCTGGATTCGCGTAAAGATAAACCAGGTAGGCCTCGCCATGCTTAATCTTGCCCAGGCTGACGAGCTTTAGTTCACGATTTTCTGACCCTGCCTCAGCATCTGCCTCAGGATCTACAGCAGAATCCTCCTGTTCAGCTCCGCTCCCGGCCTCTAACTCAGCCTCATCTGACTTCGGATCCTCACTCGAAGAGCCAGCGCTAGGGCTTTGCGCACAGGCGCTCAAGAAAGTTACAAAAAGGACCAAGAGGAGAGTAAGACTCATTCTGGATATTCTATGCTTCATTAATTAAGCGACCTTTCACTTAGAAACGACGGATATGTTCAGGCTTAGAACTGTGTGGATCTTTCTTAGTAGCGGCATGGCCGAGGGCAAGAGAGACCATATACTCTTCTTCCGGAGCAAAGTTCAAGCGCTCGCAAAAATGCTCATCATTAGAGCGGCAAAAAGCCTTGCGACTGAGGGCGATAATGCAGGAAGCGAGACCCATGGATTCAGCTAAAATACAGACCGATTGGGCAGCAATCCCAGCATCCATTGCCGCATAGGGGGTCGGCAAGGCAGAAATTACGAGGAGCTGAGGAGCGCCATAAAAGAGATTTTTAGCACCGCGCTCTTGCATCCGGCCGAGAAATTCAGGGTCCAGCTGCTTAAAGCAAAGATCAGAAATCTCCTGAATCAGCTCCTGATCATCAATCCAGTTAAAGCGCAGTTCTTGCAAATTGCGCGCGGTCGGAGCGGCCATAGCCGCAGCCAGCAAAGCGTCAGTTTCTTCTTTACTGAGGCGGGTATCCTTAAAATCACGGCAACTATAACGATTTAAAATAGCAAGTTCTGTCGGGTTCATTAATCTTTACCTCAATTCTTTTCTACTGCTTAAAGTATATGAAGCTTCCAGCAAAACAGCAATTAGGCAATAAAAAATCCCTCAGAGGGATTAGAACCAGGCATGTTCGCAGCTACTTAATGCAATTGTAAGATAAGCTGAGCTTTATTAATTATCTTGCAATACTAATATGATAAGCTTCAGAAAATAGAATTAATTTGGGAAATTATTAGGAATTAATACGAATAACTGTAGTAGAGTCGAGGTGTTTGATGTTTAAGCGAGCTTCAATTAGGTGGATAGCAGTACTTTGCATATCTTTACTTATATTCAGCAGCATTGTAGTTTCGGCAGAGGAAGATTCTCAAATCTTAAGATCTATGGAAGTCTTAGTTGCGAATGCAGCAGAGCTTCAGGAGGCCATTCTCACTGCTCCAGACGGAAAAATGCAAGTGATTAAAATTACGCAGGATATAAGCCTCGCTGATAAAATTGTCGTTCCTAGTGGGAAATGGATTGAATTGGGCTCAGCAGAAGCTCAGCTTGAAATAAGTCGTAAGGAGGATAATTTATCTTCTCCATTCTTTGAAATTCAAGCAGCTGGCAAATTAAGCTTATCGGGAGAAGCTCCCTTAGTGCTTGATAGTAAGGGGGTAGAAACTGCAATAGAAAGTGCAGGAGTTTTTATCACCTGCTACGGTGAGCTCGAGCTTTTAGGGGGTGAAATTAGAAACGGAAATAATGGCCGGGAAGGTCAAAGCGCATATTCCGCAATGATTTATTTGTCGGGCCAAGAAGCATCTTTCAAAATGCGTGGGGGGAAAATCCACAATAACTATAATAACCCTATACCGAATGGTATTTCGATGAATAGCGGTGGAGTTTTTCTGAGTTCTGGAGCTAGCTTCACTATGGAAGGCGGAGCGATTGATTCCAACATAGGTGTGGTCGGGGGAGTGCATCTAGGAGACATTTTCTATGATTCTGAAAGAGCAATAATTAATAAATTTTACTTGAAAAATGGTCTCGATAGTAGCGGGAACATCACGGTACCTCAGATTTCAAATAACCAAGGTTTGGGTACAAGTGCTCAGCCTGGCAGGTCTTTTACAGGTGGCGGTGTGCAAGTATTTACTAATTCTGAATTTATTATGGACGGCGGTATAATTACAGCTAACCTTTGTAATAATAATGGTGGAGGAATTGGTATTTCTGACCAGTATGTAAGCGATTACAACTATATAACAGATGTCCAAACTCATCCCCAAGAATACTCTGAATACTCTAAATATGCTCCAGCTAGATTTATAATGAACGGCGGAGAAATCTCTAATAATCAGGCTATGAACAGCTCATCCTATGCAAATCAGGGAGGCAACGGAGGTGGCATCTTTGTCGCCAGCAGCAATGTAGAAATTAATGCTGGTAGAATCATAAATAATGAAGCGAACAATATGGGCGGCGGCATCTATTGTGCAATAATTCCCTACACTTTAGCTTTAAAAGACGTAGTTATTTGCGAAAACAGGGCCATCGAGAAAGCAGTAATCCATCACTATTCTAATGGTTGTGGCGGCGGGATTTGGCATTGTTCAATCGGTAGTCAGATGATTTTCCAAGATCAGGGTTTCCTACTTTTTGATAACTATGCACAGCTGGAAGGTGCTGATTTATTTGCCCACAAACGCGAAGTAGGATATCTATTAAATGGCAAAAATGTAGCAGGAGACTTTACTGTAAAACTACCGGCTTTTGACCTGAATTCAGAAGCGATACTTTGGTACTGGGATCGGGCCGGAAAACGTCATCTCAGCGGTCAGGCCGGGGAGCGTTTATTTGATTTAAAGCAGCAAGACGGAAGCTTAATGCTAGTTGCTGAAAACGCATATACAGACTCGGATAAGATTAGTTTTATCGAAAACGCTAAGCTTTTAATTCGAGCTAATGTGGCTGGCAAAGGTGGCGGCATTGGAACGAATGCTAATTTAATTATTGGTAATTCTAAAAAGGAAAAATTTAAGGATATAAAAATTCTTAAAAGCTGGCTATCTGCTGGCGCAGAAAAAATCTCAAAAGTCAGGATTGTCATCTTCATTGACGGAGAACCTTATACTTCCGCGATTTTAAGCAATGAGAGTCAAAATGAACAGACCCATGTATTCAAAAATATACCCTATGCTTACATTGATGAAAATGGACTGGAGCAAGAGTACAAGCTTGAAATAAAAGAATTCGATTTGGCTGGGAATGAAATTAATAATTTCGAAGAGGAGAGAATTCCTAGTGGCAGCCCAGAGATTCTTCAAATTCAGCGTATAAGAAGTGAAGAAAGAGACAGCAACGGTCAATTAAAAGAAGCTTTTGAGTGGTATCCATATTACTATTCAGAATTTGCTATGGAGGAATTTAAGGCTTGGAGGTATGTCAATAATGGAGGGCCAGGTATTGATAACTCCATTAAGCTGCATTGTAGCTTTAATGGGGAAGATTATGGAATCTATGAATTAAGAGATAGCACAGACTGGCACACGAACATCCCCCTGCCGATAAAGTCTGAAACGGTAAATTTTATTTATGCGGAAAATATCTCTGATTATTGGTCAGTCGATTTTGATTTAGAAATTACTGGGGACGAGTCCGCTTTGACAGTGAAACTTCCTAAGCTGCAGTGGAATGTGGATCCTGCAACAGGAGATTTGATCAAGAATCTGGGATTTGTTCCTGAGCTGATTCCGGAAATTGAGCCAAGCAAAGATGAGTCTTATAAGATTAATAATTTCTTGAAGCCAAGGCTTAAAATCCTGAAAGATTGGGAGGATGTTCCGGAAAATAATCGCCAAGCAGTGACAATTTCGCTCTATGAAATAAGCACCAATGAGGACGGAGCGATTACGAGGAGAAAATTAGACACGGTTGTCTTAAGTCAAGAGACGGGCTGGGAACATATCTTTGAGGAAATCGATTATGATACTTCAAAAGCCAACAATCGCCTGGAGATTAGGGAAGAATTAAGTGAGCTAGATCCCTATGAGGTTAGTTATTCGGAGTTATTCAAAGAAGTCAAAGCAAAATTTAAATTTCACTGGGCATTTATTGAAAGCACAAATCCCTACTCCACGGGCTTAGCTGATAAAGGCTTAAACTTTCAATTTCTGCTGAATGGAGAAGAACTCGGGCAGGAAATCACGCTTAAAGCCAGCCCGGATTTTCAAAATGATTTTGAGGCAACAATCCAGATGCCAGAGTTAAAGCAAGCTGTTAAGCCGATCAGGATTGAGTATTATAAGAAGGCAGATGGCAGTTTTCATTGCTATAACGAAGAGCAGCTTAAGATTGAGATTGTAGGAGATTCACAGAGTGGTTATAGGCTTAGATTGCCTGAATTCCAAGCGGCAGGAAAAAATGAGGATTTAAAAAATATCTTAAAAGTCGAGCCGGAGATTTCAGGTGAATATGTTTTAAGAGCTAGTAATAAGTTGCGCAGTGGTAGTGTCGATATTGTCGGGCGAAAGGAGTGGGTCGGTGGCCCTCTAAATCATCCTGAGATTCAATTGCAACTTTATCGGACTGTGCTGCGTGACGATCCCAACTTTGAAAGCACTGCGGAAAAAGTAGGTGAGGCTGTTACATTAGCAAGTGGCAGTGAAAAGCTACAGGAGTATCGTTGGTATAATTTAGCAGAATTTAACTCAGACGGTTATCGCTATAAGTATTTCATCAAAGAACTTAATGTACCTGATTCATATCAAGCTTCAGAAGAGGGGCTCTTAATTAGAAATATCTATCAGGAGATACCACCAGCTGAGAGCGAGCCACCTGAACTTCCTACAAGTCCCAGTTCACCGGTGGAAAGACCTCGTCAAACTGTACCCACTATCCCGAAAGTACGGCTGAAAGTCGAAGAGAGATTACCGAAGATTCCAATTACAGGCGAAGCTCGCTATCCTCTTGCTCAAAGCATGCTGATGTTCATAGCTTTAATTATTTATCAAATAAGGCGGAGAATAAGCTAGTGAAGCTTCCAGCAAAACAGCAATT
>JAUNVR010000021.1 GCA_030537595.1 Eubacteriales bacterium
GGCGCATAGCGAGGATTAAAATGATGAGCTTCGGCATTCTAGAGATACTGCCTTTTCGAATCAGCTCTCGGATTACTAGCAAAAAGGGCCTGCCCTCTGTATAATAAGAACAAGTATTTGCTTGATAAGAATTCAAGCCCGAACTGCAGTTCAACTGCAGACAAAGGAAGGAACAGGTGAACGCTATATGATTGATGCAATTATAGGCCCCAAGGGAAGTGGAAAAACAGCGAAATTAGTGAGTGAGATTACTGCTAAGTCTGAAGAGCCTGAGAGCAATATCGTCTGTATTGAATATGGTAAGCGTTTTGATAAGCAGATTCCATATCAGGTGCGTTTGATTGATGTTACGGAATATCCCGTCCAGTCCTATGCTCAGCTACTGAGCTTTATCGCAGGCATTGCAGCTAAAGACTACGACATTACACAGATTTATATAGATAGTATTTATAAGGTCGCTCAAGATGACGACAAAGAACATCTCTCGCAGTTTTTTACAGACCTAGCTGAATTTGCGAAGAATATTGGGGCCCAAGTTACCATCACAATTAGCGATGAGCTGGAGGCCTTACCTGAAAATGTCAAATCCTTTATGCGTGAGGTCTAAAATTTAAACTTTAAAACGCAGAAGATATTTTAGCCTAGCTGGCGTGCAGTTTTGACTGCACGCCTTTTTTCAAAGAGCAGAGGTTACAGCTAGCTTTAGAAGCTTTATCAGATAGCGTTTTAGGCTATAATAAGTCAGATTAATGTAAATAGGGGAGTTAACTAATGGAAAAACTCAGCTTGAATGAAATTCGTCGTCGCTTTTTGGGCTTTTTTGCGAGTAAAGAACACTTGGTTTTGCCAAGCTTTTCTTTAATCCCAAAAGACGACCCTTCAATTCTACTCAATAATGCCGGCATGACGCCGATGAAAAAATGGTTTACCGGGGAGGAAACGCCGCCGCGTTTGCGTGTTGCTACCTGCCAAAAATGTATCCGCACACCGGATATTGATAACGTAGGCTATACAGCCAGACACGGTACCTTTTTTGAGATGCTGGGTAACTTTTCCTTTAACGATTATTTCAAGCAAGAGGCAATTAGCTGGGCCTGGGAGTTTATCACCGAAGACTTAAAAATCCCTGCAGAGCAGTTATATGTCAGTGTCTATTTAGAAGATGATGAGGCTTACGGAATTTGGCATGATAAAATCGGACTTTCTGATGAGCGTATCTTCCGCATGGGTAAGGAGGACAACTTCTGGGAGCATGGCGTTGGGCCTTGCGGACCATGTTCGGAAATATTCTTTGACCGGGGATTAAAATATGGCTGCGGTAAAGCAGATTGCCAAGTCGGTTGTGAATGTGATCGTTTCGTCGAGATTTGGAACCTCGTCTTCACACAGTTTAAGCGTCAGGAAGATGGTAGCTATGTCGAGCTGAGTTCGAAGAATATTGACACGGGTGCTGGTCTCGAGCGCTTCGCCATGGTGATGCAGGATGAAGCAAATCTTTTTGAGGTCGATACGGTTCGTGCGATATTAGAAGCCACGGCGAAAATTGCTGGCGTCAAATACCATGAGGATGAGACGAATGATGTTTCCTTGAGAGTAATTACGGATCACATCCGCTCTTCAGTCTTCATGCTTGCTGACGGAGTCAGACCCAGTAATGAGGGCCGAGGCTATGTGCTCCGGCGCTTAATTAGACGTGCAGCTGCGCGTGGTTTATTGCTTAATATTGACCGGCCCTTCCTGACTGAGATTGCAGAAGTTGCAATTGCTCAATCTGAAGAAGCCTATCCTGAGCTAGCCAAGGAAAAGAAAAATATTCTAAAGCATCTTGGAGCTGAGGAAGATTCCTTTAGAGCTACAGTAGAAAATGCCTTGCCGGTCTTACGTGGTCTAATTGAAAAAGCAAAGAAAGCCAAAAAAGCTCTAATCGCTGGGGCTGATTTATTTAAACTCCACGATACTTTCGGTCTGCCGATTGAACTTTCGAATGAATTTGCGGAAAATGCCGGGGTCAAAATTGACAGAGCCGGTTTCGACCGTGAAATGGCAGAGCAGAAGGAGAGAGCTAGAAAGCATCAGCAGGAGCTTAGCTCTTCTGCCTGGTCAACCCTTAGCTTACCGCAAAGAGTAAAAACTGAGCCGAAAACTGAGTTTCGTGGTTACGAGGAGACCTTTAGCCCGAATTGTCGCCTCTTGGCCATTCTGCAGAGCCAAGATGAGCAGTTTAAAGAGTTCAAGCAGAGCGAAGCTGGCCAAGAGTATTTCCTAATCTTTGATTCCAGTCCCTTTTATGCTGAAGCCGGTGGCCAGATTGCCGATACCGGGGTGATTAAAGATGGCCAGCAGATCCTTGCCGAGGTTTTAGATTGCCAGAAGCAAGACGGTTATTACCTGCACCAGGTGCGCAGTCTTGGCAGTTTAGACTTAGGCCAGGAATATAGCTTAGAAGTTGATGCAGAAAGACGCCTTGCAATCAAGCGTAACCATACTGCAACCCACCTTTTACACGCCGCCTTACGCAAGGTTTTGGGCGAGCATGTCGAGCAACGCGGCTCACTAGTCCATCCGGATTATCTGCGTTTTGACTTTGCCCAGCCACGCGCAATGACTGCAGCTGAGATTGCTGAAGTTGAAGATCTAGTCAATCTTAATATTTTAGCTAATACAGAGGTAGAAACTCGCAGCATGCCATTAAAGGATGCTCAGGAATGTGGTGCGATGGCCCTCTTTGGCGAAAAATATGCTGATGTCGTTCGGGTCCTCAGTATTGGAGATTTCTCGCTCGAGCTTTGTGGTGGAACTCATCTTAGTAACACCGCCGAGACCGGCCTATTCACGATTGTTTCAGAAAGTGGTATCTCAGCCGGGGTACGCAGAATTGTTGCGGTGACTGGTGAGGCTGCTTTCAAGCTGAATAAAGAAGAAAGACAACGCACGAAAGAACTTGCAGGTCTGTTGAAAGTGCCCGAGAGCGATTTGACCTTGAAACTAAACGAGCTCCTACATGCTAAACATGAACTGGAACTCGAAATTAGAGCGCTGAAAAAGGCGCAGAATAAGGACTTAGCTGGCGCCCTAGAAGAGCAGATTACATGTCTAGGTGAGCTAAAAGTATTATTGGCAAAGGTCGATGATTTAGAAGTCAAAGATCTGCGCGATTTATCCGACCGCCTAATGCAAAATAATGAACTTGACTTCCTCCTACTCCTCAGCCCCTCAAAGGATAAGGTTCTGCTCTTGGCCAAAGCTTCGGATGACGCAATTAAAGCTGGCTATAAGGCCGGTAACTTAGTCCGTGAAGCAGCGCAAATCTGCGGTGGCTCCGGAGGTGGCAAGCCTTCCATGGCCCAAGCCGGAGGAAAAGACCCATCTAAGGTAGATGAAGCAATTGCTTCAATCAGGGCGAAATTCGCCTAGCCTAAGGAGGCAAATATGTCAGACTGTATTTTTTGTCGCATTGTGAATGGGGAAATCCCTAGTGAACTGCTTTATGAAAACGAGGAGGTCGTCGCCTTTAGGGATATTAGACCCATGCGACCAGTGCATATTTTAATTGTTCCGCGAGCTCATATTCAGGATATCCTGGATTTAAGCAAGCAGGCAGATAGAGATAGAATAAATGCCGCAGTCTTAGATGCAGTAGCGGAAATTACGCAAAAAGAGGGAATTGACGAAAGTGGATTTTCTTTAATCACTAACTGTGGTTCCGATGGAGGACAAAGCGTATTCCACCTGCACTACCACATCCTGGGCGGTGCTCCACTCGAATGGGAACGCATGGTTTAAGCTTGAAAAAGCTTGACAAGCAGGTACTCTAGCTTCTAGAATAGCAAGGCAGCTTAGCTGCTGCATAAGTGGGTTGTAATCTTACAACAAAGCTCCACTGTGAGGGGAGGGAAAGAAAGATGGCAGAAATTAGAGTTAAAGAGAACGAGACACTAGATAGTGCTCTGAGACGCTTTAAACGTTCTTGCGCCCGTTCCGGTATCCTCGCAGAGGTGAGAAAGCGTGAGTACTACGAAAAGCCGAGCGTAAAGCGTAAAAAGAAGGCTGAAGCAGCCAGAAAGCGTAAGCGCTAAAGAGCTAGTCAATGTGACTTAAACTCAGGGGATTTGCACCGTTTGCAAATCCCCTTTATTATATAATCATAAGAGATAGTCAAGCTTAATAAAGCTTTGCCCCACAATCTTTTTAACGATAATTAATAATTTTAGCTGTCTAAAATAATTCTCTAGATAGTTTATTCACGGGGGAGAGTTTAAGCTTCAGAATTGAGGGGAATGTGGCCTGGAGTCCGTGGCTGAATGAAGATTGGCGAGCGCAGATGCAGCGCGCCGAAAAAGAAAGTTTAGAAGAAGTGTTTTACGCTCTGGAGGGAGTGGATTTGGAGCAGGGTATAGACCCGCGCGAATCCACATTATCTGACGTGCCTGATCCTTTCAGCTTTCGTGATATGCGAAAGGCTGTGGATTTTAGTAAAAAGATAATTGCCGCCCAGGGCAGTATATTAATTTACGGTGATTATGATGCCGATGGCTTAACCTCAACGGCAATTCTAGCCCGCTTCTTCCGCCAACTGGGAGTAGATTACAGAATTATAATTCCCGACCGTCTAGATGACGGATACGGACTCAGCATGGAGACCATAGAGAAAATCATTGCTGATCCACCTGAACTAGTAGTGACGGTGGACTGTGGTATCTCTGCCTTGGCTGAAATCAGCTTGCTTAAAGAGCACGGCATCCCCTGTATTATCACTGACCATCACCAGTGTCCAGAACAATTGCCTCCAGCCGTCGCAATTATCAATCCTCAATGTCCCGACGAAACTTATCCCTTCCCGGATTTGGCCGGGGTTGCGGTTGCTTTTAATTACGTGTGGGCTCTGGCAACTGATTTAGCGCTTGAAGAATTCGAAGGTCAAACCTATTTGACCCTAGTTGCTTTGGGCACTGTGGCCGATGCGATGCCCCTACATGGGGTTAACCGGATTCTCGTACGTGAGGGCTTGAAAGATTTTCTGGAGCTGGCTCCCATCGGCCTTTCGGTCCTGGCCAAGGACTTAAGTACGGGGGCTGTGCCTGATAGTCGCTTCCTCGGCTTCAGCTTGGCACCCAGACTGAATGCGGCGGGTCGCTTATCACGGATTGAGCCGGCACTCAGCCTGCTTTTATCTGATGATATAGCAGAAGCCACTGAGGCTGCGAATGAACTGAATAATTTAAATCTAGAGCGCCGGCGGATTGAGGCGGAGATTTTAGCGGAGGCGGAGGAGATTTTAGCTGCAGATTCTGAGCTAGCGACGGATAATATTGTCGTCTTGTCCGCTGCTGATTGGCATCCCGGTGTAATCGGGATTGTCGCTACGCGCCTGATGGAGAAATTACAAAAGCCAGTGGTGATGTTGGCACCAGGCTCGAATGGGGTTTATAGAGCCTCTGCAAGAGCTCCTGAGGGCGTTGATTTGGTGAAGATTTTGGCCAAGCAAAGCCAATATCTTGACGCCTTTGGCGGCCATTGTAGTGCCGCCGGCTTTACTACGACTGAAGAGCAGATCGCAAAATTACGCTTGGCCTTAGCCGAAGCTGAAATTGATTTACTGAACTCTACGCAAAAGGAATTTCTCTGTGCACTTGAGCACACTGAGGTATCTGCAAATACGGTAGAATTTATTGAAAGCTTCGGACCCTACGGTCAGGAGCACGAGGAGCCGGTTTTTGAGCTCGACGATGTCGAGATTTTAAGCCCGAATAGAATAGGTGATGGCCGGCACTTTGCTTGTAATATCCGTTTAAAGGATTCTTCGATCTTACGTGGGATTGCCTTTGTGCGCAGTGAGGCCTTGAAATTGATTCGGCACGGTGAGCGGGTCAATATTTACGGCAATCTGCGCTTCAACTACTTCCGTGGTCGACGGAGCTTACAATTTCAGATAGTCGATATTGTCCCGGCCAATGATGCTCAATTATATGCTGCATATCTAGTCCAGGAAGGGGCCTATCTTGAGGGCCTAAATTGCCAGGAAATTGCCTCTAAACTGAGCCTCAAAGCATCGGATCTCTCCTTGACAGCGCAAGCCATAAAGGATTTTTATCACTTCCTGACGGCGGAATTTTCGATCGCCAAATTGGTTGACCTAGACCGCTTGACCAGGGCTTTTAACCACTACTCTCACAGCGCGATTTCGATTTTTACTGTGCGACGGATGCTAGAATTGTTTTTAACACAGGGTTTTATTTCGCTGCAGGAACTATCAAAAAGGCGTATAATTCTGGGCTTAGCTCCATCTCCAGAAGAGCGGGTTAAATTGGCTGAAACCAAGACCTGGAAAAGGCTATCAGAGCAGGGTTTTGCACCTACTGTTTGACCTCTGTGCAAAGCCGTAGTATTCTGATTAACTAGATAGAAAAGTGAAAGGATAGAGCGAATTAAATTGCAGAAAAGGCAGACAAAAATAAGCGATAAGGCAGATTTGAGAGAACGGATCAAGGCGCAAATCGATGTCCCTGATACCTCTGCTCAGGGTGCTTTAGAAGATACCAGTGATGCGGCCTTAGCCTTAAAGGTTGAGAAGATTGCTGAAGCTTACCGCGCCTACAGTAAAGACAATGAGCTCGATCCGATTTATGAAGCCTATGAATTTGCCAAGGAAAAACACAAGGATCAGAAAAGAGCAAACGGCCAACCTTATATTATTCACCCAATTGCCGTTGCCGAAATCCTGATTGAAATTGAAGTCGATAAGGATACCTTAAAGGCAGCCTTCCTCCACGATGTGGTCGAAGACTGCGAGGTCAGCAATGAAGAAATTGCTGAGCGCTTTGGCCTGGCGACTAGTAAGCTAGTCGACGGAGTTACTAAGCTATCTAAGCTTGCTTACTCATCGAAGGAAGAATTGCAGGCTCAGAACTTCCGGAAGATGTTTTTGGCCATGGCAAAGGATATCCGAGTTGTCCTAATTAAGTTGGCTGACCGTCTGCACAATATGCGGACAATGGCTTTTAAGGAGCCTGACAAGCAGAAGGAAAAGGCACGAGAGACCTTAGATATCTATGCCCCTCTGGCTCATCGCTTAGGGATCTATAAGATTAAATGGGAATTGGAAGATCTCTGCCTACGCTTCTTAGATCCAGATGCCTATTATGAGCTGGTCGGAGCGATTGCGCAGAAGCGCTCGATTCGCGAAGCCTTTTTAGAAAATATAGTCATTGAGCTGACCCGCGGTATCAATGACCTGGGCTTATTAGCCGAGGTCGAGGGTCGGCCTAAGCATTTCTACTCGATTTACCGCAAAATGAAAACTCAAGATAAGGGTATCGATGAGATTTACGACCTGTTTGCGACTCGGATTATAGTGCCCTCAGTAGCCGACTGTTATGCTGTACTGGGTTTGGTTCACGAGTTATATAAACCGATGCCCGGACGCTTTAAAGACTATATCGCAATGCCTAAGGCCAATATGTATCAGTCCTTACATTCGACTGTAATCGGGCCCAATGGTGTGCCTTTTGAAGTTCAGATTAGAACTTATGAAATGCATCGAATTGCCGAATACGGTATTGCTGCCCATTGGCGCTATAAGGAAGGCAAGAGGGGCGGCGGTGCTAATGATGCCATAGAGTCGAAACTCACCTGGTTGCGCCAACTTCTAGAGTGGCAAAAAGATATGTCAGGGCCCGATGAGTTCATGGAAAGCTTACGCGAGGGTCTGATTGAGGATGAGGTATTCGTCTTTACCCCGAGAGGTGAGGTAAAGTCCTTACCCATGGGCTCTAATCCGATAGATTTTGCTTACGCAATTCACTCTGATGTCGGACATCATATGTCCGGGGCAAAGGTTAATGGACGCCAGGTTCAGCTTACTTACGAGTTAAAGAATGGCGATATCGTCGAAATTATTACTAGCGAAAAATTAACTGGTCCTTCTTTGGACTGGCTAAAGCTGGTCAAGTCTTCTAACGCCAAGTCAAAGATTAAGGCTTGGTATAAAAAGAGTCAGCGCGAAGAGAACGTACAGCGTGGCCGGGCCGACTTAGAAGAGGAAATTCGCAAACAGGGCTTTGAGCCGAAAAAGCTGATTAAAAAAGAATTCTACGAGCCCATTGTCAAGCGTTACAGCTTCTCCAGCATGGATGATATCTCTGCGGCAATTGGCTATCGAGGGCTTTCTGTAAATCGCGTCTTCCCAGCACTGCGCGATAATTATCTGGCGTCTTTAACTGATGAAGAGCGGGCAAAGCTAGGTTACCGCCTGAACCCGAATGGCCAGATCGTAAAGTTGGCCAAGGGGACAATTCAGGTCGACGATTTAAAGTCGGGTATTCAGGTTGCCAAGAGCCGGCCGCGTAAAAGTCGCAGTGAGACCGGGGTCGAAGTTAAAGGTATTGACAATAGTCTGGTTAAACTGGCGAATTGTTGTAAACCGGTCCAGGGCGATTCAATTATCGGTTTCATTACCCGTGGCGCAGGAGTTACCGTACACCGTACGAACTGCACTAATATTAGACGCTTACTCGAATTGGCCAATCGCTCGCCAAAGGATGCCGAGCGGGCAGCGAGATTAATTGATGTCTATTGGACTGGCGAGGAACAGATTTCTTATGATGTTGAGCTGAGTATCATCTGTTACGACAGAAGAGGGCTATTTGCCGAGATCTCAAACGCCATTTCAGAAGAAAAGGTTCCGATTTTGTCCGGAAAAATGAACTCCGCCAAGGATGTTACTGCCTCTTTAGAATTAGTTCTAAAGGTCGAAGAGCAAAGTCAGGTCGACCGCTTGATGGGCAGGATAAAAACCATTGACGGAGTTATTAGTGTCCGACGCGTTTAATTTATTTTTAATCTAAATCAATAATCTGTAGCATGACAATCGGCCGGCGCTTAGTGTTCTGGTAGATTAGATCTTTTAATTGCTTCCTTAACTTACCATCGGTTAAGTTATCGGCGAGCTTGCCTTTTTCCTGCTTTGACATGAAGCGCTCAATCGTTGCATTGATGCTTTTTAAGACGCTGTCATGCTCATCGGCATAGATGAAACCGATCATCTCAATCCGTGCCGGGGCGGCAAGTCGATTGCGCTTACGATCAACTGGCAGGACGATTGAAACCAAGCCGTCATCTGCGAGGCGGCGACGCTCACGCAAGACATCGGCATCGATATCTCCCACACCCAGACCATCGATTAAGATGCTACCGGCTTCGACAAAGTCGGTAATTTCCGCTCTGTCAGGGCTCAGCTCTAAAACATCTCCGTTATTTAAGAGGAAGATCTTATCTAGCTCAACTCCAGCATTTAGAGCTAATTGTCCGTGCTTATAAAGATGTCTAAACTCACCGTGGTTGGGGACGAAATACTTTGGCCGCAAGAGATTCAAGAGCAGCTGTAATTCATCGCGGTAAGCGTGGCCTGAAACATGGATGTCAGCTAGTCGGTGGTAGATTACCTCGGCTCCACGCAGATAGAGGTCATCAATCATGGCATAGATTGCAGCCTCATTCCCGGGAATCATTGAAGAGGAAAGGAAGATCGTGTCACCTGGCTTAATATCGACTTGTCGATGCTCGTTATGAGCCATCCTACTGAGTGCAGCCATCGGCTCACCTTGGGTCCCGGTAGAAATAATCAGAATTTCATTATCGGGTAGCTTGACTAGCTCCTCAATTCGGCAAATCGTCTCCGGCTTGAACTTCAGATAACCTAGAGAATTTGCAGCCTCGAAGATTTTCCGCATCGAGAATCCGAGCAGCCCCACCTTACGTCCGTGCTCTTCTGCAGCCTGAATAATCTGCTGGAGACGGAAGACATTGGAGGAGAAGGTGGCTACGAATATCCGACTATCAACCTGTGAAAAGAGCTTGGAGAAGGATTCACCAACCATTCTCTCGGACGGGGTGAAGCCGGGGTGCTCTACATTTGTCGACTCACCGATATAGGCGAGGAGTCCAGAGTTACCGATTTGCGCAATGCGGCCGAGGTCAATCGGAACACCGTGCACCGGAGTATAGTCAATCTTGAAATCACCCGAGTGGTAAATATTGCCGACCGGAGTCTCGACAAAAATACCTGCTGCATCTGCAATCGAGTGATTGACATGGACATATTCCACCGTGAATTGGCCGGCTCGAATCTTCTCGCCGCAACTCAGGACTTTTAGTCGGGCTTTGAGGGCGCCGGCGGCTCGTTTAGAACCACCGCGTTCGCGGTCATCCAATTTTCCGGCAACCAGTTTCAGGGTCAGCGGCAGTCCATATACCGGGCAGTCAATCTCCTGCATTAACCAGGCAATTGCACCGATGTGGTCCTCGTGCCCGTGGGTTAGGAAAACTCCTCGTACCTTATCCTTGTTCTGGACTAGGTAGGTAAAATCTGGAATCACCAAGTCAACCCCGAGCATTTCATCAGCTGGGAAGCCGAGGCCGGAATCAATTACGATGATGTCATCTTGATATCTTAGAACGCAAATATTTTTACCGATTTCACGCCAGCCACCGAGCGGAATTATCTGCACCGGGGACTGCTGATTACTTTGTTTTTTCTCTACTTTTACTTTCTTTGTTTTACTCATTAATTTTTCCTTTATTAGAATTCACTTCCTGTATTATAACAAAGAAGATGCCGAGATATTGAGAACTATATAAAAGATCGCAAAAAGCTCTTGCCTGAGCGTTTCATGCGTGATATTATAGCGGAGCGCTAGGGCTTCACCAAGCCTAAAGTACCGAAGCTAGCGACTTTTTTGCGGGAGGTGAAAAAATGCCGAATATTAAATCAGCGATCAAGCGTGTTGCAAATAGCCAGCAGAAGGCAAAATATAACAAACATGCTAAGAGTAAATTGAGAACAGTGCTGAAGAAGAGTCACAACGCAGTTGAAGAGGCCTCAGAAAATGCCGCTAAGCTGGTCAAAGATAGTCAAGTTGCACTCGATAAAGCGGTTAAAAAAGGCTTAGTTCATAAGAATAAAGCCGCACGCAAAAAATCGCGTCTGCAGAAGCGCTTAAATGCCATCAAATAATAATCCGCGTCGCCTCGGCGGCGCTTTTTTTATCTCGCTTGAAGCTCTATTCTTTCCGACTCGAAAAAGAGCAGCTTTTTTGGGCGAAAAATAGACTTTTCTCGATTCTTTGGCTTTATTTTTATCTAAAGTAGTGTAAACTTAGGGTCGATGGAGCTGGTGACTCGGCTTACAAGAGTGAAGAAAGGTATAGCATGGTTGAATTCGGGCTCTTGCTTCTTTTAACTGTGCTGTCAGGTGTGTTGATTAATGAATAATATTGTTCTTCTCGGTCCACCGGGGGCCGGCAAAGGTTCGATTGCAGTGTTATTGAGCAAGGCTCTTGAATTACCGCATATTTCTACTGGAGCTATTTTTCGTGATGAAATAAGCGCACAGACGCCATTGGGCATTGAGGCTGACAGCTATATCAAAAATGGCGCGTTGGTCCCGGACCATTTGACCAATAGAATAATTGCTGGACGCTTGACTAAACCAGATTGTGACAGAGGATTTATCCTCGACGGATACCCGCGTTCTGCGGTCCAGGCCCAGGTCTTGTCCGATATGCTTGAGCTCTGGCAGCGTGAACTCAGAGCGGCAATTCTGATTGAGGCTAGTGAAGAGATTATCATTAAGCGCCTGTCCCGCCGCCATGTCTGTAGTCTTTGTGCCTTAAACTACAACTATGATCCTGAGGAAGTAGAAGCAAAGGCTATCAAGTGCAAGGTTTGTGGTGGTAGCTTGAAGCGTCGCGAAGATGACAAAATTGACGCAATTCGTAACCGCTTGAAGATTTATGATGAGCTGAGTAAACCTTTAATTGACTTCTACGAGCAGCGGCATAAGCTTTACCGGGTTGTCAATGCGGAACGTAGCCTAGCCGAGACGAGTAGAATCATTCTTGAGCACCTCGGTGAAAAGGTGCCTGAGGAATTAATGCTGTAGTCGAATTCGCCAGTAGATTCCGTATTCAGCAACAGATATTTTTAGTAGAATATAAGCTAAAGTCAAGATCATAAACTGGTCTTAAATTAATTAGAAAGTGTACGCAAAACACAACGATGATTTACTTAAAATCCGAGTCAGAAATTGAACTGATGAAAATAGCCGGAGCTGCTACAGCTTCAGTCTTTGCTGCAGTCGAGCCCCAGATTAAACCTGGGATCTCTACTGCAGAACTAAATGAGATTGTCGAGGCGACAATCCGTGCCGCAGGGGCAACCCCCTCATTCCTGGGCTATGGTGATCCGCCCTTCTCAGGTTCTGCCTGTATCTCAATTAATGAGGAAATCGTTCACGGCTTGCCGAGCACGAAGCGGTTTTTGGCTGATGGCGATATTGTTTCAATTGACGTCGGTGCGTATATTAATGGCTTCCATGGTGATGCCTGCAGAACCTACTGCTGTGGAAATGTCTGCCCAGAGCACCGCGCCTTAGTTAAATGTGCGGAAGAAGCCTTTTGGCTAGGCATCCGTGAAGCTAGGGCTGGTCAGCGGATTGGTGATATTTCGGCTACAGTCCAGGAGCACGTTGAGAGTAAGGGTTACGGCGTCGTCCGTGAATTAACCGGACACGGTATTGGCAGAAACTTACACGAATCTCCCGACCTTTTAAACTATGGCCGTCGCGGCCGTGGGGTCCGACTCGAGGAGGGGATGTGCCTAGCCTTAGAACCGATGATTACCCTCGGCACTCATCAGATTAGATTACTCAGTGACGGTTGGACAATCATTACAGCAGACCGCAAGGCCTCTGCCCATTACGAGAATAGTTTTGCAATCCTAGCCGACGGCCCCTATGTCTTAACCTGCCCGGGTTATGAGCGGCCCTTAGCTGATGGCTTTACCCCGCCGCCTTCATTAGCAGACTAAGTTTTATGGGGGAAAGCTTGAGTTCTCAGGGAAAAGCAGATATACTTGAGTGTGCAGATTTTTGGCAAGGTTGCCTCGTCCAGTCTAAGGCTGGCCATGATCGGGGCAGAATCTACCTAGTCATTGATTATCATGCCACGGAGGATTACATCCGTTTAATTCTTGTTGATGGTAGATATAGAAAGTTTTTGCAGCCCAAAAGCAAAAACCCCAAACAATTGGAGTTTTTAGGCCGGGCCGTAAATCAAGCTGAGCTCGCTGAGCTTAGAGAAGTAGCAGAAAGTGACGAACGAGATAAATTCGTCAGACGACTAATAAAGTCGTACTCGGAGAGAGAAAGGACCTGATTTGGCAAAAGAAGATCTGATTGAGGTAAAGGGCGTAGTTGTTGAGACCCTGCCCAATACAATTTTTATCGTACGGCTGGAGAACGGCCACGAAGTTCAAGCCCACTTAAGTGGTAAATTACGTCAACACTATATTAAAATTCTAACCGGTGACCATGTCACCCTAGAACTGTCGCCGTACGATTTGACCAAGGGACGAATCACTTGGCGGTCAAAGTAAGCTAAGTAAGAATTTCAGGAAATTGGCCAAAACTATCTAAAGATTGGCCGGAGGGCTTGAAATCCTTTAAATTTCTGCTAAAATACTTTAGCATGCGCGATTTGGCGGGGCCGAATTGCGGTTATTAAATATGCTAATAAAATTACAGTCTTGATGTTAGATAGAAAGGAGCAGACAAGATGAAAGTAAGACCATCGGTAAAACCAATCTGTGAAAAATGTCGCGTAATCAAGCGGCGTGGACGGGTCATGGTGATTTGCTCTGATCCGAAACACAAGCAGCGCCAAGGCTAAACCCTTGTCGCTACTTTAATTTGCCGGCAGGAAGCGGCTGGCCCGCGAGGGCTATTTCCCCGGTAAAGCCATTTTTATATATAAAATAGACTTAATTATTGACAAAGGCACACAGGAGGTGCAGTGAATGGCACGTATTGCCGGGGTAGATTTACCCAATGAAAAGCGTGTGGAAATCGGCTTAACATATATTTTCGGTATTGGCCGTACCACATCGAATGATATTTTAAAGAAATGTGAAATCAATCCTGATACTCGGGTCAAAGATCTGAGCGAAGATGAAATTACAAAAATCAGGGAGATTATCGATAACGAATACCACGTTGAGGGTGACCTCCGTCGTGAAGTCGCAATGAACATCAAGCGACTGACCGAAATCGGCTGCTACCGTGGCCGTCGTCACCGCATGGGCTTGCCCGTCCGCGGTCAACGTACTAAAACCAACGCTCGCACACGCAAGGGGCCGAAGCGCACCATGGCGAAGAAGCGTAAGTAGGGAGGAAAGCTATGTCAAAAGTAAAACGTGGTAAAGGCAGAGCTGCAGGTAGACCCAGAAGAAGAGACCGGAAAATGGTCGAGAAGGGTGCAGTTCATATTCACTCAACATTTAATAACACTATCGTGACAATTACAGACTTAGATGGCAACGCTATCTCCTGGTCTTCGGCTGGTGTTCAGGGCATGAGAGGCTCACGTAAGGGCACACCCTTCGCCGCTCAGCTCTCAGCAGAGCAAGCAGCTCGGACCGCTGCCGACCATGGCATGAAGTACGTTGAAGTATACGTACGCGGACCTGGCTCAGGACGTGAATCAGCAATCCGTGCCCTGCAGACCGCAGGTCTGGAAGTGACCATGATTCGTGACGTCACACCCTTGCCGCATAATGGCTGTCGTCCGCCGAAGCGGAGAAGAGTCTAGTGACAACTGGCGCAGATATTAGACAAGACCGGAGGAGGCTCAGATGATCGAATCGATCGTACCGCAAATTGAATGTCTGGAAATGAATGACGCAAAGAGTAAAGCTACTTACAGCGTCGAACCGCTCGAGAGGGGCTACGGCACCACCTTGGGCAATGCCCTGAGAAGAGTGCTGCTGTCCTCTTTACCGGGTTATGCTGTGACGGCAATTCGAGTTGAGTCAGTCTACCATGAGTTTTCAACGATTCCCGGTGTCATCGAAGACATGACGGAAATCATTTTGAATGTTAAAGACATTCGGGCAAAACTCAACGTACAAGGACCAAAGACTGTCTATATCTCCAGCGAAGAAGGCTTTAGTGGCGTCTTAACCGCCGGCGATATTGTCCACGATGACGAAGTTGAAATTATCAATAAGGATTTAGTTATTGCAACCCTCAATGGCAGTGGTCGACTCTTTATGGAATTGACCATCTCAGCCGGGGTCGGCTACCACAGCGCAGAGCGCAATAAGTGGCCGAATCAGCCGATTGGTGTAATTCCAATTGACTCAATCTTTAACCCCGTAAGAAAAGTTAACTACACGGTTGAAGATACCAGAGTAGGGCAGATTACAGACTACGATAAGCTCACCTTTGAACTTGAAACTGATGGCACGATGACTTGCAGCGATGCAATGAATTACGCCGCTGAGCACCTGATCGAAAGATTCAGATTGTTCACAGAACTCTCAGGTGAGGTTTTACCAACAGTTGAGGAGAGCAGTCCGGAAGAAGACAGTGAGAGTGGTTTACTAGCCTGTCCAATCGAGGACTTGGATTTCTCAGTCCGTACATATAACTGCTTGAAGCGTGCCAATATCAATTCAGTTGGAGACCTAGTCGCCAAGACTGAAGAAGAGATGATGAAGGTACGCAACCTCGGGAAGAAATCCTTAGAAGAAGTCGTCGGCAAACTTAGTGATATTAACTTGACCCTAGCTGAATCTCTAAGCGAGGCCTAGGCTAGATAGATAACAGGAGGAAAACATGTCCGGATATCGACAACTCTCCCGTCCCTCAGATCAGAGGAAGGCACTGCTGAAGCAGCAGCTGACCAGCCTCTTGGTGAACGGTGAATTAAAAACAACTAAAACTCGGGCCTTAGAAGTCCAGAAAATGGCCGAGAAAATTATAACTTTAGCAGTGCGCGAGCAAGATAACTTTGACGAAGTAGAGGTCAAAAAGTCCGCAGCGAAATTAGATGGTAAGGGTCGCAAGATTCTGCAGACCGCCACCTCTAAGGCTGGGAACAAATATGACAAGGTAGAGCGTGAGATTACTACCGAGACAGTAAAGAAGGATCGTCCTTCCAGACTGGCAGCTAGACGTCAAATCATTGCTCAGATTTATGAGTTTAAAGATGAGAATGGTGAGAGAATCAATACCGCCAACCACGTCTTTGATGAATTAGCTCCACGCTATCGTGACCGCAAGGGTGGCTATACCAGAATTATCAGACTGGGTCAGCGCCGCGGTGATGCTGCTGAGATGGTGCTCTTACAATTAGTCTAATCGAGAACCCGGCTGTATTTAACAGCCGATCTTTCCCCTAGATCATTGGAGAAGAGTATACAAGGGATGTTACCGTAAGGCACATCCCTTTTATTTAGCCTATAATCAGCTTTAAGTATTATTAGAAATAAAGAAGGTAGCTTAGTGTATTTTGCCAAAGCTAAAAATTTATCATTCCAGTACCCGGGCGAAGACGAGTACCCGGCCTTGCGTCAGCTCAATTTCAACTTAGAAAAGGGCAGACACCTTGCCATTGTCGGAGCCAATGGTTCTGGAAAATCTAGTCTGGCGAAGCTTTTAGCAGCCTTATTTACGCCAACTGAAGGTGAGCTTCTGGTCTTTGGGCGCGATATCAGTGATGAAGCTGAGCGCTACGAACTGCGTCCGGAACTCGGCATAGTTTTCCAAAATCCCGATAACCAAATTGTCTCGACCACAGTCGAAGAGGATGTGGCCTTTGGTCCGGAAAACCTCGGTATTCCAAACCCCCGTCTACGGCAGATTGTCGACCGGATTCTAGAACGGATCGGCCTTCTGGAAAAGGCGAGTGCTGAACCGACTGAATTATCAGGGGGACAAAAGCAGAAGCTGGCTCTGGGCGCTGTTTTGGCCATGAACCCCTCCGCCTTAATCTTAGACGAGGCCTCTTCCATGCTCGACCCGGCGACTGCGGCTGAGCTATTCGATTTTATCTGTAATTTAGCCAAAAGCGATAAGCTCAGTCTGATTAATATTACTCACTCGATGGAAGAAGCGATGCGAGCGGAAGAAATCTTCGTCTTAAAAGACGGGGAGCTAGTTTTCAGGGGAAGTCCTGACCAGCTCTTCACCGAGATCGATTTAGCGCAATACAACTTGCGCCTACCCCAGCATCTAGCCTTGGCAGCTAGCGTGAAGAAGACTGCTGGACTTAGTTTAACTGACTCTGCATTGAGCGTTAGTGAATTAAGCCAGAAGCTTATCGCCGAATTATCTTTAATTGAAAATCTTTCGCCGCGTAGAATCGAGGCGGTTGAAGCGCATTTAGCCGAGCGTCGAGCCGCGCGCTCTATTCCTGAAACTGCGGAAAAGGTAATTGAGGTCTCGGATGTGCATTTCAACTACCGCCCCAATCTACCCCTCAGTAGGGCGGCCTTAAACGGTGTCAGCTTCGACTTAAGGCGGGGTGAGATTCTCGCTGTCCTAGGGGCCTCCGGGGCCGGCAAGTCGACCTTAATGCTCCATCTAAACGCCTTACTAAAGCTACAGCAAGGCCAGATCTCGATCCTCGGCCGCAAGCTGGATAGCAAGGCGAAATTACGTGAATTGAGACGCCAGGTCGGACTTGTCTTCCAGTACCCCGAAAGCCAGCTCTTTGCTGAGGACGTACGCAGTGACATTGGCTTCGGGCCAAAGCAGATGGGCTTGTCTGATGCAGAGGTTGAAGAGCGAGTCAGGCGCGCAATCGCCCGCTTAGGATTAAGTGAAGACTTCCTCGACCGTTCACCCTTCGAGCTTTCTGGTGGGGAGATGCGGAAGGTTGCTCTGGCCGGGATTGTCGCCATGGAGACAGAAATCCTAGTCCTCGATGAGCCTAGTGCTGGTTTGGATCCGGCTGGCTCGGAGGCGATGGTCCGACTCTTGCAGGACTTAAGGGCTGAGGGCCGAAGCTTAATCCTGGTCACCCACAATATGGAGGATGCCGCAGAATTAGCTGACCGCGTCCTATTGATCAAGGACGGGCGCGATCTCGCCTTTGGCCCGACTGTCGATATCTTTAATCAGCCTGAGCTTTTAAAAGCAGCCAATTTGAAAGCTACAGCTGTGCAGGAAATAGTGCAGGAGCTGAACCGGCACTTTGGCTGGAACTTTAAGGTGCAGACCTTAGAGGATGCAAAAGTTTTACTTTTAGATTTATTTAATTCAGATCCTTTAGCTGCCAAGCGCGTGGCAAAGTTAAGTAGAGGAGGGCTTAGTGATGGACGTTAAAATCGGTCAATACTGGCCCGGAGACTCACTAATTCATCGTCTCGACGCGCGAACTAAGCTGATTGCCTTAATCATCCTCTTAGTCTCCTTACTCTCGGTCAAAGATCCAATTTCTATCGCCTTGTTTACTGTCCTGTCTTTGGCTTTAATTAAATTTGCCGGGATTCCTTTTAAGGTAGTTTTAAGAAGTTTCAAGAATGTGATCTTCATAGTTGCCTTTGCCTTTTTTATGAATCTTTTCTTCCGGGCAGAAGGCGAGGAGATTATCTGGCGCTTTGGCTTCTTAAAGATTAGTAAAGAGGGTCTGGCCGCTGCCTTTCTGATGAGTATTAGGATACTCCTTCTGGTCTTTAACTCGACTTTCTTCCTTTCTTTAACCACGCGGGCGAGGGCCTTGGCTGATGCTTTGGAGAAGCTACTTAAACCTTTACGCTACATCAAGGTACCAGTTTCCGAGCTAGCCTTAATGATGTCCATCGCACTACGCTTTATTCCGACCTTAATTGATGAAAGTGATCGGATTATCAAGGCGCAGGCTTCGCGTGGTGGCGACCTCGACCGGGGAGGGCTTTTCAAGAAAGCAAAGGCCTTTGTAATTATTTTGGTCCCCCTCTTTGTCAGTGCGCTTAAACGGGCAGGGGATTTAGCTTTGGCGATGGAGGTCAGGTGCTACCGTGGCGGTGTCGGGCGGACGAGCCTAATTGAAAGTAAGATGAAAAGACAAGACTATCTTTTCATCGCCTTTACTCTGCTTCTAGCTTTAGTTTTAATCGGGCAGGCAAAAATTAGACTCTAAGCCAGGAAAGTTCCAGAAACTGGGCAGAAGGAGCAAAACATAGTAGAATTGGGCGTGTCGGATAGTGGCTAGACAAGCGAGGTGAATCTCATGGCTTACTACTTAGCATTGGACATTGGTGGAACCAATTTAAAAGCTGGCTTAACTAATGATCGCTACGAAATCTTAGATAAGGCTTACACTAAGACCTTGGCAGATCGCCGCAGTGGCAGGGAGATTATGGCAGCCTGTATTGAGCTTTGCCAGAGCTTGATGCGGCGTGCAGATCTCACGGCTGAGCAGATTTCTGCAATCGGTATCGGCGCACCTGGCACTGTCGACGATTCTAAAGGTGAGCTCCGTCATGCGAGTAACTTAGATTTAAATCTATGTCCGGCCCGCGAGATTTTTCAAGAGCAGTTCAACTGTCCCATCCATGTGGTTAACGATGCTAACGCAGCAGCGCTAGCGGAGGCCAGAATGGGTGCAGGTCGCGGGGTCAAGGATAGTGTCTTAATCACCATTGGCACAGGGATAGGTGGAGGTTTAGTCCTTAATGGCAGCCTCTATAGTGGCTTTAATGATGCAGCTTCGGAGCTGGGTCACCATGTGATCGTTGTCGATGGTCGCCCCTGTACCTGCGGGCGTAAGGGCTGTCTCGAGCAGTATGTATCAGCAGCGGCCTTAGTGCGCGACACTGAGGAACTAGTAGCGCAAGAGCCCAATTCAATTATTGCTAAAATTGCCCAAGAAGATGGCAAGGTGTCAGGGCGGACCCTCTTTGCTGCCCTGCGTGAGAACTGCCAAGAAGCAGAGAAATTAAGTGAGCGCTACTTTAATTATTTAGCCGAGGGAATTGGCAATGTAGTTAACTTCTTAATGCCTGAATTAGTCATTATCGGTGGTGGAATCTCCCATGAAGGTGAGCGCATCCCCCGTGAACTTAATCGCCGCCTCCCAGAGAAGACTTTCTCCTTATACAGCAGGGCTCAGACCCGAGTTGTATTAGCTGAGCTCGGCAATGATGCAGGTCTGATTGGGGCTGCAATTTATGCCAGGGAGGAAGCTGACAAAGTTCAATAATGCAAAAAACAATCGCTTTGAAAATAGAATACCTAGGCAAGTCTTTTCATGGCTGGCAGTTTCAGCAAAATGCCAGATCTGTGCAAGCCGAATTGGAGGCCGCCTGGTCTCGCTTAACAGGGGAAAAATTGCGCTTCAAGGCTTCCTCAAGAACCGATGCAGGGGTTTCTGCACGGGGCCTAGTCTGTCACTGTACTAGTCAGAGCAGGATTCCGATTAGCCAAATTCCTTATGCTTTGAATGCCCAGTTACCGGAGCATTTAGTCGTCTTACAGGCGCGAGAAATGGCGCCAGACTTTTCTGCAAGGCATCAAAGTATCGGGAAATATTATTGCTACCGGATTTTAAATCGGCGGATGCCTTCGGCTTTTTTACGCGATACGAGCTACCATTGTTCGTGGCAGCTGCAGCCGGAATTATGGTTAAACGAGGCTCCAATTTTAATTGGTGAGCACGATTTTAGAGCCTTCATGGACCAGGGCAGCCCGAGTCCCAGCACGATCAGGCGCCTCGACTATCTCGGCCTACGGAAGAGCGGGGACTGTTTGGAATTAGATGTCGTCGGTTCGGGCTTTCTCTACCATATGGTGAGAATTTTGGCTGGGACTGCATTAGTAATGATGGCTGGGAAGCTCAGCCCAGAAGGTTTAAAAGAGGGCTTTTTATCTGGCGACCGGACTGCCTTAGGTCCGACTTTGCCAGCAGCTGGACTCTGCCTGGAAAGAGTCTTTTTTCGCGATGAAATATTTGGTAATGATGATCAAGCAGCTTATTTAAAATGCGCCCGAGGCGAATTTGAATTAAGCTCTGAAAGGATTTTTTAATGGCATACGAAATGACCAGTAGACAGACAAACCTTACTTTACTCTCGGACTTTTATGAGTTCACGATGGCGCAGGCATATTTTAAGCAGGGAGTACACGAGCGGACTGCCTGTTTTGATCTCTTCTTCCGGCAGGTGCCTGAACGGGGCGGCTATGCAATTATGGCAGGGGTTAATCAGATGATCGAATATATCGAGCGTTTGAACTTCGACCCGGAAATTATTGCCTACTTACGTCAGGAAGGCTTCCATGAGGATTTTTTAGATTATCTAAAGAATCTAGATTTTAAATGCGATATCGAAGCTGTGCCGGAGGGCACGCCAATCTTCCCAGGCGAGCCAATTGTCAAGGTCAAAGGGCCACTGCTACAATGCCAATTAATCGAGACCATGCTCTTACTTTCGATTAACCACCAATCTTTAATTGCGACTAAATCTGCGCGGATTGTCAGGGCTGCTGAAGGTCGCCCGGTGATGGAGTTTGGTGCCCGGCGCGCCCAGGGTTACGATGCTTCTTTACTGGGGGCTCGGGCAGCCTATATTGCTGGAGTTGCAGGCACTTCCTGCACCCTTGCAGCACAGATATTTGGGATGCCTGCCCTGGGTACAATGGCCCATTCCTGGGTTCAGTCCTTCCCCTCAGAATACGAGGCCTTTAAAGCTTATGCAGAAGTTTACCCTGAGAATACCCAGCTATTAATCGATACCTACAATACACTGCAATCCGGGATTCCAAATGCGATTCGGGTTCACCGGGAGATTTTAGAGCCTCAAGGCCACCGTCTAGCAGGGGTCAGAATTGATTCAGGTGATTTAACCTACTTATCTATTAAGTGTCGAGAAGCCTTAGATGCAGCAGGTCTAGAAGATTGCAAAATCATCGTTTCTAACTCGATTGATGAGCATTTAATTCGCGAACTATTGGTGCAGGGCGCGAAGATCGACGGTTTTGGGGTTGGTGAACGTTTGATCACTTCGCGAGCCGAACCTGTATTTTCAGGGGTCTATAAGCTCTCAGCAATCGAGAATGAGGCAGGGGAATTAGAACCGCGGATGAAGATTTCCGAAAATCCGGGCAAAATAACTAACCCCGCTTCGAAGACCGTATATCGCTTATATAATGAGGAAGGTTATGCCGAGGCGGATCTAATTTGCCTAGAAGAGGAGCGTCCTGACCTCGAAACTAGCCTCGAGATCTTTGATCCGCTCCATACCTGGAAACGTAAGACCCTCAACAACTTCAAGGCCAGGAAGCTGCTCGAGCCGATTTTTAAGGAAGGCCGTAGAGTCTACCCAGAGTATTCACTTGAAGAGATTAGAAAGTATGCGCGCAAGGAGTTTGGCACACTTTGGGACTCAATCAAGAGATTGGAAAATCCGCAAATCTATTATGTCGACTTATCGCAGCAACTCTGGGACTTAAAAGACCAGATTTTACAGTCCTATACGAGGCAGGATAAAAGGCAAGGGGATAATCAATAGGCGTTCTAAAGACTGAAGCTTTAGGCTTAATTGAGTCTTCTCAATACTGGAGGAATTAAAATGAAAAAGAATAGAAGTCAGAGACTGATGGCCTTTTTGGCCCTATTATTGGCTGTGCTAATGCTCGTGGGATTAGTAGTACAGGTCACAGCTGCGGTTCGTTAAGCTTTTATTTTGGCAAAGTTAAGGCGTAGTTTTGCTTGTCGGCGATATAGGCTCGATCGATGGTGATTTCCACAGCGTAGCCTTTAACGCCTGCTTTAATTAAGGCAAGGATGATTTCTTCACGCAGTTTGACAAAGTCAGCATCATAATCATCAGGCAGCTTCAGCTCAAAGTAAAAAGTCTTCAGTTCAGAGTCCTCCGCCCGGAGGATCTGGAAATCGTGCGGATAAAAGCTTGGGTTAATATTCTGAATTAGCTTTTCACAAAGCTGGCTGAGTTCTTGCAACTCCTCATCTTCGAGGCACAATGGATCCACGTGGATGACTAAGGAGACAGCATAGTTTTGATAGACTAAGCGCTCTAAGCGGTCGACCTCCTGATGCAATTCGATTAAATTCAACTTACTATCGACCAGGATGTGAATACTGGCAAAAACATTACTTCGACCATAGCTGTGGATAATTAAATCGTGGTAAGAAATCACCAGGGGGGAGTCTTGCACTATATTTTTTATCCCGTCAATCAATTCTTTCGGGGCTCTTTTACCGAGCAGCTCATCAAAGGTCTGACGCAGTAGCTCAATTGCCTGCCAGCCGATGATTAAGGCCAAAATTAGGCCGCAGCCGGCATCTAGCGGCAATGTGCTGTAGGGTGTGATCACTAAGGTTAGTAGGATTAGCGCCGAGATTAGAATATCGGAGCGAGAATCTGTGGCTACCGCTTTAAAGATTAAAGAGTCGAGCTCTCGAGCTAGGCGCTTCGAGCTGAAGTAAAAATATATTTTAATCAAGATAGATAGGCCAATCAAAGCCAGGGGCCAAGCCGAAAGTGTTAAGGGCTCTGGATTTAAAAGGCGAGTGATGGCCGAGCGCAGTAGCTCGTAGGCCGTTATGAGAATAATAATGGCCAGGCCCGCGCCTGCAATATAATCAACTCTCTGATGCCCATAAGGATGCTCGTGGTCAGCCGGCTTATTGTAGATTTTAAGCGAAATAAAGGAGATGACCGAGGATAATGAATCGTTTAGATTATTAATTGCATCTGCAAAAAGTGAGAGCGAGCTAGTCAGCAAAGCAGCCAAAATTTTAAACACGAACAAAGAGAAGTTCAGGAGTAAAAAGATGAGCGATTGGCGCCTGGCTTTTGCCTCGACAGCGACTGCTCTTGCTGCTTGGGGATTTTTCTTCCGATGCCCCTGAACCTTCCTATTCATCTATTCCTCCCTGAGCCATAGTTAATGCTGCTTAAGCGAATTTTAGTTGAAATAAAAGGTGGATGCAATCGTCGGACTTTAATTATCTGCTAAAAGAGGTATAATTTACTATGTAAATCTAGACAGTATCTAGCTGCGCAATTTGGCGCAAATTTGTGAAAAGAGGACAAATTTATGGCATTAAAAACAATTCATTCAGATCGGGCTCCGGCAGCAGTCGGCCCCTACGTGCAAGCAAAGCAGGCAGGTAATCTGCTCTTTATTTCAGGTCAGCTCCCGGTTTCACCAGAGACTAAGGAATTGATTATTGATGATATTCAAGCCGCCGCTCGTGCCTCAATGCAGAATATCGGCTTCATTTTGGAAGCTGCTGGTGCAGATTTTTCAGATTTGATTAAGTGCAATATCTACCTCGTTGACATGGCTGATTTTGCTGCCGTTAACGAAGTTTATGCAGAGTTTTTCTCTGACGAGTATCCGGCCAGAGCCTGTGTTGCAGTGCACCAGTTACCGAAGGGTGCAAGAGTCGAAATCGAAGCTGTTGCTCAGCTTAATTAGATAGCATGAGGCAAGATAAAACGCAGCTCTGGTTGAGCGTTCTAGAAGCAGAGTTGATTCCTGCCTTAGGCTGCACTGAACCCATTGCAATAGCTTATGCTGCTGCACTGGCCAGTGAATTACTTGGAGAGAAGCCGGAGCACTTAGAGCTTCAAGCATCGAATAACATTATTAAGAATGTAAAATCGGTAATTGTGCCGAATTCAGGTGGGCGTAGGGGCTTAGCGGTAGCGACTTGTCTTGGCGCATTGGCTGGCAATGCTGCCGGTAAACTAGAGGTCTTAAAAGAGCTTAGTGAAGAAGATTTGCCGGAGGTCGAAGCTTTTATTGCGGCTGGGAAAATTACTGTCTCACAGTTGCAAAGCCCATACCCCCTACACCTGATTGTCATCGCTTCGGCCAAGGGCAAACAGCTTAAAGTCGAGATTCGTGATCAGCATACTAAGGTAATTAAGATTGAGCGGAACGGGGTCGCGCTAAAAGCGGAGGACTTACCCGAACACTTGAGCTTTGTGCTTAAGGCAGAGCAAGAAGCTGGAAATTCTGAGGCCTGCAGAGCTGAAAGTTGCGCGGCTGGGAAGCTTGAGACTAAGTTATCGAATGACGAGCTTTTTGCAGAAAGTAATTTCTTTGAATTGCTCGACTTTTGCGAGAACTGTGAGATTGAGCTTTTCCGACCTCTCCTAGAGCGCCAGTATGAGTGTAATGTTGCAATCGCTAAACAAGGCCTAGAGGCTGAGTGGGGACAGCAGCTCGGTCGCCATCGGATGCCGGAGAGTAAAGAGATGCCACGTCGCTTGTATCTACAACGCTTGGCTCAAGGCTTCACGGCTGCCGCTTCCGACGCGAGGATGGGGGGCTGTACCCTGCCGGTAGTGATTAACTCCGGCTCAGGCAATCATGGTTTGACAGTCAGCTTGCCGGTCTGGGTCTACGCAAAGGAAGAAGGCATAGAAGAAGAGCGCTTCTTAAGAGCCTTACTTTTATCTAATCTTTTAACCCTCTATCAAAAAGCCTTCATCGGTCGTTTATCAGCCTTTTGTGGGATTACCTCTGCGGCTGCGTCTGCGGTGGCTTCAATCGCTTGGATGCTGGGTGCAGAGGAAAGAGAGATTGCAGAGATAGTCAGTAACAGTCTCGGCGGAGTCTCAGGCATGGTCTGTGATGGCGCGAAGGACTCTTGCGCCTTTAAGATCGTCAACGCCTTAAACTGCGCCTTTGCAGCCTGGGACTTAGCTCAGGATGGTTTCCGCTTCCACTCCGGTGATGGATTAATTAAGTCGGATATCGACAGTACAATTCGTGCGATTGGTGAGATGGCCAAAGAAGGCATGCATGAAACCGATGAGAAAATAGTTGAAATTATGATTCGAGACTAGTTAGCTTGATTCGAGGTAGGGCATGGCAGAGAAGAAGAAAATATTACTTTTGGCTACCGGTGGCACGATCGCTTGCGTCGAAACTGATCGCGGCTTTGTGCCAGGAGTCAGTGGGGCAGATCTCTTGCAGGAGATATCAGGGATTAAGGCAGAGGCCGAGTTTCAGGCGCGTCAATTAATGAATATTGACTCTTCCGAGATGCAGGTCAGCGATTGGCGCACCATGGCCCGGGCTGTAGTTGGTGCCCAGGACGAATATGATGGCATTGTCATCACCCACGGGACGGACACCATGTGCTACACCGCAGCGGCCCTATCTTTTATGCTGCGTGATTTGCGCGTTCCCGTCCTTTTAACTGGTTCGCAAAAGCCCTCGACAGTCCAGGACAGTGATGGACCGGAGAATCTGCAGGCAGTCTGCCGCTTCGTTTTAGAGGCAGATCCCGGTGTGGGTATTGTCTTTAATCGTAAGCTGATTCATGGAGTTCGAGCCTTTAAAATGTACTCAAAAAATAAAGATGCCTACGTCTCTAGAAATTATCCGGTTCTGGCTGAACTTAAGGCTGATGAAATTATTTGGCATCATCGGCTCAAGACGATAGGCCAGGGCCCCGGCTTAGAGACTAATGATTCTATAGCAATCCCAGCAGATACAAACTTTTGCGAGGATGTTGCCCTCTTGAAACTCGTGCCTAATTCGAATCCGGATTTATTGAGCTATTTTGCCCGGGCTGGTTACCGTGGCCTGGTTATTGAGGGCTTCGGCGCCGGAGGTATTGCCAATTTAACCCGGGGCATGGCGAGTGGGATTAGGCAGCTGATTGAGGATTACAAAATTCCAGTGCTGATGATTTCCCAGTGCCCATACGATGGGGTCAATCTCTCCATCTACGGGATTGGCGAAACAGCTTTGAGCCTAGGTGTTATTCCAGGGAATGACATGACAACTGAAGTAGCGGTGACAAAGCTGATGTGGATCCTCGGAAAAACGAATCAGCCAGAATTAATTCGCGAAATGGTTCAATATAATTATTTGGACGAAATCACCCAAAACTAAAAGAAAAAAATCTTGAAATTAAGGCGGGATTCTACCCGCCTTTTTTATTTTCAGAGATATTTCAAAAATTTAAGAGAATTAAACAGCTAGAAATCTAAAAGTTCACAAAATTTATCAAAATTGATGTGCACAAGCACTAAAATATCTGTTATCATTTAGGCACGAGGTGAATGCTTATGCTGCAAGATGATATTTATAGAATATATGCAAAATTGAAGCTC
>JAUNVR010000022.1 GCA_030537595.1 Eubacteriales bacterium
GCTGTTGCAGAGCACTTTAAAATAGAGCCTTGGCATTTTGGGGAAATTTGTGGGGTAGATTTTATTTTTACTAAGATTGATCCTAAGCATAGAGTACATAGATCCTGAGCACAGGGAATATTCAGTAAGCGCCGAAAGGCGGTTTTTTATTCTGGAAAGTTTTAGATGTGGATTGTCACAAAACTTAAGCGAGTTTAAAGCTTTGCAGAAAAACCTCGAAGCAACGACGAAGCAGTGTATTTTGTAAAAAATATATTCAAGAGTTTGCTTTCAAAGTGCCACTTGTCATTGATAAAAATGACGTTATTGTTTGTGGGCATACGTTTTATTTGGGTGGTTTACGGCGGAGATATAGGATATGACTTTGGCCAGCCTATTCCAGTATTTATCACTAATGTAGTTAATGAAAGATGGAAAGAGCGAGATCTTAGGTGATAAAATGGGTGGGCGAGGGCAGAGTTAGATCTTAAAAAACAAGGCGATTACCAGCTAAAAAAAGAGATCCGATCTCTAAAAAACGAATTAGAGGGCATGAGTACAAGATACAACATCCTGAAAAATATGTGACGGATAAGCGTATGAAGAATCCAAGGTACATGAAAGGTCTTATTAATCACTGGGAGTCAGAGGTTCAGGAGTTTAAGCGACAAATCAAAAACAGAGAGAAAGAATTAGAGAAGAGGAAGAGCAATGAATAATATTGAGGAAAGAGCTCTTAAAGAATCTGCCCTGTCTATTATCAAAGGGGCGGAGGAGATTAAGGAAAAGGACAGTGATGATCTTCTAGAGCTAGGGCGCAGGCTAGGCTATATTGAGGCCCTCAGTAGAATGCAAGGAGTTATCCTAAGCTTTGGTCTGGAGCTCGATGATTACGGATTAGATTTTGATGTGGACGAGAAGTTCGCTTAGTTGATTAAAGATTATATGTCGACTTTATTTCACAGCACCTTACGGGGTGCTTTTTATTTGCCTAGAAATGGAGGTTTTTATGGGCGGAAGAGGAGCTGATTTTGAAAAAGTTAAAAGAGCAGGTGCGCCTAGAGAAAGCGTAGAGTATAAAGCTGCAATTGCTGTTGTTGAAGAACGCAAGAAGTTGCAAAAAAAGACAGATGAAACATGGGATGCAATGCAAGCTAATAGGAACACGAAAACAGAACGAGATTATAAGCCTGCAATGACTTATCTTCGTGATCATAAAGATACTTATTCTTGGAGCACAAAAAAGAGAAACACTCTTAATAGGGTACTAGGATATGATCAATTCGCATAGTCAATACATGCAGGCATAGGAGACAAGCACAAGGAGGGTAGATGATGGCTAAAGAGCATGGGATTAGTGATAAGGGACATATATATGGAACTGAATATGGGAGCGTGCATCAGCATGAAGATATAAAATTCGTGAAATATAATTTTAGTTCCAACGCAAAGGCTCCCTTAGAAACTATGACAAAGGGACGTATTTATGCGACTTTAGACGCAAAAAACAACGTCAAATACATTACGTTCTATGATCGAAACAACATGAAATTCAAGCAAATTGATGTATCAGGAAAACCACACTACATTGATGAAAAAAAGGTTCTCCCTCATGTACATGTGGGGTATATCCATGACGAACATGATACAAGAACATTAAACAGACAAGAACAAAAGACTGTTGACAGGGTCTTGAAGATATGGAACGCTATAAACGATAGGTAGTAGTTTAAGGGGCGAGAACGCACTGACTGGCTGCTAGGGAAATATTTAGGATCTGTTATTTTATGGGCCTAATGTCCTAGCGGTGGAGGTCCCAGTTCGAATCTGGGCGCCTATCACATAGCACCCTTCGGGGTGCTTTTTATTTGCCTAGAAATGGAGGTATTTATGGGCGGAAGAGGACGGTCGATCTTTGATCTAAAAACAGATGCCTTTGACGTTTTAGATGAAATCATAAGCCAATGGCAAGACAGTGTAAGGCTTGGACGTATAAAGCGCTATATTCCTGAAACATTGATTCCAAGAGATCCCGAGACTGGCAGAACCATCCCCGTTAATCCATTGGATAATCAATTCACAGCGCTCAGCGACGCTATGAGTGAAAACGGAGAAAACAGGATCGATGCGGAGCAGCCGACAATCCAATACGAGGGCTACATCGCAACATATGTAAACAATTTAGACATATGTTTACAGGGTATTATTAGCCCCTCAACTCTTGGTATTGACACGAAGAAGCTCGACAATGCGGAAGCACAGCGAGAGAAGGAAAAGACAACGCTGTACACACGGCAGAAGATTATTGCCGTGTTGCAAGAGGTCTTGCCCGAGCTGGTAAATGTTTCGCTAAAGAGCTTGGCAATCCTGAATCAAGAAGAACCGAAAGACATTAAATGCACGGTTGACTTTGGTGAGTATGCCAATCCTAGCTTTGAGGCACAGGTGGAAGTGGTTGCAAAGGCTTCGGCCAGTAAGGTCATGAGCGTTAGAAGCCAGGTAGAAACGCTTTGGGGTGACAGTAAAGACAAAAAGTGGATTGAAGAAGAAATCTTACGAATCAAGATCGAACAGGGTATTGCAGAGCTTGAAGAACCGCAGGTAGCGCCGCATGGCTTTGTTGAGGAGGATATGATAGAGGATGGACTGGATAGATTGGATTATAGCCCAGCTGATCGAGATGGAAATCGAAATATTCGAGAGCATGGGACGAAACCTCAAACGCCATATGAACGAAGAAATCGAAGAGGGTTACAGGTGGACACTATGGTAAGCCCTGCAGGCAAGGCGCTTGAGGAAGTATAGGCGAGAGCTTTCAAAGAGAATAGACAAGACATTTGATGAAGTTATTCCGGAGGCTGAAAGGCATTGAGGTGTCAAGCAAGAATCTTGCTTGACAACGTGTTTGCAAGCGGCAAGCCGGACGGAAAACACGAATTGCTATCTACGGCAATAAAAGAAGGGTTTTTGCATCCAAACTGTCGCCATCCTTTAGTCACGTACATAGAGGGCATAACGCAAATACCACAGCTAAGCCCCTATGACAAAACGAGAGAAAACTATGAGGCCGAGAAAAAACAACGGCAGATAGAACTATTGATTAGAAGATTTAAAAGAGAGCAGGCCATTTCTCAAGCAGCAGAAAGAGCAGCGGAAGCTGATCGCAAAATCAAGGAGTGGCAGCAGAAAATGAAGAACCATCTAGCGGATAATCCGCAGCTTAGAAGGCAGCCACAGCGTGAAAAGCTGATGCCCCTTCCTAAATGGGAAGTAAATCCCGTTAAGCCTGTAGATAGAGAATCAATAGTAAGTCATGGCTTAGAACAGGCAAAGAAAAGAGGTGTAACAGGGGGAAGAGATTGAGAACACGCTTAACAACCCCCTAGACATTCGTATGGTAAAGTATAATGAGTACAATAGGCCAAGCATGAGAGTTATTGGGAGGTTTGCAGAGGTCGCTTTCAATCCAAAAACGGGACTAATTGTGTCAGTTAATAAAACTCATTCCAAAAAGAGGAGGAAGTATGAAAGGAAGGCGAAAAGTGAAAATTGATTTTACTTATGAAGAGCTTCAACTCCTGAGAAAGTTAAAGAAAATTTATAGCTTGCCTGAATTTCCTTCAGCTTGGGATTATAAGATCTCTGAGCTTTATAGAGACGCAGCAAATGATTTTGAAGTAATTTATGGGTTAGATGATAGTTACGATGCTTTACCCGAAGCCAAAATAGCAAGTTCAGTATCGGACAAACTTCTAATGGTTGAATAACTTATATAAGAACAAAAATCGAGCCGCTTATAGGCGGCTTTTTAAATGCGCAAAAGGGAGGTGAAATTATCGCTACATCTGTACAAATCACACTGATTATTTGCGTGACGTTATTCATCCTTTCTCGAATCGGAAGTAAAGGGAAGAGTTCAAAAAATTAGGAGGTGATCCTATATCTCGCAAGCCAGCGTTACGACTAACAACGCCTAAAGAGCGGGTCGACTGACGAGGAATGTCGCTGCTTTAGGAACAGGACACTTGGGAAACCGAGTGTCCTTTTATTTTGTCAATTAATTGCCGACGGGCGTTAAACGGGAGGAATACATGGATACAAACAAAATTGCAGAACAAACAACAGGCAACGCCAACGAGGCGGAACAGAACGTCAACAAGACGGAACAGGGCGACGGCGGCCAAGATGCCGGTTTGAATTTGGATGAAGCAAGCCGAATTGCTTCAGAGCGTTCAGAAAGAGCGCAAAGATCAGCGCTGAAAAGCTACTTCAAACAACAAGGGTTAAGCGAAGCGGAGGCACAACAAGCCTTTGAGGACTTTAAAGCAAGCAAAGCGCAAAAGGAAGAAGAACGGAATAACTTAACGGCGCTTCAACAAAAGCTTGCTGGCTATAAAAAGTCCGAGAGCGAGATGCTGCAAAAGGCCAACAAGCGACTGATTCGGTCGGAGGCAATGGTGCAGGCTGCAAAGCTTGCTGTACGCCCAGATCGTATCGATTACGCTATCAGGCTTGCTGATATTTCACAGGTCGAAGTGGACGAGCAGGGAAATGTTGACGGTACAGCCGTGCAAGAAGCCCTGAAGAAAGTCACAGAAGACCTCCCCGAAATATTGAATCAGGCGGGAAAAGAGGATGAAAACGACAACCGGCCCGGCTTCAAAATGGGGGGCCCGGGCCAATCCGGCGCAGAAGGAATTCCCGAAAAAATAGCCGGAATCTTTGGCAATAAAACATAAGAAAGGAAATTGATTTATGCCTAATAATTTTAACTATGTAGAACAATTTAGAACAGAACTTGAACAAAAGTACACTAGAGAATTAGCTTCAGGCGATCTTAAAGATAACGGAGTACAATTCATAGGTGCTAAAACAGTACGTATTCCTCGCCTAATCCTGGGAGGTTATGGTGAGCACAGCCGCTCTGGTGGATGGCAAAGAAAAGGTCTTCCTAACGGTACGAAAACCAGCTTATATGCAGAAAGAAAACAAAAAAGAGCACCTAGCGTGTTCTTTTCGTTATTTGACAACAAACAAAAAATATCGCGTAGATGGGCATAAGGTATTTAGGAATAATCACAGGGAGAAGTTAAAATGTCTTGAGGGCCTGTTTGACAAGCTGCAGGACTCTCAATCGATATCGTGGATGGAATTAGGTAAAGGCCCAAGCAAACAGGTTTTGAGACTATTCATTTTAATCAAATTAGATTTAAACCTGCAGATTTAAGCATTTCGAAAGATTCAAAAGTGTTTGTCTTAAGGTTTTGTAGCCAAAACTATAGAATAATAGCGTACAAGGATCTAACTCATCCAATACTTTACATAATAGGTTTTGATTTTGATTATTCGGCATATGACCATGGATAGATAAAACCACCGTTCTTTTTCAGCCAAAGGCACTCGTAAGAGTGCTTTTAATTTTCTGAAAGGAAGAAGCTAATGCGGATTGAACACAAAAATTGATCGAACTCAAACCTTACGAGAAAAACCTCGAAGCAACGACGAAGCAGTGGATTTTGTAAAAAATTCTATTCAAGACTTCGATTTCAAGGTGCCTCTTGCAATTGAAAACTAGCCTGTATAGCGTGCAAAACACGAACAAAAAATGATGATCACCGCAGAACTACTGCAGCTGATCTTGCAAAGAGCGGCGATCATCAAAGACCATTCAAACCGTGACTAACTAGTCACAGCCCTGGGGGTCGAAGCACCGACTCCCTAGGGCAATTATAGCATAAAGAAAGGGTGATGTATTTTGAAGTTGACGGTAAAACAGAAAAAGTTCGCGGATGAGTACATCATCAGCGGAAATGCTTACCGGGCGGAATTGAGGCTGGATATAGTGAAAATTATGCTAAAAATGCTACTAAAAAGCTGGTGGAAAAAGGTGGAAATGTCTCTCGTTACATAAAAAAGTGATTGCAGGAGTTGGACTCCGAAAAGACTATGACGCTGAAAGAAGCAGTTGAGCAAAGTAGCTCTATTGCTAGAAGAGAACCGCAGCGAGGGTATTCAAAGAAGATTGATCGCCTAACTGGGAAAGTTTTGTCTGAAATGGAATACGTTTTCACGCCATACATTGAGAAGGCTGGTGGTTCAGTTGACAATGGCATTCTTTCAAATAACGGGAAAAAGGTTGTATTTGACACAGCAAAGAAAATGTTAAAATAATATATTCGCCAAGCGGGGAATACTATCGTTATCAAAATACGAGATTTCCGTACCATGATATTCGGGCTTATATGGATAGTGCTGGCCGTTCACACTCTGAAATTATGGCTGAGTTGGTAAAAGAGTTTGATAAGTTAAACCAAAGAGAACTCAACAGACTCTTCAATGAGAGGACTCACTACAATGACAAGTATTAAAGACAGTATTAGGGTGCCACTACTCCCAAGTTGGAATGCAAGGTCCAGGGAAGATAACGTAGATGGCTATGATGTAAAGATTTTCCCAATTCCTAAAAAGGAGAGGGAGCTTTTGTGTGGGTCTTTAGGAGAGCATATCGTTGCAAAGACGGATGTTATTTTTGGTGAAGGACACACAGATTACTTAGAGGAAGAAGATGTTGAGAAATTAAAGGTTTTTCTTGAGCCATATAAAAAAGATCTTCCGACATTTTATGAAGCTGTTTTGTTAGCTGACAATAAATTAAAGTGCTTGGATATAACATTAATAGAAGATCTTTTTGGGGAAAATAAATAGCACTCTTTTGGGATAATAGTTGTGTTCAATCCTCAAAAGCTTTACCGCCTTACCAGGGCGGTTTTTTTTATGCCTAAAAAAGGGAAAAGAGCTACCGGAGATGGTGGTCTTCTTTTTTGCGTGGAGTTAAATTATGCGATTAAAAGGGGTAAATATGCGTTTTTGAAGAATATCAAAAAACACTTTTAAAAACGATGGGGAAATTTGTGGGGATAAAATGCTGTTTTAGACTATCTCAGGACAAAGCAAAAACCCTTGAAAGCATTGCTATTCAAGGGTTTTAAGGTTGGAGCGGGTGAGGGGAATCGAACCCCCGTATTCAGCTTGGGAAGCTGATGTTCTACCATTGAACTACACCCGCAAAAATTAGCTGAGAAAAGTGCAAAAGTCCTAAACTTAAGCTAGCCCTTCGAATTTGAAGTTTACTCCTTAGTAGATTTAATGTCAATTAAAAAGCTATCTTAGAAACTCTGTCAAAGCCAGTCAAAAAGCCCTGCTCCCAGAGCTTTTATCCGTCCCAACGAAGCTTAATTATCTGCTTTAACGAGGCTTAGTAGAGAGTCAACCTGCTCTTCAGTCCCCATCACGATCAGAATATCACCGGCGCGGATTTTGAAATCGCCGGAGGGATTAAAGAGTAATTTCTTTTCCTGATGCTCATTCACGGCCAAAACGATCAGTCCGGTCTTTTGCGGAATTGCTGCCTCTCTTAAAGTTTTGCCGGCGAGGGAACTATCTGGGCTGACTGTCACCTCTTCCAGGTCGAGCTGGACATTGCCGACCCGAGTGATGACGTCGAGGAAGGAAATGATATGTGGGCGCATGATCATCCCGGCCATCCGCTTTCCGCCAATCTCATTAATTGAAACCGTCTTATTCGCCCCGACCTTAGTTAGCTTATTATGCGAGCCGGAGGCGATAGCCCGGGAAATTATATAAAGCTCTGGATTCAACTCGCGCGCGGCGAGTACGACCATGACGTTTTCCATGTCGGTCGAAATACAGGCCAAAAGACCCTTTGCAGATTCAATTCTAGCCTTGCGTAGAACTGCCTCGTCAGTAGCATCACCACAGATGAAGAGCACATCCATTTCACTCAATTTAGCACAGCGCTCCTCATCTTCTTCCACTACGACAAAACTTGCAGAGTGGCGGATGAAATCCTGGATGATAGCCATACCTGACTCTCCAGCTCCGCAGAGAATATAGTGATCGGATAGACTTTGTATTTTAGCTTCCATTTTACGATTTCTCCAAATATCCTGAATTTTACCGTCAATAAACATGACAAGGACGGTACTAAAGGTATAGGCAACAGTGCCGACTCCAAAAAAGATTAGAAAGATTGAAAAGAGCTTAGCTGCCGGCGACATAATCCCGACTTCCTTATAGCCGACGGTGGAAATTGTGATTACCGTCATGTATAAGGCGTTAATCAATGAGGTTTCGAGCAGCAGCATGTAGCCGATTGTGCCGACCACGATCAAAAAGCTTAATAAAAGTAAGATTATTCTCAGTTTTCGCCGATCTTCCATGAATTATCTCCCTAGATAAGCACATTTTACCGTGGAAAGGGCGAATCCTCAACGTCTTCTAAGAGATTTCTCCGGTGCTTGACAGAATGAATGAGCCTTTGCTAAACTAACGTGGCTATTAAGAAAGACCTGTTTAAGCACGCCTTTTTAGCTCAGTAGGTAGAGCGCATCCATGGTAAGGATGAGGTCGCCGGTTCGATCCCGGCAAAAGGCTCCATGATAAAACCCTAGAAGTCGATGGCTTCTAGGGTTTTTACAATTTCAGACAGAAAAGCTAGCTCGGATTAACTCTGAGTTTTGGCCGCGCTTAAATCTTTTTGCTCACTATTTAAATTATCTTAACCTGGCAAGCAGCCATTGCCTTTAGGGCGTTATTGTGACTTTCTGGGCTAACTCCAGCACAGCAGTCACTAATTACCCTGAGCTCGACCTCGGGCAGGGCAGCTTTCAAGATTAGAGCATTGGAGATCACGCAGATATCGGTGCAAAGTCCGATTATCGTGATGCTCTCCAGTTTTTCTTTAGCATCCAGCTCCTGCACTCGTTGGGCGAGTTTTAAGGAGCCGAAGCTATCCTTGTCGATGATTTCCGCATTTTCTCGATAGACTGCCGGAGCTATCTGCCAGCCTTCACTACCTCTAATGCAATGAGGAACCGGCAAATTCTTGCCCTCCTGAGTTTCGAGGTAGGTACTGTCGTGTGTGTCGCGAGTGTAAAGCACAATCCCCTTAAACTTTTCCACCTCGTCCTGAACTCGACTCAGGATTTTTTTGGCTTCAGCAGTACCGAGGCTGCCATTAATAAAGTCGTTTTGCATATCTACGACGATTAATAAGTCCATCTGAAAGTCCTTCCTGACTAAAAAGTAGAGCTTAGACTCCTTCTGGAATCTAAGCTCGCTTATTTAGCTTATTTGCGCTCTTTGTTTTCAGGCCTGCTTTTGGGCTTAGTTTGAGCTTTTCCACCGGCTCTTGGGCCAGTTCTGTTTACTCCGTTATTTGGGCCGCGAGGCTTGCTTGGAGGCTTAGGCGCCTCAATATCATGCTTTTGCTTTCTTCTTATGAAGAATGAAACCAGCAAGAGTATAACAGCAATAGCAATCAAAGCGATTACGTAATTTAAAAACGATTTTTCACCGGTTCTAGGTAAGGTTGATATACCGTTAAGGTAGACAAAAAAACTTTCTAGAAAAAGCATTTATGCTTCCTTTCCTGGCCTCCAAAGCTGGGCTAAAAAGCTTAGGTCCCTGAGCTCAAGCTGCCAATGCTTATTTAAACTAGGATATTTTATATTTGCACCGAGGTCAATGCAAGTCGAGAGCTAAGGCCGAGGAAGGAGATTTCCTGAAAAAGAAGATACATAAGTTCTTGCGCAGCCTGAATCTCTTATCTATCCTAAGAACTAGTGTAATTAAAAAATAATGATATAAAGTGAAACAAAGGAGCTGTTTAAAATGAGCAGACAGATTGGACCCATACACCATTTAATGTATGACAAAATTCACTACCAAGAGTCAATTACGCAAGCCCTGCTTCGCGCATTTGAAGCGGGCTTGCAGGAAGATATACAGCAAAAGATGCCAGAAATTGCCCAGGGAGAATTAGCGACTGTAATCGATTTTTCGAATGTACACGGCTGGCTAGAAGGCCAGGTCAAATTGGCGGAAAGGCGTTACGCCTGGACAGTTTCCAAGCTCTTGAAGCGCGGTGTTAGTGAGCAGGAAATAAGCCAGATCGTAAAGTCCTGTGCAATTGACCGTCGCCCCGAAGAAATCATCGATGCAGTAGATGCCTTAGAAAAGCTCAGCCAGATTCTCCTCGATGGCATGCCCTGCGACCAGGTTGTCGAAATCCACGATGCTTCGACAAGACGGATTAGCTACAGTGTAGAGAATCAGGTTCACGCACCCTATTGGCTAGAGTTGGCGGAAGATCCGGAACTCTTCTATCGCCTACGTAGAGCCTGGATTGAAACCTGGCTTGAGGGCAGTGGCTATGAATTTGTCCTAGTTGAAGCAGCTGAAGCCGGGCCGCTTTTTGCGATTCAGCTAAAAGCTGAGCAGGAGTCAGAAAGCAATGCAGCCACCGAGCAGGCCAGGGCTGCAAAGGCCAGGGAGCTCTACCAGCCGCAGTGCGATCATGAACATTAACTTGGCTCAGCTTTTGCTTCTGAAGCTGAGCGAAGAAGCTAAAATCGAATCTTTGAAAAGCCTAATTGAGCTCTAAAGCTTGACAAGGGCTGATTCACTTTACTATAATCTACTAGCTCTAAAGGATTAATTAATGGACAAGCGATAAGGACACTACCTGACAGCTTGAGTCTATAAACTACCAGCGTGGGAGGTGAAATACATGAAACGTACATATCAACCTAAGAAACGTCAACGTAAAACAGAACATGGCTTCCGTAAGCGTATGGCCACACGCGGTGGACGTAGTGTTCTCCGTCGCCGTCGCCTGAAAGGCAGAAAGAAGCTCAGTGCCTAAGACCGCAGCTATGTGGTCTTTCTTTTTTAGCAGAGGCAAAAGAGCGGGTTTAGATGAGATTAAAGCAGGCGAAGTGGATTAAGGAAAACTACCGTTTCCGAAAATTATATCGCCGTGGGAAGTTTCATAACCTGAAGGAAGTAAGCGTCTATTTTAGAGAGCGGCAGGATGATCAGGTCTTTGTCGCTGTAGCAATCAGCCGGAAAGTTCGCGGCGCAGTTCAGCGCAACGCAACAAAACGCAGGCTAAGAGCTTATATCCAAAACTTTGACGGGCGTTTTCAGCCGGGCAGGGAAATCATCTTCATGGCAAGGCCAGGTCTCATGGAAGCAGAGTTCCATGAGCTTTATTCGCGTTTGGAAAAGGCGCTCTACAGGGCAGATTTAATCGAGCCAAAAGACTCGCTCGAGGATTCCAAGCCAGAGGATGGGGCGCTCGAAGCAGCGGAAGAAGTCTAAGTGCCCCTAATTTCAGCATAGATTTAGATAGATGGAGCCGGAAGAGATGGAAAAGGGTCAGCCAAAACTGAATCTCTTACAGTGGCTTTTAAGCTTGCCTGTTAAATTTTACCAGCGCTTTATTTCACCTTTCACACCAGCGGCCTGCCGCTACACTCCGACCTGCTCCCAATATATGCTGGAGGCAATCCAAGTCCATGGCGCACTGCGGGGCTTAGCTTTAGGCCTACGTAGAATCCTGCGCTGCCACCCCTGGGCAAAGGGAGGCTACGACCCCGTTCCACCAAAAGGCAAGGCCTAAGGCGAGGACTGATAGCCTAAGACTAGCGGCTGCCAATCTTTTTTGTTAAACTACATGAGTTAAAAGCGATAATAGCGAAAATGTCCTAGGAGGCTAAGTTAGCACAATGTATGTCATGCCCCAAATAATGGGTTTAATGGATCCGTTTTCCGATTTGTTCGGCTGGATTATGAGTAAGATGATGATTTGGTTAGGCTCTTATGGTCTAACAGTTATCGTCTTTACCGTTCTCCTGATGATTCTCTCTTTCCCGCTCGGCTTAAAGCAAAAACTAAATATGCTGAAGCAATCCGCCTTGCAGGATGATATCAATGAAATTCAACGCCTCTATCCGAAAGATATGCAGACCCAGAATATGCTGCGGATGGAGCTTTTGAAAAAACATGGTATCTCCCAGACCGCGGGCTGCCTACCCATGCTTTTGCAAATGCTCGTCTTTTTCTCAATGTGGCGGCCAATTCAGCAGCCCTTACATTACATTGGCCGAGTCAGTGCGGAAAATATCGAAAATATCAGGAGCTTTTTAGTCTCGAACTCTTGGTTGGCAGAGAATATCAATGCTAAATATATTGCCAGAAACGATATCCCGATTATTGACGCCCTGAGCAAAAATGGCCAGGCACTCTACGGAGCAGTAGAGAATGGCTGGCTCGAGTTAAAGCAGTTAGTGAGCCTCGATTTCCTCGGTCTCGACCTGGGTATGCGGCCGACAATTAATCCGAAATTGCTCTTTGGTGCAGACAGTTGGAGAACCTATTTACCGCTTTTAATTTTGCCCATCCTAACACTCGTTACAATGATTATCAGCATGCAATTAGTCAAGCTTGAGCAACCGAACCGCAAGAGTAAGGAAGAGCGTGAACGTGAAAAGAGAAATCCGGCCAAAGCCGGTCAAAACCCCGATCCTACCGCAGGTATGATGAAGGGTATGAACTACTTTTTCCCCGTTATCATGATGTTCACAGTCTTCTCCTTGCCGACAGCGATGGGCTTGTTCTGGGTTGTGCGTAACTTAATGATGATTGCTCAGAGCTTATTTACTTACTTTGCATACCACCGCCCATTCCAGCAAAAACGGGCGGAACAGTCAGCTACAAGGAGCAGATAATGATCCAATTTGTTGAGAAGAAGGCCAAAACCGTAGACCAGGCCATTGAAGAGGCTTTAGCAGAGCTTGGTGCAACTGCGGACGAGGCCGTCATTGAAGTTTTACATGAGGGCGAGACAGGCGGCCTTTTAGGTTTCGGCAGACGTCCGGCCCATGTCAAAGTTTCAGTTGAAAGAGAAGACAGCCAGCTCGGTCTAGGTAATCTGGACGAACCGATTGCTGAGTCGGAGCTGCCAGCGGCAGTTGAAGAGAGCAGAAGAGAAGATTCAGCGCCAAGTGAAAAGAGCTCTGGAGAGCGTAGTAAAAGAAGAAATCAGCAGGCTAAAAGAGCTCCAAAGGCCGAGCCTAGGCAAGAAAGCCAGGCAGAGCGTAAAGAGCGCCCAGGAGAAGAAGCTAAAAAACGCCTCAGTGCAGAAGAAAAAGAGGCAATTGAGAATCAGGCAGTTGAGTTTTTGACCGGGATTTTATCAGACTTAGAAATTCACGGTACCATGGCCTCCTACTACGACAACGAGGACACACTGCATCTCGAGGTCGAGGGTAATGAGCTGGGACACGCGATTGGGCGTGGCGGCGAAACTCTGGAGGCAATCCAATACATGACTACTCTGGCCATCAATAAAAATCGTGAGGATTATCTCCGGGTGATTATTGATATCGGTAAATATCGAGAAAAGAATAGTCGAATTCTGCGCCAGCGCACTGAACGTGCTGCGGAGCGTGTTTTAGCCACAGGTCGTTACTACCAAATGCCACCGATGCCGGCTTCGGAAAGACGTTTTGTCCACCTCGTAGTGGCCGGAATTGAAGGAGTTGAGAGCAGTTCTCAGGGCGCAGAGCCACGGCGGCGAGTAGTGATTCGTAAAGTTTAATGCTTAAAGGCAGTTTAAGATGATGTCAGAAGAAGTTCCTGCACAGTTAGAATATTCTTTGCAGGCTGCAGCAGACTGTATTGCAGCCTTTGCGACACCGCCGGGTCAGAGTGCTTTGGCGGTGCTGCGCATTTCGGGTGAAATTGCGCCGCAGATTGTCGACCGCCTATTTCGTCCTGGGCGGAATTTCAAGCCGGCCTCAAAGCTTGCCGGATACACCATGAGCTATGGTTACTGGCACGATGTATCGGGGCAGCTCCTGGATGAGGTGGTAATTGCAGCCTTCAGAGCGCCAAACTCTTATACTGGTGAGAATTTAATTGAGGTCTCCTGTCATGGTGGCTATGCTGCACGTCAGGCGATTTTAGACTCGATCCTTGCCCTCGGTGTTTCGCCGGCAGATGCGGGAGAGTTTAGCCGCCGGGCTTTTATGAACGGTAAGCTCGACCTCTCGCAGGCTGAAGCTGTGATGGATATGATTGCTGCAGTTTCAAAGACGCAAGGGAAGCTGGCCCTGGCCCAAAGACGTGGCGCAATCCGGAAGACCATAGAAGAGCTATCTGAGGCTCTATATCGGGCTTTAGCAAAGCTGGAGATGGTTTTAGAGTTTGCTGATTCTGAGGGGTTTACAGCTGGTGACGAGCTCGATCGCGAGATGGCTGAAGCCGCAGATAAGATGGCCGAGGTCCTCTCTGGCTATCGCCAGGGCCGAGTGATTCGTGAGGGCTTTAAGGTCGTTATTGCTGGGCGTAGTAATGCCGGCAAGTCTTCTTTACTGAATGCGCTTTTAGGCGAAGACCGGGCCATAGTGACCAATATTTCCGGTACGACTAGGGATACTTTAGATGCCTTCTTTGACCTCGATGGAATTCCAATTAGCTTAACTGATACAGCAGGCTTTCGCGATGCTGATAACCCGGTCGAGCAAGAGGGGATTAAGCGTGCTAAACAGGCCTTAGATGATGCCGACTTAATTTTACGAGTGCTCAATCCAGACTTTTCTGAGGAGCATCTGGCCGCTGAGTTTAAGGCTCTAGATGAGCTCATCGCAGCTGGCCGGGAAGTGGTCCTGCTCCTAGGTAAAGATGATCTCAGCTGGCCGCCGGAGCTTTTGGCCGAGTTAGAGCGTCGCTTCCCAGATCTGAGAAAGCAGGCTTATTCAAAATATGATCAAGATTTACTCGCGGCAGTTAGAGAGCTGATTCGCGAAAAGTATGAGTCCTTGGCTCCAGCTGAGCACGGCGATGTCCTCCTCTCGAATTCGCGACAAAAGCGCTGCTTAGAGCGGACGGCTGAATTGCTTGATGAAGCTCGGGCGACTAGGGCAGCTGCTTTACCCCTGGAGATTACCGCCTCCTGCCTGCGTTCAGCAATTGACCTACTGGCAGAAATTACCGGTGAGAATGTCAGCGAAGAACTGGTTGAGCAAATTTTTAGCCGCTTCTGCGTGGGAAAGTAATATAATCTAATTTATGGCAGAAATTAAAGACTTAAATCAATTTAAAGCAAGCGAAATGATTGTCGAAGAAGTCGACGTCATTGTCGTTGGTGCCGGTCACGCCGGTTGTGAGGCTGCAGTTGCGGCTGCCAAGCTCGGGGCCAAAACATTACTTTTTACAATGACCCTAGACTCCTTGGCAAATATGCCCTGCAATCCGAATATCGGGGGAACTGCAAAGGGACAGTTAGTTCGTGAAATTGACGCGCTAGGCGGAATTATGGGCCTGATTGCAGATTCTGAGTTTATCCAATTCAGGATGCTCAATAGCTCGAAGGGTGCGGCAGTGCTCTCACCTAGGGCGCAGATGGATCGGACCCACTACCAGCGGAGGATGAAGCAGTACCTCGAAACGGTTCCCGGACTTCAATTATTCCAGGCTGAAATCACTGAGCTACTCTGGCAAGCGAGTGACTTTGATCCGGACAATCCCTTTGCGGCAAAAAAGGAGATTATAGGTGTGAGGAGCCGGGCCGGCGTTTCCTACCTCGCTCCACGCGTTATCCTCGCGACCGGAACCTTCCTCAATTCCCAGGTGATTATCGGGGATTCAGTTCAGGATTCTGGTCCTGACGGATTAGCGCCAGCTCTAGGCTTAAGCGATTCCTTAAGGGAGCTGGGCCTGCCTTTAAAGCGTTTCAAGACAGGAACTCCAGCGAGAATGCATCGGCGCTCACTTCGCTTAGAAGAGCTCGAGCAGCAGCCGAACGATGAGCTTTCGAAACCCTTCTCCTATGCCAACGAAGATCGCTCTGACTGGCAGCCGAAGGCGGAGTTACCTTGCTGGCTGGCCTGGACCACAGAAGCCACGAAGCAACTCTTGCTGGATAATATTCATCGCTCTCCGCTTTATTCTGGCGTAATTGAAAGTGTCGGGCCGCGTTACTGCCCTTCGATTGAAGATAAATATGTGAAATTTCCAGACCACGAAAGACATCATATCTTCCTCGAGCCGACCGGCCTGGATACAGCTGAAATTTATGCCTCCGGTCTTTCGACCTCGATGCCCGTCGATGTGCAAAAAGCCATGTTAAAAACTATTAAGGGGATCGAAGATGCTGAACTAATGCGCTTTGGCTACGCAATTGAGTACGACCTAGTCGACCCCACCGCCCTCGACCTAACTTTAAGTCTTAGGTCGGTCAAAGGCCTTTACACTGCCGGCCAAATTAATGGCTCATCAGGCTATGAAGAGGCTGCGGCACAGGGTTTAATTGCAGGCATCAATGCCTGGCGCAGTCTGAATGGAGAAAGCGCCCTAGTAATTGAGCGCAGCCAGGCTTACATCGGAGTTTTAATTGATGACTTAGTCAGTAAGGGCACAGATGAACCTTACCGGATGATGACTGCGCGGGCCGAATATCGCCTAATTTTACGCCAGGACAATGCCGACCAGCGTTTGACTCCGCTGGGCTATGAGCTCGGCCTAATTTCAGCTGAGCGCTATGCCGCCTTCCAGCGCAAGCAGGCCAGAATCGAGGCTGAGCTGAAGCGCCTTGAAAATTACCGGGTCCGCAGCTCAGACCCTAAGGTCAAAGCCTTTCTCGAAAGTCGTAAGAGTGCGACAAAGGAGGGGGGATTCTCTTTAAAAGAACTCTTAAAGCGACCCGAGATCAGCTACAGCGACTTAGCCGAGCTCGATCCGGAGCGCCCTCCAATTGAATTAGATGCTGACCAAAAAGCCTTGGCCGGAGCCCATGTTTTAGCCCCAGCAGAAGCCTTTGCTGTAGAACTGGCGATTAAGTATGAAGGTTATATCAAGCTCGAAGAGGAGCGCCTCCGCCGCTTTGCCCAGATGGAGCATCGGCTAATCCCCGAGGACTTTGACTATCTAAAGCTTAGCGGCCTGAGTGCCGAGGCCAGACAAAAGCTCCACGAGCGTCGACCCTTATCGCTCGGTCAGGCGGGGCGGATCTCCGGAGTATCACCGGCGGATTTATCGGTGCTCCTGGTTGCCTTAAAAATGCATGGTAAAAGTAAAAGCTCTGCAGAAAGTGAAGCCTAATGCCAGAAGTGGAATTAAAAAAGAATATAGATTTGGCCTTTAAAAGTTTTGCCGAAGATTATCTGGAGGCTAAAAAGACCTCACCTAAGTTCCCTGAGCTCGAGGCAAATTTAAGCCGCTTTTTAGTAGAATCGACTGCAGCTCAAGCAGATATTTTAAAGTATTTTTTGATTTTGCAGGAGAAAAATAAATATTTAAATCTCACGGCCAAAGCCTCAGCTTATGATTTAGCCGTAATTCATTTATTAGATAGCCTAATGCTCCTTAAAGCCTGGCCTGGCGACTGGCCAAAGCCCGGACAGAGTTTTTTAGACTTGGGTACGGGGGCAGGCCTCCCGGGCTTAATTTATAAGATTTTATTTCCCGAGCTTCGGGTGGTCTTAGTTGATTCCTTGCAAAAGCGCCTGCGCTTTATCGAAGAAGTTGCAACTGAGCTAAATTTAAGTAATTTAGAATTGGTCCATGGGCGCTTTGAGGACCTTGCGCACCAGCCCGAATACCGCGGAGCTTTTTCAGTCGTTACAGCGCGGGCGGTTGCGGCCCTGCCTACGCTTTTAGAGTATGCGGCCGGTTTTCTAGAACCGCAGGCGTATTTTTTAGCGATGAAGGGTAAGCAGGCAGATGCGGAGTTAAAGGAAGCAGCTAGGGCCATCAAAAGCCTCAATCTTCGGTACCTAGAAAGTCTCAATTTTAAGCTCCCGATTGCCAATGTGGAGCGGAGCATCATCCTTTTTACTCCGCTCAAGAAATTAAGCAGCAAATATCCTCGAAAACCAGCAGAAATCAAGCAAAAGCCCTTAATTTAAAGCTTTCTGCAAAGCTTTGGCCGGGATTTTACGGCCAATTTTTAGCCCGCATATGTTATAATAAGGAAGTTATTTAAACATAAGGATTCGAGGAGGAAGCCGATGGCTGACGAGAGCAAGAATCTGCAGGGTCAGGGCAAGTTGCCAAAAACCTCAGCGCAGATTGCGAAGGAACGTGAAGCGGAAGTGGATTTTGCTTTCCGCAAACAGGAACAAACAATTATCCCTGTTAATTTAGAAGAAGAGATGCGTCAATCATTCATCGATTATGCGATGAGTGTTATTACTGACCGGGCAATCCCGGATATTCGAGACGGCTTAAAACCAGTTCATAGAAGAATTTTATACTCCATGCAGGTTCAGGGCTTTACTCCAGATAAGCCTTATCGCAAGTGTGCGACCACTGTTGGTGACGTGATTGGTCACTATCACCCACATGGTGATGCTGCAGTTTATGATGCGATGGTCCGTCTGGCGCAGGACTTCTCCATGCGTTATCCCCTGGTTGATGGACATGGGAACTTCGGTTCGCGAGATGGCGACCCTCCTGCTGCCTACCGTTATACAGAGGCGAGATTACAGAAACTAGCCAGCCAAATGATGCTGGAGTTAAATAAGGATACGGTTGATTTTCAGCTCAACTTCTCCGAGGAAGTCATGGAGCCGGAGGTCTTTCCGGCAGGTTTCCCGAATCTTTTAGTTAACGGTTCAACAGGTATTGCAGTCGGAATGACGACGAATATTCCACCCCATAATCTGAATGAGGTAGTGGATGCGACTATTCACCTAATCGATAACCCCGATGCCACAGCTGACGATTTAATGGAAATCTTACCGGGTCCGGACTTTCCGACCTACGGAATGATTCTCGGAACCTCGGGGATTCGAGCCGCTTACCGTAGCGGCCGCGGCCGGATTATCGTCAGGGCGCATTGTGAAGTTGAAGAAATGCCGCATGGGCGCTACCGCATTGTCGTCCATGACCTACCTTACATGGTCAATAAAGCCCGCCTCATTGAGCGAATTGCCGAGCAGGTCAAGGATAAGCGGATTGAAGGAATTTCCGACATTCGTGATGAGTCCGACCGTTCAGAAGCAGTGCGGATAGTCATCGAGTTAAAGCGTGATGCTACACCTACCGTAGTCTTGAATCAACTCTATAAGCACACGCAATTGCAGGATAGTTTCTCAGTCAATATGCTGGCTCTGGTTAAAACCGAGGACGGGCATTTGGCGCCGAAACTAGTGAATTTGCCGGAGGCCCTAAGCCACTTTGTCAATCACCAGAGTGAAGTAATCACGCGCCGGACTAAATTTGACCTGGAGAATGCTGCTGCGAGAAGGCATATTGTCGAAGGTTTAATGCTGGCTCTCGATCGAATTGATGAGGTTATCGCAACGATTAGAGCTTCGAAAAACGGCCAGGAAGCAAAGCAGAATCTAATGGAGAAATTCGGCTTCAGTGAGCGGCAGGCCCAGCACGTCGGCGACATGCGACTCTGGCGCCTCTCCGGCCTCGAACGCGATAAGGTCAAGGCCGAGCATGCCGAGCTCTGTGAAAAAATTGCCTATTATGAGAGTATTCTCGCCGACCGCAACTTGCTTATGTCAATCATGAAAGAAGAGCTTACTGCAGTTAAGAATCGCTTTGGCGATGAGCGTCGTACGAGCATCGAACTGGGCATGTTTGGTGATGTAGATGACGAGTCCTTAATTGAAGAAGAGCAGATTGTTGTGACAATGAGCAATGCCGGCTACATCAAGCGGATGCCGACAACAGTCTATGCCAGCCAGCACCGCGGTGGTCGCGGGATTGCTGGAATGCAGACCAGGGATGAGGACTTTGTCGATACTATTTTGACTACCTCGACCCACGATTACCTACTCTTCTTTACGAATAAGGGGCGGGTCTTCCACTTAAAGGGCTACCAGATTCCAGAATCCGGGCGGCAGGCTAGAGGTATGGCAATTGTCAACTTACTCCAGCTACACAGCGATGAATCGATTTCATCCATAGTCCCAATCGCCTCGATGGATTTAGATGGGAACTTACTCTTTGCGACTCGCCAGGGTCTGGTTAAAAAGACCGGTCTAAAAGAGTACATCAATATCAATCGGGCTGGTTTAATTGCAATTTCTCTGCGTGAGGGTGATGAGGTTGTCACTGTTCGCCTGGTAGAAAAGGGTGCCGATGTAGTCCTCGTCACACGTGAGGGCATGTCAATCCACTTTAATGCCGGCGATGTCCGGAGAACTGGTCGTAATACCATGGGTGTACGAGGCATTAATTTACGCCCGGGTGACCGCGTCATCGGAATGGTGGTTGCAGAACCTGAAGAAACCTTACTCGTAGTCTCAGAAAAGGGCTTAGGTAAGCGCAGTAGAATCTGCGATTACAGACTCCAAGGTCGTGGCGGTAAGGGCTTAATTACCTACCGGATGAATGAGCGTAGTGGCAAGCTGATTGCTGCTGCTATTGTCACAGACGAGCAGGATTTACTCCTGATTAATGACCTCGGAATTATTATTCGAATCCATGTCAGTGAAATTCCGGTAATGAGCAGAAATACATTAGGCGTCAGCTTGATGCGCTGCCCGGACGATTCACAAGTCGTCGACCTGGCAGTGGTCGAGCGCGAAGAGGACTCTGAAGCAGAGGTCGAAGTGGAAGCAGTTGAAGCCCTGTCTGAAGCTGAGGCAGCAGAACTTGCAGCCGCTGATTTAGACCTTGATGAACCGAGTGCTGAGGCCGAGTTGGCAGAAGATTCAGAGCCTTTAGTAGATGAAGAGTAGAAGCGCTTAGCTCGAGCTGAAAAGGGAGGAAGCTATGCAAAATTTTGACTTTAGATCACCGACCTACTTTGCCTTTGGCCGTGATACAGAACACAGGGCCGGCGAACTTTGCCGGAGATTTGGGGCGAAGAAAGTCCTGCTTCACTACGGCCAGGGTTCAGTAATTCGCTCCGGTCTCTTAGACAGAGTTAAGCAGTCCCTAGAGGCTGCGGGAGTGGACTTCGTTGAATTGGGGGGAGTTGTGCCAAATCCGCACCTCTCCTTGGTTTATGAGGGCATCGAGATCTGCCGGCGCGAGTCAGTTGACCTGATTTTGGCAGTTGGTGCGGGTTCGGCGATTGACTCAGCTAAGGCGATAGCAGTAGGCGCAGTGAACCAGGAAGATATCTGGCAATTAATCACTGAGCGGAAGGAAATCACTAAGGCCTTGCCGGTCGCGACGGTTTTAACCTTGCCGGCAACTGGCTCGGAGGCCTCTTCTTCGACAGTCATTACGAATACCGCGACAAAACAGAAGTACGGTTTCGGTTCAGAGCTCTTGCGCCCAGTCTTTTCAATCATGAACCCGGAACTCACTTTTACCCTGCCGCAGTATCAGACAGCTTGCGGCATTATGGACATGATGAGCCATCTTTTCGAGCGCTACTTTACACCTAGTACCGGTGTCGATTTAACAGACCGCATGATTGAAGCCTGCCTACTCTCGATTATCGATAATACAAAAGTCGTGATGCAAGAGCCGGTCAATTATGATGCGCGGGCCAATCTAATGTGGGCCGGTACCTTAGCCCATAATAATATTGTCGGGGTCGGACGCGTTCAGGACTGGTCTTCCCATGCCATGGAGCATGAGTTATCGGCACTTTATGATGTCGCTCACGGTGCTGGCTTAGCAGTAGTTTTCCCAGCTTTTATGCGTTATACCATGGATCACGACATCGAACGCTATGCCCAGTTAGCAAGTCGAGTCTGGCAGGTCGAGCCTCAGTTTAAGAACCTAAGGCAGACCGCTCTAGCTGGAATCGAAGCACTCGAAGCCTTTATTCGGGATGAGTTGAAATTACCCCTGAGTTTTGCAGAGCTTGGCGCTAAAGCTGAGGATATACCGTATCTGACAGAGCGCTGTCGCTTTGGTGCGCAGGATAAACTCGGTCATTTCAGGCCACTTTCTCGAGCGGATGTGGCGGAAATTTATAAACTAGCCTTATAGGCCAAGACCCCGCCCTAGCGGGGTTTTTTAAAGCGTGCTGAGTTTTTTCAGTCAAAGCCTAGGAAAAGATCAGTAGAAGTAAAAATTAACTTTCAAATAAAATAAAAATCACGGAGGAAAATATGTTGTATTTCGAAGCAAAAGAGCAAAACGGAAATGTTCAGAAAATGCTTAAAAGAGAGGAGGTCGACCCCGCGCTGACCTGGGATTTAAGCCCGCTTTATCCCTCCTTGGACTCATGGGAAGCAGACTTTACGAAGCTGCGTCAAGACTTGCCTGAATTGTCTAATTATGCTGGGAGATTAGGCGAGTCAGCAGAGCTCTTACAGGAGTTTTTGCAGCGGCTTGAACTTGCAGGTCGGAAATTGTCAAAGCTTTATAGCTATGCCTCGATGCGCTCAGATCAGGATAAGGGAAATAGCGAGAATAGCGCAATTTTACAAAGGGCAGCTCAGCTTTCCGCAGAGTTCTCCGCAGCGGTCTCCTTTAAAGATCCCGAGCTCTTAGAGCTAGGTCAAGAAAAGTTAGCAGAAATGCTCGAAAAAGAGCCTGAGCTGAAGATTTATCAGCATCAATTCGAACGTTTACTTAGGAGTAAAGAACACCTGCTATCTGCATCCGAGGAGCAAATTCTTGCGGCTTCGGCAGAGGTTTTGAATTCCGGGGCGGAAGTCTTTTCTGCCTTAAATAATGCTGACTTAAGCTTCCCCGATGTCCACGATAGCTCAGGCCAGGCGCTGAAGCTGAATCATGCAAGTTTTGCCCGCTATTTAGAAAGCTCAGATCGCGTCCTAAGAGAAAACGCTTTTAAGCAATATTATTCGGTCTACGAGCAATTTCAGAATACCTTAGCGATGACTTTATCTAGACAAATAAAGAAGGATAATTTAACCGCAAATTTACGTGGCTTCCCAAATGCCAGAGCGGCAGCGATTTTCCCGAATGCGATTGATGAGGCCGTACCTGCTGGCCTGATTGAAACTGTGAACGAAAACCTGGACCTGCTCCACCGCTATGTGGCTTTAAAGAAAAAGCTATCTAAGCTTGAGGACTTTCATTCCTACGACTTGTATCTACCTGCATTCCAGTCTGAAGAGCGCCTCTATAGCTTGGACGAAGCTAGAGAAATAATCACAGCTGCAGTTGCTCCTTTAGGTGCTGAGTATCAGAATTTAATTAACCGGGCCTTTAAGGAGCGTTGGCTAGATTTAGCAGTTAATCAGGGGAAGCGTTCCGGTGCTTATTCGGGTGGCTGTTACGATAGTAATCCCTATATTCTAATGTCCTGGCAGGGCAGTCTTGCCAATCTCTTTACCCTGACCCATGAACTGGGTCACTCCTGCCACTCTTATTACAGCCGGAGCAAGCAACCCTATATCTATGGGCGCTATTCAATCTTCCTGGCAGAAATCGCCTCGACTACGAACGAGAATCTCTTGACTCGCTATTTACTAGAAGAAGAAAGCGATCCTGAGCTAGTCAACCACCTGCGTTTTACCTGGCTTGATCGCTTTAAATCAACTGTTTTCAGACAGACTCAGTTTGCTGAATTCGAACACCAGATCCATCTTGCAGATCAGTCAGGCCAAGCCTTGTCGGCTGAGTATTTGAATCAGGAGTATGCGGAGCTGAATCAGCGCTACTATGGTAAAGATTTGCTCAAAGATGAGGAAATTCGCCTGGAATGGGCTAGAATTCCCCATTTCTACTACAACTATTATGTTTATCAATACGCGAGTGGATTCTGCGCCGCAGTCAGCTTTGCCGACCTGCTTTTAGAAAGTGAAGGAGCTCGCGAAGCTTATCTTGGATACTTGAGTGCTGGTTCATCCGACTATCCGCTCGAGGTTTTAAACTCGGCCGGCTTAGATATGCGTAAGCCCGATACCGTAAACAAAGCTGTAAAACGCTTTGCCAGAGAACTAAGTGAATTAGAAGAAATTAGCTCTAAATAAATCTGCCCGGGTCCCGGGGAGAGCTCTAATTTAGGAGGAAATAATGAAAAACAGAATAATCAGGCCCTTAAAGGAACTCCCCGGGGCCATTAAAGAAGCTCAGTCCGAGCTGCAAGTTTCTGCTGCGAAAAATATCGCTCCAAATGTAGCTGAAGTAGCTTCAAGAGGAGAAAAATTCGGCTTTCAAACCCCAGATCAAGATGCCTTTAAGGCAGTTCGAGATAGGGTCAAGACTGTAATCGTAAAAACAAAAAAAGCAGCGCCAAATTACCAGGTCGAGGAGCTTTTTTCTACTAGCGAAAAACTAGAGCTTCCGTCAGCAATTACAGCAGACCTACTACTTGAGCCGGAGGAGCCGAAGCTAGGCCCAGTCCACAAGGGATTAATTATATTAATCTCACTAGCTTTAATTAGCTTATTGCTGCTAAGTCTGAACAATTTAAAAGCTCGGCAGGCTAGAAAAGAGAGTATTAAAGCCAGCCACGAAATCAGTGAAAACCAAGCTCTAAGTGCAGCCAGTACGAAGCCTAGTGAAAGTGCTTTTAAGCTAGATTTCGAGGCCGTTTTGCCGCTTGCGAAGCTAGAAAAGCAGGACGATTCGAAGCTCCAAACTGAAGAAAAAGTGATTAAGCCTAGTCGGAATAAAGTTA
>JAUNVR010000033.1 GCA_030537595.1 Eubacteriales bacterium
CGGGACCTCCTTAGCTTTCTTCGGCTCCCCGGCCTCTTCTGCCTCTTCGGCCTCAGCTTCTGCTTCTGCGGCCTCTTCCTCGTCGGCTTCAGCTTCCTCTGCTTCTTCCTCTTCTGCTTCAGCAGGGGCAGCCTCATCTACAGGATCTACTCCTGCGGCTTCTTCCTGATTAGCATTGACTTGCTCATCAACGATTTGTTTTTGGCCGGCTTTACATCCGACTGCTCCTAAAAGCAGTGAAAGGGCAAGCAAAAGGCTGAGCAATTGGCTTAATTTGTATTTCATCTGTATTTTCCTTTCATACTGTCCGACTACGGGGGTGCAGTCTCGACGTTTTTTAACGAAGTTGAGATTTATTAAGGTGCTTTAAAACCCATCAGTTCGAAGTAAGGTTCGAACACGACATCATCATTTTTCTTATAGAGCAGGACCAGGCCGATTCTTTCGCCGTCCTGGCGCATCTCGGCTCTGGCGGTGGCGAGGAAGCTCTTGAGATTAACGGTGTAGAGCTTGTCGCCAGCTTTGTCGTGAACCTTGTCTAGCTTTGCGCCAAAGGAAATTGCCTTGCCAATCATATCTGATTCGAGCAGGTTCGCGATGGCTCTGTCAGCAGTTTCGCTATCCTTAAAGATTGCGTAAAAGACTGTCAATTCAGCCTTCCCAGCAGCCTTGTCTGCGTAGACTACAGCTTCTGGTTCGGGGTCGTTGACGAGATTATTGACGTAGAAATTAAAGTCTTTTTCTTTTAATTTTGCTTGGACATCCTTGGCAGAAGGATAGTCGGGCTCGGGCTCGGCTTTGGCAGTGCTAGCTTTGGCCGCCTCGTCTTTTTTACTATCCTCGGCCTTCTCATTGGCCTTCTCGTCCTTTGCCTCGGCCTCGTCCTTAGCTTTTGTGGACTCGTCCTTTTTCGCCTCTTTGGGCTCTGTCTCTGCTTCAGGACTAGCAGGATCAGTGGAGCTATCCTCTACGGCAGCCTCCTCTTCAGCAGGCTGAGTCTCAGCTGCGGCTTTTTCGATCTCCTCTGGACTTGCTTTTACTTCTGCTTCATCCGGGGTGACGGTAAAGCCCGGCAGATCACTGTCGGAGGGGTTTAGCTTCACGCCGGCCTGACAGCCTGAAAAAATCAGTATCAAGCTAAGGCAGAGCAGGATTAGAACGGTGGGGTAGAGTTTGTGGCTGTTGAAAGGCCGGGAAATATCGCTTCCAGCACTCTTTGCAGACAGCCCGACTTTTTTCTTTTCTGTTCTCATTTCAACCTTCCTTAATCTGTGCTTGACACAGTTGCATCATAAAAAATTAAACTGCAATTCTCGAATCTTTAAATTGAGCGCAGTTTGCTATTGAGCATCAGCTCGAAAGTTATTATCATTATAGACGATTAGTAATTAATTTGAAAGTTAGCTGAAAGCTAATCGTAACATTATTGAAAGGCTCAAGAGCCGAGAAAAATAGCTTCCAAAAGCTAAGGTCAAAGAGCCTGTCGAGGGCTTTTCTGAACTCGAGAGCTGAGCACATTAATTAAGTAGGGTATAAGGAGCGCAAATGTTAAATCAGGTAGAAAAAGTTCTAATTATAGATTTCGGTGGTCCAGAAAAAACCATCGTCGCCCGTGAGATTCGCGAATCGCACGTCTTTTCAGAGGTGAAGTCTCCCACGATCACAGCCGCAGAAATCCGTCAGACTGGATATAAGGCGGTTTTCCTCTGTGGCCGTCCGACTCTCGAAGGCATGACAAAGAGTGGAGGAGTCCGTCCAGGAATCCCCTTTGACAAAGAAATCTTTGCCCTAGATATCCCGATTTTGGCCTTTAGCTTTGCAGCACGAGTGATGATGCAGTTAAAACGTGGCCAGGTGGCAATCCCCGGAGACAATGAAGATGGAGCCTGGGATGCAGAAAGCGAAGAGCTGAAGGTTGAGATTGTAAAAGAGGACAAACTGCTCGCAGGTCTCGGCCAGAGCTTTGTCGCCCATAGCTCATCACCCTATTTTATTAAGAGCATTCCAGCAGAGATGACAGGGCTGGCAAGAGCCGAAAATATGCCCTACCTGATCTCCGGCGACCTTAGTCGGCATCATTATGCGCTCGACTTACAGGCCAAATTAGACCAGCAGGTGGTGCGCCAGATTATTCAAAACTTCCTCGGCCCGATTGCCGGGGTCAAAGCGGATTGGCGGATGGAGGATTATCTGGAGTTTGCGTTAAAGGATCTACGCGAACGCTGCGGGGATAAGCACGCACTCCTGGCACTGTCCGGAGGTGTCGACTCCTCAGTAGTAGCAGCCCTCGCACACCGCGCCTTGGGCGATAAACTGCACGCAGTATTCGTCGACCATGGCTTTATGCGCCTCAACGAACCGCAGTGGATCGAAGAGATCTTCCGTAAGGAGCGTGGACTGAATCTAAAAAGAGTAGATGCGGAAGAGCGCTTCCTGGGCAAATTAGCCGGCGTCACCGATCCCGAGCAGAAGCGGAAAATAATTGGCGAAGAATTTATCCGAGTCTTTGAAGAAGAAGCTAGAGCTCTAGATAATGTAGACTTCCTACTCCAAGGCACAATCTATCCAGATGTGATCGAATCTGGGATTGGAGCAAAGAAGGTGAAAAGCCACCATAATGTTGGTGGACTGCCGGAGGATATCGGTTTCGAAGCAGTGTTAGAACCTTTACGCCCCTTATATAAGGAAGAAGTCAGAGAGCTCGGCCGCCTCCTCGGCTTGCCCGAAGACCTGGTCAATCGCCAGCCCTTCCCGGGTCCCGGACTTGCAGTTCGTTGCCTCGGTGAATGTCGTAAAGAAAAACTCGACCTCCTAAGAGAGGCCGACCATATCTATAGAGAAGAATTGGAAAAAGCCGGCTTCAAGGGCAAAATTGGCCAGTACTTTGCAGTCATCACAGAAGCTAAATCAGTCGGCACAACGCAGGGCGGAGAACGCCGCTATGCGGACACAATTGCGCTGCGAGCAGTTGAAACAACTGACTTCATGACGGCAAAGGTAAGTCGCCTGCCCTGGGATCTTTTAGAGCATATAGCCACAAGGATTATCACGGAACTCGAGGGAGTCAGTCGGGTCGTCTACGATATATCCCCGAAGCCGCCGGCGACAATTGAGTGGGA
>JAUNVR010000034.1 GCA_030537595.1 Eubacteriales bacterium
GAGCATTTTTATGTTCTCCGAAAGGAGAATTAAGTGGAATTAAAAACAAGAGCTTTAAGTAAACGATATGGCTCGACAGTTGCCGTCAATAAATTGGACTTGAGCCTGTCAAATGGGGTCTACGGCTTGCTCGGCGCCAATGGTGCTGGCAAAACGACACTCATGCGTTTATTATGTGGCATTCAAAGACCCAGTTCTGGGCTCATCACTCTGGATGGCAAAGAAATCTCAAAACTTGGTGAAAGCTATCGTGATTTGCTGGGCTATCTTCCGCAACACTTTAGCTATTATCCGGATTTTACTGCCAGAAACTTCTTGCTATACGTTGGAGCATTAAAGGGTTTAACGAAGGCTGAAGCTAAGAGAAGATCAGCGAAACTTCTAAAAGCAGTCGGCTTATTGGAGGAGCAAGATCACAAGATTAAGAGTTTTTCAGGTGGCATGAAGCAGCGCCTAGGGATAGCCCAGGCCATGTTGAATAATCCTTATATATTGATTCTAGACGAGCCCACCGCAGGACTTGATCCCAAAGAACGGGTGCGTTTTCGTAATTTGATCAGCGCATTTTCCAAAGATCGGGTGGTCATTCTTTCAACTCATATCGTCTCCGACGTTGAATTTATCGCAGAAAAAATCATCTTGCTGAAAAAAGGTCGAATCATTCATTTCGGAAGCCCGCGAGAGATAACAGCGGAAATAGACGGACTGGTCTGGGAATGTCAAGTTCCCAGTGAGCAGGTTGAACGGTATAAGGAGATATTTAATATCAGTAATCTTCGAAACCTAGAAAATAGCCAAACGGTCTTACGCATCATTTCAAAAAAGCAGCCGCTGGACAATGCAGTCCCAGTTCAAGCCAGACTAGAAGACTTATACCTGTACTGTTTTGAGGAGGTCAACGACTATGCTTAGTTTAATTGGATATGAGCTAAAAAAGATTTTCGGAAAGCGCTTTGTTTTAATCTCTATAGCCCTGATTCTATTCCTATCTTTTATCTTTTCCTTTTCTTCGCTCAATAGCATGTATGCAAGAGATGGGAGTAATGAAGGTAGCGGAAGATCTGCTGTCAAGATCGATAAGGAAATAGCCAGTAGATATGCGGGTGAGTTGAACGATGAGAAAGTCCAGAAAATGCTAGCAGACTTTAAGCCAGATCAAGTCATGCCAGGTCTCAATGTGCAGGCTTTGTATTTTAACAGTACACAGTCAGCTATTTACTCCCTGTTCTCTGATATAGAGGGAAATTGGAATGGAAGAACTGTTGCCGATGTCTTCGGTGTAGAAAATCCCAAGATTGGCTATACCTCGGGCTGGCACATCACGAGTCGGAATCTGGCTAAAGTCTTGATGGCCTTGTCGTTTATCATAATCCTGATGATTGCGCCAGTTTATTCTGGTGAATATGGTGGAGTTGATGCTTTAATACTTAGCAGTAAATATGGCAAGACTAAATGTGCCACGGCGAAAGTAATTGCAGCATTTATTGCTTCTCTTTCGATGATTGCTGCTATCTTGGCCTTCCACCTGATTTTTGCTCTTATTGTCTATGGTAAGGATGGGCTAGATAGCTCAATCTTATTTGCCGCCCAGCAATTTTCGTCAGGCTACATACCCTTTAATATCACTTGTGGGACGGTCATCAAGTATCAGATACTATTGGCATTTCTCAACGGAATTGCCATCACCGGAATTAGCTTAGTAATTTCTGCCTTGTCTAAAGAGAAGTTGATTTCTTTTGCCCTATCTGCAGCCATTTTTATCGCGCCGATTCTTATACCGCTCACCAAGACGAACCAGAGGCTACTTGTCTTAACCCCTGTGTACTTTACGCAATACATCTCAATTCTATCGGTGGAGCAGACGGCAAAAGCTGAGCTTTATGCCGTATGGGCCATTCCCGTGGCGCTGATCCTAGGAAGTCTTGGAGCTATTTTTTCACGCAAGCTTTTTGCCAAGCATCAGGTAAGTTAAAGCGAATTCTTGTCTAATTAAGGTATTATATCTGGCTTAGCAATCCAGTTAAGAGAGTAAGTAGATTAATTGGAATAGTAGAGAAGATATACCCGCCCAATACCGCGAGGTACTGGGCGGGTGTTTTGTTCAGTTAATGTCTTCGGCCAGAGTAAATACTTGTCTTTTGAAGTCTTCGTCATCCAAGACTTCTAACTTCTGTATTGTGCTTTTAAGGATCCTTATCATCTCGGGATCCTCTTCCCTTTGTACGAACTATTGAAGTTCATCAATAGCCTCCTTACGGCTCTTTGAACCTTGAAGCATTGCAAGAATATTTTCTTCTTCAATACTAAATTTCATGCTGGATGGCCTTCTTTTCTTTTCCTGCTTTGGCTTATCGTCCATTCGCTTTTCAGAATCTACTAGCAGCTCACGGATGAATGTAGTACAATACAAGTTTGTCTATTATTTTAATGGAGGAGTAGATATGAAAAAAGGATTCCAAAGTGTTTTAAAGGCACTAGTTTTTTTGTAATATGGGCTGTATGTGTCGGAGTTATACCGATTCCTGACCATCCAAATCCTGCAATTTGGAGATTTTTCGCCGAAGCTATTCCTCTGATTATAACTATTGTTTTGACATGTGCATTTGTCTATTTTGACAAACAAAATATTAAATTGGGTTTAAAACTTGAATCAGGAAAGAATTTATTGCTGGGAATTTTCGTCGGTTTCATTTGGCTTGGTCTAACAATACTTTTAATCTATATTATGGGTGGATTAACTATCGATTCTAAAAACAGTGTAGATGATGTACCTATTTGGTTTATAGCTCTTTTTCTAAATACAATTATGCAAGAGCTAATGTTTAGAGGCTATCTATATC
>JAUNVR010000004.1 GCA_030537595.1 Eubacteriales bacterium
GCGCTGAACTGACGGCAGAAGAACTTGCCCAATTAGCTGAAAGCGAAGCCGAAGCCAAGGCCTTCCAGGAGAGTTTAGCGAATCCTGAGCTGGAGTCTGACTTAGAAGCTGAGCCCGTTCCTACGGCTCCAGTCTTCATTGAGGAGTCACTGGCGGAGGCTCGTAGACAGGAAGCTGAGGCTGAGACAAATACCTGCTCGACTAAAGCAGAATCTTGCTGTGCAAAGGCAGATTCAAAGCTCGAAGCTAAGAGTTTAGAAGAAGCTGCTGAGGAAGTAGAAGAAGTCCAAGGCGAAGTCCAGGCTTCAGCCCCAGAAGAAGCGGAAAGTGCAAGCGAAGTAAAAGCCGCAGAAGAAGCTGAGCCTGAAAAATTAAGCACCGCAGCGGTTCTAGCTGAAGCTGAAATTGAGGCTGCAGAAAAGCCTAGTTCGCAGCCGGAGAGCAAAGTAGAGAATAAGCCATTAAAAGATTTAGGAGCGCCAAAGCAAGCCAAGGCCAAGACTCTCTGGGCAGAACTTTATGCCCAAGAAAAGACTAGTGAAACTGAGGCTGAAAGCCTGCAGTATAAGGTTAAAATCGAGGGCCTAAAATGCATGAATTGTGTGGCTCACGCAGAAAAGGCTCTCCAGGGCTTGGCTGGCGTTGAATCAGTCGAAGTCAGCCTGGAGCGGAAAGAAGCCACAGTCAATTCATTAGAGCCTCTAGCACTTGAAGCAATCCAGAAGGTCATCAAAGATGCTGGATACAAAGTCAGATATATAGTTTCGCCTAAGAATTAATGCGTTTCACAGGCTATCGAGCCAAGTCAGAAGGAGAATAAGATGTCTAAGAAAATTAATAGTCAAGAATTGGCAAAACTGATCGACCACACCTTGCTTTACTCTGATGCAAAGAGTACAGAAATCGAAAAACTTTGCGAGGAAGCCGTAGAGTACGGTTTCGCCTCAGTTTGTGTGCAGCCCTATTACGTTAAACTGGCAGCAGAGAAGCTTCAGGGTACAGCAGTTAAGGTCTGTACAGTAATTGGCTTCCCCCTCGGCCAGAATAAGACTGCAACCAAGGTCTTTGAAGCTCGTGAAGCTATTGCTGATGGGGCCAGCGAACTGGATATGGTAATCAATCTTGCAGCCCTAAAAAACGCTGATTGGGTAACAGTCGAAGCAGATATCAAAGCTGTAGTCGAAGCAGCCGGCGGATTGACGGTAAAGGTAATCCTAGAGTGCAGTATGCTCAGTGAGCTGGAGGTGATTAAAGCCTCCGCGATTGCGCGCCGAGCCGGAGCAGACTTTGTCAAAACCTCAACCGGCTTCCAAGGTCGGGGCGCTACAGTGGATGATATTGAACGGATGAATACAGCATCTGGTAGTCCAGTCTTGGTCAAAGCCTCAGGTGGAATTAGAGACTACGCCACGGCTCTGGCAATGGTAGAGGCGGGGGCTAGCCGCATCGGTACATCTTCTGGCGTAATCATTATGGAAGAGGCCAGAAGAGCTGAGGAAGCCTAGTCTTAAAAGCAAGAGCGTAAGTAAAGACTTAGAGCAAGCTATTTAGCTAGATAGTTCAAGAGGGGGAAGCGTAACTGCTTCCCCCTCTTTTTGATTGAATTTATTATTTCTTGTTTAGAATATAGCTAGCTGGATTCTAATTACTCTCCGCTTTTGGCAATTGCTAGACCCTGACGTCTAAAGTCAGAGATTGCAAAGGGCGTGCCATCTGGATGATAACCAGCTACGGCTATTGAGCCGAAGTAATCGTGGAAACCATAATGCGTGACATAGTAGTCAGAGAGCTCTAGTGGCCAGGTTGGCAGAATATTCTGATCCTCCTCAATGGTCAGAGCAGACTTTCCTTTAAAGAAGAAGCGCTGACGGTTGATTGCGTCCTCGAGACTACTCTCGTAGAGGTAGTAATCAATAAAGACAGGGTAAATCAGTTTTGGGATCAGCTTGCCACCGGGCGTTCCGATTGCAAATTTACCGCCGTCTGGAGCTTGGACTATAGTCGGTGCAATAAAGGAGCGCGGCCGGGTTAGAGGGCGGTAGTAGTTACGCTTATTCCGGCTAAAATTGCTCAGGGTGTTATTGAGGTAGAAACCACCGACCTCAGAAGCAGAACCCCAGAAGGAGGTCAGCGTATTAGTTAAGGAGACTACATTGCCTTCCTGGTCGACAATTGAGATATGAGTGGTACATTGCTCGGTCGAATCCGTAGGTTCTAATTCACGTAGTTCACGATCGAGGAACTTTTGCAGATACTCGTCACTCAGGAGCCGCTTTGGCTTAAATTTAATATGCTGCGGATCACCGACAATCATCTTGTGGCGGTCGTAAGCAACTAGAGAAATGCGCTCGATTAACTCGAGGAATTCTGGGCTACTGGCTTGATTTGCTCCGAGCTCTAACATACTCGACATCTTCAGCATTTGCAGCACTGTAATCCCGGAGTAGGGAGGTGGGGCAGAAACGAAGCGCTGGCCCTTGAACTCAAGCTCAATCGGGTCCCGGTAATAGCTTTGGTAATTGGCTAAATCATCAGTTGTCAGGGGTGATTCTGCGGCGATTTTCTTAGCCAAAGAGCCGGTGTAGAAGCTTTCCGGACCTTCAGCAGCTAAAGTTTCCATGGTCTCTGCGAGTTCTTCCTGAATCAAGAGGTCGCCAGACTTAACTAGCTCACCATTGGATTTAAGAAAAGCCGGATTCTTAGCTAGATATTGACTTGCAACGCGCATCGCACGCTCGAGGTCGTTATTTACGATAAAGCCATCTTTGGCCAATTTAATGGCTGGGGCTAAGGCTTCTGCCCAGCTCAATTTGCCAAAAAGCATCTGCGCATTGCTCAGCCCTTTGACCAGACCTGGAATACCGACATTGCTTTCTTGCTTATTACTCATGCCGGAGCTGCTGCGGTAGTCGAGGAAATTATACTTATCTTCAGCTGCGAGGTAGAAGAGCATAGCCCCTGAGCCACCGATTCCAGAGGCGTGTGGCTCGACCACACCGAGGACAAAGGAGGCGGTGACTGCAGCGTCAAAAGCATTTCCACCTGCGGCAAGAATCTCCGCAGCGGCCTGACTGGCTAAGACACTAGAAGTGGAAATCGCAAAGCCATAGTGGATCTCGCTAGCCTCGGGTAAGCTTGCGGGGTCAGAACTTTCAAGCGGCTGGGGAGCAGAACCTGCACCCTGCGATAATTCGTCCGGACTACTAATTTCCATTTCCCTATAATTTGCGATATCGTCCTCGCCTTCGAAGTCGCCATCATCGTAATCATCATCAAAATCTTCATCATGGTCGATCTCTGAAGAAGTCTTTTGCTGCGAAGACTTTTTACAGGCGACCAGTGGCAGAAAGAAGCTAATGATAAGTAATGAAATAAGTAGTATTTTTAAGGAGCTTAAAGACCTATTCATGCTTAATTTCCCCCTCATTCCTCATGTATTTAATTGTGAAACTTCCGTCATCAGCTTGGGCAGTGGAGAAGTTCTCGAGCTGCTCTAAGACCTCAGCTTTGATAATATCGAGGCGGCGTTCCGACTCGGTAAAAGTTGGCAGACCGAGATTTTGCGTTAGCAGCTTGAAGTGCAGACTCGGCTCTTCGAGCTCGCTTAACTGAAGTTCCAGAGCGAAACCCGGCTGAATCAGGCCATCGCCAGCAGATTGTTGGAGGCTACCCAGGTTGTAGCAAATTAAACTTTGCTTGTAGGCCTCAATCCCAGCAGCAGGGCCGGGACTAGCGCCAATAATTAAATCTGCACCAGCATCGATATAGCGCTGAGCTAATTCTCTCTGGTAGCTGCCAATATTACTATTGTGCAGATTTCCCCAGTGGAGCATGACCACTACAAAGTCGCCGTTAATCTTAGCTCTGGTCACCCGGTCAAAGACCTGAATATCAGTGGCGATGGACATCCCAGACTCGAAATGTGAGGCCCTTTGATTCCGGCCAAAGGCTGAGGTTGAGAAGATTGAAAGTCCGCTTTCACCAAAGGGATAGCGCTTTGCCCTAGCGGCTGCATTAGTGCTCTCACCAAAGCCGATAAAGTCAATAGGTAAGTTATTTAATTCGCCCAGTTGCAAATCGGCTGCAGCGCCTTTATCGGCACAGAAATTACTATTTGCCAAGGGGAAGAGCTGGAAGTTTAAGCTGCGCAAAGCTTCAAGATCCGTAGTGAAAAAAGCCTCCGGCGAGCGTTGGCTTAAATCCAGAGGGCTATCCAAATTAACAATATTTAAATCAGCAGTGCTCAAAAGCGGCATAAGCTGCGAGAAGTAGCGCTTAAAATCTGTATCATTCAGATATCTACGCAAGCCACTATCCATACTCAAACCACCATAAAAGTTGATTTGCAGTTCAGTTGGCAAGGTCGAGCTGGCAACAGCTTCTGCTGTGAGCGGATCTTCTAACAGTACTTTTTCTTCAACTCTTAAATCCTGGGGCAGTTGACTGTAGCTGAGGCCAATGGTGATAGATAGGGCTAAAAGCAAAACAATCACAATGCCGAGAATTTTCCCGGCAGTCAATTCGTGCTGTGATTTCATCCGAATTCGGACTTTATCCTTTAATGATAACTGTTCATCCATAAATTTACCTACCCCAAAGACTTAGTATATCAAAAATACTAAGTAATTAATTCCGTAAATCAAAGCCGCAGCCGCCACAGAGCTCGGTAGAGTATAGCGAATACCTTGGCGAGCGTAGGTTGAAGCCAAGAGGCCAGGAATGATTACGGTGCCGCCCTGGAGGAATAAGGAAGTCTCGGGCAGAAAGACGGGCATAATTAATTGCAAAACGACCTTTAAGAGCAGGCCGACAAAGATGCAGGCTGCAAATTTCCGCTTTCCATAGAGGATGAAAAAACGCGGCAAAAGATGTTGGACGATTAAATAGGTGAGCAGGGAAATCACATAAATCATGATTAAGCGCGGCCACTGGTCAAAGATTAAGGCTAGGTAGCCAGGCACGACCATACCACCCGGGGTGATCCCAAATAAATCATCCATAATCAGGCTCAGAGTCAGGCCTAAAACAATACTGAGATAAATATAGTTCATAGATTCTCCTCATCAGTGCTAGTCCGGAAATCGTCAGGGTTCAAAGTGGAGGGTGGGAGACCTGCGAAAGCTTCTTTAATCCGAACGCGATCGGTCGCCATCAGATTTCCTTCACGAGCCAGCTCCATAATCACTTCTTCACCTGCCCCGTGCAGGTTGCCAACTGCAAAAATAGTTCTACCGCCGGCTAGGGATTGAAGAATCTTGGCTATTTCTGCAGTCGAGTGCTGGGTTAAATCGTAAACCCGAGTGATTTTCGGGTAGCGTCCCCGTTTAACTTCTTTAATAAAAGATTTTGCACTCTCACCGATAACCACAACTTCTGCCTCAGGTAGGAGGGGAAAGAAATCCTTTGCAAAGAGGCGGGTGCGGTCGACTCGGTCGGCCCTGGTATTAAATAAGATTAAGGGATTATCTAGGGGCAAGTTCAAACGCCCGATTAAATCCCAGATTTTCAAAGAAGACTCTGGCTCATTCGCAGCAAAGGCATTGACGAAAAAGCCATTGCCCTTCGCCGAGGAAATTTCCTGAATGCGCATTGCGCCAGGGTCTGGAGCGGCCTTCAGGATGCCCCTGATTGCGACATCTTCGGGGATTTCGAGAGCCTTGGCGACAGCTAGTGCAGCCGCACAGTTTGCGGGGAAAATACCCTTTGCAATGAGACCATGAAGAGCTTCAGGAACCCGGTTCTCAGCAAAGCTAATGACCCGGCTACCAAGTTTTTCTGCCTCGGCACTATAATAATCAGTAAATTCATCTTCCGGGACAATAAGGATGCCATTTTCGGGAATGCTTTTTGCAAAAGCCCAGGCGATTTGGGTAGTTGTTGGACCCATCTCATCGAGGTGATCTTTAAGTGTATTGACAATCACCGTAAGCTGAGCTTTGAACATTACATTTTGATAAATGTCTTGGTACTCAGGACGGACGGCCATGCACTCGCAGACCAGGGCCTTAGCCCCGTATTTGGCAGCCCGGTCAATGACCCGTACCTGCTCCTTGATAGATGGACCTGCCGGGGGCCTGTCGATACATTCTTCGGCCTCCTGATCCCAAAAGAGCATCCGAGTTGCCGAGCCAGTGGTCTTACCGATTACTTCATAACCGGCTTCACGCAAAATCGAAAAAGTTAAACGGGTCACGGTTGATTTACCGCGAATCCCATTCACATTTATCCGTAGAGGTATTTTTTCGATGTTAGCCTGATTGCGAGACTTCTCTCGCACCCCTAGATAGGCAATTAATATGATTGGCAGGCAGATGATAAGCCAGCTCACGCAATATCCTCTCAATCTGCTGTTAACAGCTTTGCAATTAAATTGCTAATAGTTCAAAACCACATGCTAATTTAACACCAAAGGTAGTCAACTGCAAGCTTTTAGCCCTATTTCTGGGCGAAGATAGCCTTCTCAAATCTGTAAAGAGAAAAGCAAATTATAGCTTGAATTCAAAAACTGAGCAGAGGCTTAAAAATCTCGCCCCTGCCCAGACTCTGATCCTTAAATTTTCTGAAAAACTTTACTCGGCCTCAAAATAGGAGGCCGTGCTCAGCCTTAGAAGCCCGCAGCCTTAGAGTTTCCTCCGGCTCTGTGCAGCTCGTCATGGTGGCTAATTTTACGCAGCTTACTGTAGATACTCATAATTAGCATGCCCACAACGGCATTCAGGACGATTGCACCACCCGGCTTAATTTCATAGTAGTAAGAGGTGGTAATTCCGACCATGGTATAGATAATTCCGAGCACGATTGTAATAATCATCGTCGACTTATAGCTGCGGCTGACGAAGAGCGCAGTGGCTACCGGCAAGACAATCAAGGAGGCGACAAGGAGGGCGCCAACAATCTTACAAGCTAGGGCAATTGTGATGGCTGAAAGCAGGGTGAAAATCCCATTAACCAGCTCAACCTTGACCCCGGCAATCCGGGCTAAATTATTGTCAATCGAAATATCGAGTAAGGCACCATAGAGGAAAATCGAGCAGATCATCACAGGGAAGAATACGATAATTACATTGCGTAAATCCGCAGTAGTAATTGACGAAATACTACCAAAAAGATAAGACTCGAAAGTGTTACCACCAGGGGCAAAGTCCGATAAAATAGCGGCTAAACCGAGGCCTGTACTCATGATTACAGCGGTGGCCATATCGCCGTAGTGAGGAAAGCGTTTACGGATAGTCTCAATCGAAAAGCCCGCCACAATACAGACAGCAATTGCACCCAAGACCGGGTCAAAGCCGAAGATCAGGCCGAGGGCAACACCAGCTAAAGAAGTGTGTGATAAGGCATCACCGACCATTGAGGTCCGGCGGTTAACCATCACCACCCCAATTAGGGGCACCATAATTGAGAGCAAAAAGCCCGCAAGGAGGGCGCGGCGCATAAAGTCAAATTCTAACATTGCTAAGTCTCCCTTCCTCCATCTTATAAATCGCATCGAAGTCGAGACCCTCAGCTAGAGTCTCAATCTCATGGGTCACGATAATCGTTGTAATCCCTTCTTCGCTGTTCATGCGTTTGATTAATTTCAAAAACTGTTCCTTACTCTCCTGGTCGACACCTGCGGTGGGCTCATCTAAGACCAGAACTTTAGTCTCATTCATCATCGCCCGCGCAATCATTGTGCGCTGCTTTAAACCGCCGGAAAGCTCCTTGAATGGCACCTTTGCAAAGTGCTTCAGGCCTAGCTCGTCTAGGACCTCGAGGGCCTTCTGCTTATGGCGGCGACGCGGGATTTTCAAGAGCCCGAAATCCTCGTAGAGATTGAGCACGACCAGCTCTAGGGTTGTAGTCGGAAATGTGATTTGATTAAAGTTTTGCACCTGTGGCACATAGCCGATATGGCGCAGAGATTTGAGCTTTCTCACCGCTTCACCGCAGATTTTAACTTCTCCAGTGTCCGGTTTCAGTTCGCCAATAATCAGTTTCATCAAAGTCGATTTGCCGGAGCCGTTTTCACCGACCACAGCAACTAAGTCACCCTTTTCTACATTAAAGTTCAAACCATCAATAACCTTATCTGCAGTGTAGGCGAAGCTTAGATTTTTAATTTCAATATCTAGCATAAATTCCTCCGCTTCTTAGCTATTGGCCTTTACTGAGCGAGGAATAGAGCTTTTCTAAATTCTCGCGCATGATTTCCGTATAGTTTAATTCATCAGGATTTTCAAAAATATACTCCATCGAGGTCAAAGGCACAGCCTCCCCCTTTAATTCTTCTGCCAAAGTTCTAGCACCAGCGGGGTCGTGACCCTGCTCATAAAAAACCTCTTTAATCCCGTAATTTTGGCAAAAGCCGAGCGCCCGACGAATCGTCTTCAAGCTCGGAGTTTCGGTTGAAACTAAACCTTGGAGTGGGAATTGAATCAGGTCGAATTCCTTGGCCAAATATTCATAGGCGTAGTGTGTAACGACAAATTCACGGCGCTTTAGATCCTTGAATTTATCCTTGTATTCATATTCTAAATCAGTCAGAGCGTCGACGGCTTTCAGCTTATTGCGGCCATAAAGCCTTTTGTTTTCAGGAAAGCGTCGGACCAACTCATCATGAATTGTGTTCAGGTATTTTTTTGCGTTGCCGAGGCCAATCCAGGAATGCGGATCGTAGGTGATTTTATCAAAGCCGGAGGTGGAACCCTCGAGCAGCACCTCAATGTCCAGAGGCTCACCATTATGGTCGCAAATTGTGTAGGGGAGTAGGCGTTCGGAAACTCGGTCTGAGATAAAAAGCCATTCACCGGCTTCGGGCAGGCGATAGAAAACCTCACCAGCCTCATGTCCCATTTCAATGGCGTAGACCTGTCCTTCCTCAACCGCAATCTCACCCTCCTGCTGAATTACGGTACCCTTAGCTTCCATCTGTTTTTTGCCGCGCTCAATAGTTTTTTCAATTTTTTCATCAGGCGAGCGGCGCATGAAGCTGACGCGCATCAAGTCTTCATGGGTGTGGCCAAAGTCGATCTTATATCGTTCCTCAGGCCTGCCCTCCTGAGCTGCGAGAAATTGGAAGTCACCAATCGCAGCGGCGCCCTTATAAGTAATTAGCTCGATGAAGTCAGAGAGGACTAAGACTTCCAAGCCTGGAATTGCATCACGGACTTGATCGAGCCATTTCTCCATGTTGGCGCCATTAACAATCAAAAGGTCTGCCTCGGTCAAAGCCTTCATACTGGCCGGGGTTGGTTCCCAGAGGTGGGGATCCTTGTCGATTGGCATTAAAGTCCGAATATCGACAGTATCACCGGCAACTTGGCGGGTTAAGTCATAAATAGGAAAAAAAGAAGTGTAAATCAAAGGCTTATCTCCCTTGACCGAAACATTGCGGCGGCAGCCTCCGCAGAGCGGAAGCATGAGGAGTATAGCCAAGACTACACCGAGAATGCGTTTTTGCATGATATCTGCTTTCTGGAAAAAATGCAGGCTGCCGGAAGGCAGCCTGCAGAGTTAATGAGCTTACTCAGTGATCTCTTCGAGCAACTGCTGGGTGGTGGTATTCGGCTTAACAAAGGTGGGATACCAGCCTTCTTTAGCCATTAATTCATCGACATCGTCGCCGTAGCGCATGTGGAAGTGAGTCATGGATTCTTCACCGTGGACTTCCATCATCAGCAGGACCGGATACTTAGCATCGGCCTCTTTGGCCTTAAAGACGAACCATTGCAGCTCGAAGTTACCGTGCTGCACGGTGTGTGATTCAACGAATTCGTACTCGACAGCAGAAAGCTCTTCAGCATTCTCTGCAGCCGGGAAAGCGTTTAGGAAACGAACCTTATCGCCTTCGATAATTAAGCCGTCAAATTCACAGTGGCGTTTTTCGACATAAGCGGCCTTGGCTTCTTCTGGGGTGACATTTTCGCGCTCAGCGAGGGTCACGAAGCCTTCTTGAAGCTCTTCGTCATCCAAGTAGGCGCCCATGTTATTCCATTCGCCGTCCCACTCACTCATGCTAGCCTCAGCTGGGGCTGCATCAGCGGGTTCTTCGGCAGGTGCTGCTGCCGGTGGAGCCTCAGCGCTATCCTCGGCTGGCTGCTGCTCTTCACAGGCAACTAAGAAGAGAGAGAGTACCATAAAGAGACTTAAAAGTACTGCAAGTTGTTTTTTCATTTCTATCCTCCCGGAAATAGTGTCGAATTGCCGAGTTCCTTCAGCCCAAATTAGCTAAAATCTCCCGGCAACCCAAGTTTTTTTATTTAGCTAAAACTAAACCTTCTAGAAAGGGTTAGCCTTGGCTAATCAGTTGCAGTATAAGCCGAGTAGTCACGAAAGTCAATTATAAATTGCATATCATTTATTAAATTATATCTTGAAAACTTGTTTACTTTATATAAAAGCGTTTATCAAAACTGCAAAAGAAATTAAAAAAGCCGTGACCCTGCAGTTGTCATGTTCAGGCCTGAATTGTTCGAGTATCAGCTAGGAAAGCGAACGGAGTGCTGATATTATTTAACAATTTGGCCGCAGAGACTGCTGAGTCACGGGCTAGCATCCCCTTCCGGGAGGAGCTACTTTTTACTTTAGCGACTAGGCGCTAGGTTTGGCAAATTGCCGACGATCGGACTTTACTGAGTTGCGATACTGATGGTAGGCAAAGGCAAGGACATAAACAAAACCCATAATCGCTGCTGTTAGACCGGCTGCGTTTAGGTTGAAGTACCAGGAGAGAGCATAGCTGACACTGCCCGTTACGAGAGCGTAGAGCAATGAGTAAACAATCGCCTGGCCCAGACTGCGCGTAAATAAGAGCGCAAAGGAGGCCGGAATAACTAAGAAGGCAATGACTAAGATGGCACCGACAATCTCGAAAGAAACAACTGCTGAGACTGCGACCATCAAACTCAGGCCAAAGTTCAAGAGCTGATTATGGAAACCTGCCAGGGTTGCCATCAGGGGGTCAAAGCTCGAAAGCTTAAGCTCCTTGAAGAATAGTGTAATCAGGAAGATATTGAAGATTAAAACAATTGCCAATGAGACCAAGCTGCTGGGAACACTAATCCCAAAAATCTCAGTTCTAACTAAGTCGGCAAAGGTTAGATCACCCATGATGACACAATCCAAGTCGAGGTGGACATTACGTAAATAGCGGCTTAGAAGAATTACCCCGAGGGCAAAGAAGAAGGGGAAAACGATACCAATTGAGGCATCTCCCGCAATCCCGGCCTTTTGGTTCAGGTATTCAATTAAGCTGACGGTTAAAACAGAAAATACACTGGCAGTCAAAATTAGCACCGGAGAATTCAAATCCGGGGCAATGAAGAAGCCAAGCACGATACCGAGAAGTACGGTATGGGATAGGGCATCCCCGAGCATCGCCATATTTCTGAGCACCAGGAACAAACCCGGCAAGGTCAGAGCAACAGCGGCAAATAATAGAATAATTAATCCGTACATCTATAACCTCCGACTCATTCGCTTTTTACGCAGTGTACTGTGAGTGCCGATAACAATTGAAACAAGTGTGATTAGCGACAGCACAAAGACAATAGAAGCTCCGTTCGGCCAACCTAATCTGCCAAGTAGCGTGCCGAGGAAGGCAGAGACTACACCTGTCACCGCAGCGACCCTTAAGACGCCGCGGAAAGAACCCTTCCATTGTAAGCCGGCGACAGTTGGCGCGATTAGTAAGGCGGCAATCAGAATTGCACCGACGACACGTAGTCCGGTTGCAATCAGCGCGAGGATTAAAATCAGCGTAATCTGATGGACTAAGTCTGGCTTGAAGCCGGTCACATCGGCGAAGCGATCATCAAAGATTGAAAGCTGAATCTCCTTATAGAAGATAAAGAAGAGAATAATCGTAAAGATCGCAACCCCGATAATCATGTACAAGTCTTTTCTGGCAGCCAGGGCAGCTTGACCGAAAATATAGGTTTCTAGTCCAGCCTTAGGCACCTGACGGTAGTGGGGGTGGCTTTGGATTACGCTCTTCAAGGTAATACCCAGGCCAAAAAATGATGATAAAACAATGGCTTGAGCACGGTCCAGGTCAGCCTTATCAGGGCCGGCCAAATACTCGATTAAACGGTATGCAATATAGCCGAAAACCATCGCGCCGAGCATTAGAACCCAGGGAGCTCGAGTTAAAAAGAGCATAAAAGCGAGCATGACTCCGGGTAGTGAGGCGTGACCGATGGCATCACCAATTAAACTCTGTCCTCGAAGAACTGAAACTGAGCCGACCAGAGAGGTTGCCAAAGCCAAAATCATTGCCGACAAGGCAGGAACCCAGAAGTTGATATCTCTTAACATTGCGGTCAATTCAGTTAGGTTCATGACTGGGGACCTCCGTATGCGGTATTCAGGTTCTCCTTAGTTAAGGTTGTGGCCGGGTCACCGGCAGCAATTAACTTACGGTGGAGGAGAACAGCTTGGTCAAAGCGCTGATCAACTGCTTCGAGGTCGTGGTGAACGATGACAATAGCCTTGCCTGCAGCCCGCAAATCTTCGAGAATTTCCCAGAGGATTTCTGAGGAGCGGACGTCAATGCCTTGGAAGGCCTCGTCTAGGAAGTAGTAGTCTGCTTCCTGGGCCAAGGCTCTAGCTAAGAAGGCTCTCTGCTTTTGGCCGCCGGAGAGCTCAGAAATCTGCCGATGCTTAAACTCGGTCATTTCAACCATCTCGAGAGCTTTGGCTGCGATTTCCTTATCCTGCTTGCGGGGGCGCTTAAACCAGGACAGACGGGGGTATCTACCCATTACCGCTAATTCGCCAACAGTCAGGGGGAAATCCCAGTTGACTTCTGACTTCTGCGGAAGGTAGGCAATTTGCCGTCTCACATTGTTTAAGGGCTCGCCATTGAATAAGACTTCACCACTGACCAGGGGATGCAGGCCGAGCATACCTTTAAATAAGGTAGACTTACCTGCGCCGTTCGGCCCTACTAGGGCCACCATCGTCCCGGGTTCGACGTTGAACGACAAATCCTGGACGACGGGGGCCTCTTGGTAGCGCATCGTAACATTATTGACAGTGATAGCTGCCTTTTTGTCCGATAAATTATTACTTAATCTTGCATTCATTATTTCAAATTCTCCACAATCAGGCTGACATTGTGGCGCACCATATCGATAAAATTATCTCCGGGCTCGCCAAGCGGTGCCAGTGAGTCAGAGAATAATTCTTGACCGTCACCGTGCACAACTTTAACGTCAAAACCCTTTGCTTTACAGTCTTCTCTTAATTTTTCCATTCTTGCGGGGTCGGTTGTAGACTCAGCAAAGATTGCCTTAATCTTCTTCTCAACGATTAAATTAACAGTTTCTTCAACAGCCTTACTCGAAACTTCGGAGTCGGTGCTGACGCCTTGCGGTGCCTGAACCGGCATGCCGTAGCTGCGGGAGAAGTAGTTAAATGCGTCGTGAGGTGTAATCAGGTAACGTGATTCTTCAGGAATCTTGGTCAGCTCTTCGCGGATCCAAGCGTCAGTTTCTTTTAACTGCTCTTGGTAGGCCAAAAGATTCTTCTGAATCTCATCTTTCTCCTCAGGGAGCAATTCGCCCAGCGCTTCTGCTGCGTTCTCGCAAGCCATGCTGTAGAGGTCCAGGTTGAACCAGAAGTGAGGGTCAACGATCATTTCACCGTCCTGATCCATAATGCCAAGATCGTCCGGGGAGAAGTTCTTACTGACGGAGACACCATACTCTTCGAGGGCTTCAACCATCTTGCCTTCAAAGTGTAGGCCGTGGTAGAGAACTAGGTCAGCGTTTTTAATCTTTTTGCTGTCCTCAGGGAGAGGTTTGTAAAGGTGGGGGTCTTCACCTGCCGGAATAATCATCTGGAGGTTGACCTTATCACCGACTAAGACGGTAACCATGTCACGTAAAAATGAGGTGGTTACGGTAACAGTTTTTTTGCTCTCATCAAGGTCAGCACTTTGTTTTAATTCACTACATGCAGTGAGGATGCTGAGCACCATGATGACGGAGACTGCAAGGGCTAAAAATCTTGAAAATCTGCAGCCATTATTTCTTGCTTTTTTCATTTCTGCCTCTTTCTAAATTGCTAAAAAAATTCTGCGCCATAGCCTCGCTATTCTCTACAGCCAGAGGCTGCCTGAAAATTTTATTCAACTGAAGCTATAACACAGTTAGTTAGCTCGCGCTAACTATTACATTTTAACCTTTTTTCCACTAAAGTTCAAGAAAACGGCCTGCTCTCAGGACTTTTTGTTATACTTGACTAAAAGATTGTTCGTCCATCAGAGATTGTCTGGTTTGGTGAACTAAAGGCTAGGAAAATGCCTAAAATACTTGAAAGGGTCAAACAGCATGGAGTTAAAACAGGCGGCGACTTGTGGCACACATGCCTCGAGTGACGTTTATATCGAAGTGTATCCAGATTCTGAAGTTTTGGAGATTAATATAGATTCTCCAGTCAAAGCCCAATTCGGCGAGGCGATAGATCAAACGGTGCGTGAGGTTCTAGCCGATTATGGCTTAACTAAGGGGAGAGTCCAGCTCCAAGATCAGGGTGCTTTAGACTGTACAATTAGGGCGCGGCTGAAAACTGCCCTCGAAAGGGGAGGCTTAAGATGAAACTGAGATCCCTATTATTTTTGCCCGGGAATAGCCCTGGAATGCTCTTAAATGGGACGGTACTCGAAGCTGATGCTTTAATTTTGGACCTTGAAGATGCGGTTGCACCGGAGCAGAAAGATGCAGCTCGAAAGCTCCTGGTCGAGGCCATGCGGAGTCTGGACTTTGGAGAGCGCAAAGTGGTGATTCGAATCAATGCCTGTGACACAGAATTCTGGGAGGCAGATTTAGAAGCTTTAGTTCCGCTGAGACCTTTTGCAATTATGCCGCCAAAAGTCAGTTCTGCAGACTACTTGCAGCCCCTTTTGGAGCGGCTCGATGAGCTCGAGAATAGACATCAGATCCCGCTCGGCTCAATCCAGTTAATTCCACTCTTGGAAACAGCTGCAGGTGTAGCTTCGGCCCGCGAAATTGCGCTTAGTTCAGCGCGTAATCTCGCATTATTTCTAGGTGCAGAGGACTATACGGCGGATATTGGGGCAAGTCGCACGCAGGGCGGGGCAGAGATTTTCCTCGCGCGCTCCCAGATTGTTCTAGCCGCTAAGTCTGCAGGGATTGGCGCCATTGATACCCCCTTTACAGATGCCCAGGATTTAGCTGGTTTGAAGGCAGATGCAGAGCTGGCTAAAAGTCTCGGCTTCACAGCTAAAGCTAGTATTTCACCACATCATTTGGCCGGTATCCATGAAGTCTTCTCGCCTAAGAGCGAGGAGATCAGCTATGCACTAGAAGTCTTGGAATGCCTGGATCGAGGGATTAAGGCTGGACAGGGTGCAGTTTCCCTCAGGGGTAAGATGATTGACAAGCCAATTGAACTTAGAGCCCTGCGCACACTCAGTATGGCCAGTGATTTAGGGCTTTTAGATGCAGGTCAAAGCAAGTTTTTTGACGAATATCAAAACGAGCAGTTAAGGAGTTAAGAGATGTCTAAGTTATATACCGATCTTGGGAAATTAATTGCGCACTTGGATATTCCGAATGGTTCTCGAATTTCTTTTCACCACCATTTGAGAAATGGTGACTATGTTTTAAATGCTGTGATGGCAGAGTTGGCGAAGCAGGGTAAGCGCGATTTAACGATTAATGCCTCGGCCTTTTTTGACTGTCACGAGCCGCTGATTGAGCTGATTGAAAAAGGCGTTGTCAGCGGCCTGGAATGTAACTATATGTCTGCAAAATTAGGGGCAGCAATCGGTCTTGGCATCCTCGAAAAGCCAGTGATCTTTAGAACCCACGGCGGGCGTCCAAAGGCCATTTTAGACGCTGTGACTCCGATTGACTTTGCCTTTATTGCAGCGCCGACAGCCGACTACCAGGGGAACCTTAGTGGGAAGTACGGGCCTTCAGCCTGCGGCTCCCTGGGCTATGCCTTTCCTGATGCCCGAGCGGCCAAGACGGTCATCGCCTTAAGCGATAATCTAATTGATGAAGCTCTTGCGGATTACTCAATTCCGGGCTGTGAGGTCGACTATGTCGTAAGCCTAGAGCAGATTGGCAATCCCCAGGGGATAGTCTCTGGGACTACTCAGGTTACCCGGGATCCGATTGGCCTCTTGATGGCTCAGCTTGCAGTCAAGACGATCCAAGCCTCCGGCCTCTTAAAGGATGGATTTTCCTTCCAGACAGGGGCAGGGGGAGCTTCCTTAGCTAGTGCAAAGTATCTTCACGAACTGATGCTCGAGCAAGGGATTAAGGGTAGCTTTGGCCTCGGGGGGATTACCTCCTACCTGGTCAAGATGCTGGAAGATGGCTGCTTTGAAACTCTTTATGATGTGCAGTGCTTTGACCTAGCAGCGGTCGAATCGATTCGCAATAATCCGCAGCACCGCGAAGTGTCGGCGATGCACTATGCCGCGCCATCTAAGCAGGGAGCTTTGGTTGACCATCTCGATCTGGTCATCCTCGGGGCGACTGAAATTGATCGCAATTTTAATGTCAACGTTCATACTAATTCACAAGGTCAGATTATGGGTGGCTCGGGTGGCCACTCGGATACAGCAGCTGGGGCGAAGTTGGCAATGATTATTGCTCCCCTAATTCGCGCTAGGATGCCATTAATTTTGCCGGAAATTCAATGCGTTTCAACCCCAGGCGAAAGTATTGACTGCGTAGTGACCCAATATGGAATTGCAGTGAACCCGGCCCGGAGTGAATTGAAAGCGCGCTTAGAAGATGCGGGCTTGCCGCTAAAGTCGATTAGTGAATTAGAGCAGATTGCGACTAAGATTAGCGGTCGTCCACAGATTCAGAAAGCTTCAGGACGAGTTATTGCAGAAATTCTTTATCGTGATGGCAGCCGACTTTCAGAAATTAGACAAAAGGCGTAAAACTTAGAACTAAGGCCTTGCGAGAGCGAGGCCTTAGCTTTCTTAAAAATATCAACTAGGAGTTGAACAACGGAAAGCTGAGAGAAAAAGCTAAAAAACAACTTAAGCACCATTGTTTCAGCCGGGTGAAAGGGCAAAGCTAGATTCTAAGAATAGATAAAGTCAAGGCAGGAGGAAATTATGTCTCAATATGATTATGCAGGTCTAGGTTTTAGAATTGCGCAAAAGCGCAAGGCCAAGGGGCTTACTCAGGCTGAATTTGCCGAGCTCTTAGGTATCTCTGCGCAGGCTGTCTCGAAGTGGGAAACCGGAGGGGGCTATCCGGATATCAGCAGCTTGCCTGAAATCGCCACAGTTTTAGAGCTCAGTATCGATGAACTTTTTGGCCTTAAAAAAGAGAAGCCAGAAAGTCCAGGAGAGCGCAGTCCCGGTCTACCAGAAAAAATTGATGATATGTATTGGGTGGCGAGCTATGGGGACTATGCCTGCTACGCCTCCAAGGCAGAGTGCGAGCTGGATCTGCCGAAGATTCGCTTTAAGGATGGTTCGACGGCCGACTTGTCAAGCAGGGTAATTATGAATCTTGGCCAAAATATAGTGATTGTAGAAAAAGATCGCTATCTCAAGGACTTTGAAGCTGCCCAAGCAAGGGCGAGTCAAGAAGAATCCGGCTCGGATGAAGAGCGAGTAGAGGAGGGGCAAAATCCGGAAAAGATAAAAGAGGCTGAAGGGCGAGAAGAGATAATCCAGAGTGCCAAAGAGGAAGACGAGAGAAGAGATAAGCTAGACTTCAAATCTTTGCGCTTGGAGTTTCTCGCTTCTAGCATAGACTTTCGCGTCATTCACGATCCTACTATGAATTATGGCTGGTATTTTGACGGTCCGGAAAATATTCGAGAGTTAATTAAATCAGAGATTATAAACAATGAGTTGATGATCAGGCTGGAGCGTCAATCGCGCTGGTCTGGGCTAAACTTCTTTATCAATTCAAAGCATTCGACTGAGGGCGAAATTTTGATTAATTGTCCTTACCCGCGAATGGAGTTTTTTGATTTAAATCTCAGCGCAGCCTCGGATGGAAATATCGAACTGCCATTTGCTGCTGGCAAGATAGATATTAAGGGCAGCGGAGATTGTCAGTTAATGGAAATAGAGCATTTAAAGGCTAGAGTTTTCGGAAGCGGCGATATCACTGTAAATAAAATCAAAGATCTAGACCTCTTAATAGCCGGGGTTGGTGATGTCGAGATCAAAGAGGCCAGCGAAAGTATAAAGGCTGTAATCTCTGGTGTGGGCGATATGAATTTGGCCGGGGATGTGAAATCTTGCGAGCTGCAAATTTCAGGTGTCGGTGATGTAAACGCTCGGGAACTCAGCTGTGATGAATTAAATTGCATAGTCAGTGGGCCAGGCTCTGCAGTGATTGGGCGGGTGCGTGGAGCTTCGAAAGAGCGGGCGATAATTGGCTCTTTAAAAATCCTGAAAAGGGGTTACGAAGCTTAAAAGTAATTTAAAGAGTGCTACTTTAATCAGCCTAAAAAGAGCAGCTAGCCTGTCTTCAGCCTTAGTTCTAAGTACTTTAGATCTCAAGCGAAAAAGCAGCTTGACAAATCATGGAGTACTAAGTATTCTGTCATAGAGCCGTGGGTGCTTAGCTCAGCTGGTTAGAGTACTTGCTTGACATGCAAGGGGTCACTGGTTCGAGTCCAGTAGTACCCACCACAGCTAGATTAAAGCCCTGGAACATACTTGTTTCAGGGCTTTAATGCTTTAAGCCGGAACTATAAGATGGAGATTTTCTGGATCTGGCAGTATGAGTTTTTAGAAATCTAAGCTAGCTGAGCTGGCCTGGAAAAGAGGGGGACTGAGCTGATGGATAAAGAATTGATGACGCGAGAAGAATACTGGGATTACTTACGAGATCTGTTAAAAGAACGTCGTTACTTAAAGCTCAGACATGAGCTCGTCGACGATAACGAAGTAGATATTGCTAATTTTATCGAGGAATTACATGAAGACGAGGCGGCTGTTGTTTTCAGAATGCTGCCAAAACAGCTAGGGGCAGAGGTTTTTGCCCACCTAGAGCCGTCCTCTCAGCGTAATTTAGCTAAGGCCTTCTCTGACCGTGAAGTTGCGGATATGCTGGATAAGCTCTTTGTCGACGACGCTGTTGACTTCCTCGAGGAGATGCCGGCTTCTGTTGTGAAGCGGCTCCTTGCGATAACCGATAGCGAGAAACGACAGCTAATCAATCACTTCTTACAATACCCGGAGGATTCAGCCGGTTCGATTATGACCGCGGAGTTCACGGATTTGAAAAAGAATATGACGGTGGGTCAGGCGATTGAACATCTTCGCAAGCATGGTGAGGATCGTGAGACCATTTACACCTGTTACGTGACCAATGCCCAGCGTATCCTCGAAGGCGTCGTTTCGGTTAAAGCCCTATTGTTAGCAGATGACGATGAATTGATTGGCGACTTGATGGAAACAGATATTGTCAAGGCCAATACCTTGGATGACCAGGAAAACGTAGCCAACCTCTTCCATACATATGACTTCCTAGCCATTCCGGTGGTCGATAATGAGAACCGCTTAGTCGGTATCGTCACGGTTGACGACGCTGTTGATATCATGCAGGAAGAGGTCACAGAGGACTTTGAAAAGATGGCAGCAATGATGCCTTCAGAGCGTCCTTATTTGAAGACTTCAACTTTTAGCCACGCCAAGAGTAGAATACCTTGGCTGCTGATTTTGATGATTTCTGCAATGGTCAATGGTCATATTCTGGAGCGTTATGAGCAGGCCTTTGTCGCCTTGCCCGCCCTAGTTTTCTTTATCCCGATGTTGACCGATACCGGTGGTAATGTAGGCTCTCAGACTTCAACGATGATGATTCGTGGTATGACCTTGCGTGAGATTGGCTTTGGCGACATTTTCCGTGTGCTCTGGAAAGAGACCAGAGTTTCCATGATTATGGGTTTGGTTTTGGCCGTGATTAACTTCATTAGAATCTACATCTCATATGACTTTACAATTGCGATGACTGTTTCTGTGGCGCTCTTTGTCACGGTCTTTATGTCGGCAGCAATTGGCGGAATTCTTCCCCTCGTGGCAAGTCGCTTGAAGCTTGACCCGGCGATTATGGCTGCCCCCTTAATTACGACGATTGTCGACGCTGGGGCTCTGGTTATCTACTTTGCAACCGCCCACTTGCTCTTATCGACCTTTGGTGTACCTGGGGTCTAGACTTTAAGTAGTTAATTAAATTATTTATCCTGGGGGTCCGGCTCAGTCGAGTCGGACTCTATTAATTTAGGCTCTGGGCTGTCTGGATTAGTCGAGCTTTCTTCTTCCGAGCTCTCCGAACCGATTGTGAGCGGTGCTAGAGGTATCACGAGTTCAGCGGTGAAGAGGTCAGCGACAACCTCCAAATTTAGCTTTCCATACATCAATTCCATTAAGCTAGAGGCGATCGATAGCCCGAGGCCTGAACCTTCCGAATTGCGCGCTGTGTTGCCTTGAACAAAGCGCTCTAGTAAATCTTCAGAGGGCATGTTTAATGCTTCCTTAGAGAGATTGCGCAGCCAGAGCTGTGCATATCCTTCTTCCTGATCGACTTCCAGGCTCAGGTAAACTCTGCTTTCCGGGCGGCTATACTGAGCAATATTATTTAAAAGATTGCCTAGGACCCGCCAGAGGGCATCGCCGTCAGCTATGACGAAGACCTCCTCAGAAACTTCTGCAATGAGTTCGAGCTGGCGGTCTTTAAAGAGCTCGATATATTCTGCCAAAGCCTGGTTTAAAAACTCGTTCAGATTTAAGACGCTGAGCTCTAGGTGGACAACGCCGGAATGCAGTTTGGAGCTTTCGATTAAATCATTACTTAGTCTTTGTAGGCGCCGGGTCTGCTTTAAGATAATCTCCAGATAATCTAAACCAACCTGGTTTTGATACTGTTCTTCCAGCAGTTGCTCATGCAATAAATTGCCGTAGGACATAATTGAAGTTAAGGGTGTTTTAATGTCATGAGAGACATTGGTGATAAGCTCTGAGCGCATCCGTTCAGATTTTAATTTAGCCTTTAAGTTTTCAGCACTGATGCGATGATTTCGCTCGAGTGCTTCTTCCAGCGGCTGAAGTAGGGTGAAAAGTCTGAAGCCATGACTTTTCTCAGCCTCAGTGGAGTCTAGTTCAGGGTCGGGAGCAGAGGCCAGGATTGGCTGTTCAGCCGTTTGAATCAGGTGACTCATTTCCATAAAGAACTGGTAACCAATATAAAAGAGCGGGATGAGCAAGATTAAGGCCAGAGCTCTTGGTCCGGTGGCGATTAATATTAAAAGAATAATAACTAGTAAAAAGCTCCAACGATTATGTCTTCTGACCTCAGTTGGCCAGCTTTTATCGGCCTTACGGAAGGCCTGAAAACTCCGCTTAATTCTAGTCAATAGCCTAGTAATTAAGAGATTTTTTCTGAGCGCATTATTGCGATACTGGGCGGTCGCAGCATAGATTAAAAGACAGAGGCAAAAGAGCGGAATTGTCCAGATTGCGCTGATTAAAATAATTTGCCAGAACAATCTCCGCGGTGAGAAGCTATTCGTCGAAGAGGTTCCGAAAGCATAGGGCAGAGAAAATATATAAAAGCAGATGAGAGCAAAGAAATCAAGGGGCAAAGAAGTCTTGGGCTGGCTTTGCCAAGCGTAATGTAAGAGGGTGCAAAGCAGCGCAAAAGAGAGCAGATAAAAGACCACTGAGACGAAGACTATCTGACTATGCTTAGGTTCCATCGCCAAAATTTTGTCGCGGCGGGAAATCACTGATTCAAGCATTGTGGATTGGCGACCAGGGAGTTTAGTTAAGGTCGTATAGACCAAGATCTGGAAGTCAAAGTCAAGTTCTGAGCTGGAGTAATATATCTGATCAGAATTAAAACCGTAGCTAATGGTAGCGGCGTCATCAATCTGATGTATAGGTGAGCCGACATTTTGTGCCAAATAGTTTCGGTTGACAAAGGCATAATTAGCCCGGGTTTCAGGCGGAATTTCAAATTCAAAGGGGCTCGCGAAGATGAGTTTCGCCTCGGCAGGTGGAGGATAGCTAAGGCGGTTACTGGGAAACTGTCCTTGGCGATCCTGGGTAGAAATCAGGGGGAAGAGGTAAATTTCAAAGGCCAAAGGCTTGATTTCTGAAGCCAAGGATTCGAGATACTCTTCTGAGCGATCGCTCAGTTCTAAATCCTCGATCAGATCCAGATTTATGCTCTCATTTGCAAAGTCCGAATCTACTTCCTCTGGGCTCTCGTCCGGGACAGCCCTGTCAGCTGTTTTGAAGTCCTTCTCCGAACCTTCTCCAGCCTCGAGCTGGGCTTCGGGCACAGCGTGCTCTGAGTACAGCTCGGAAAGATTTTTGAGGGCCAATAAGTCCATCGCAGAGCGTGCGGAGTGATTGATGTAAGGTCTGATTTCAGGGTAATATTCGACGCCCAGAGCGCTTTCCTCACGCATCGACCTAAAGGCTTTACCGGTGTTTACGAATGAGCTGGCAGTGAGAATTAAAATAAAGAGTAGGATCCAGGCCAGGTAGCGTAGAAATTTTTTATTTATGATTTTAGTAAAAATCATTCAGACTCTTTGTCCTCCGTCTTTGCTTGGCTTAGCGCATCTTCGTTATAGAGGCGGTAACCTTGCCCCCAGACTACGGTAATGTAACGTGGTTCAGCAGGGTTGATCTCGAGCTTTTCACGGAGGTGACGGATATGAACGGCCAGGGTGCCTTCAGCTCCGAAGGGCTTACTTTGCCAAACTGCTGAGTAAATATCCTTTGAGGAGTGGACCTGGTTAGGATTTAGCATCAAGAATTCGAAGATCTTATACTCTGTTGGAGTTAGGTTCACCCACTCCCCATCACGGCTGACCATCTCCTTTTTACTATCCAAGAGGAGGTTGCCACAAATATAAACTTCTTCCGGGGCTTTAGGTTGAGCGCCGAGGTCGGTGTAGCGGCGGAGGATACTCTTCACTCTGGCTAAGAGCTCAAAGGGGTTAAAGGGCTTAGTTAAATAATCATCTGCACCAATGTTCAGACCGGCGATTTTATCTGCATCCTGATCTTTCGCTGAGAGAAAGATAATCGGGACGTTGGAGAATTCACGGATTTTTTCCGCGCATTCAAAACCGTCCATAACTGGCATCATAATGTCCAAAATGACAACTTCCGGCTGCTTTTCACGGACGATTTCTAGAGCTTCTACTCCATTTTCCGCCAGGTAAATATCTTTGAACTCAGAAGCCATATAGATTTTCACAGCTTCCCGAATATCGCGGTCATCATCGACGATTAAAATTGAGTGCATTGCTTCCTCCATACTTCAGCCCTGTTTTAAAGGAATAATAGTCCTTATATTATAAGGCCTTTTCGCAGTGGAATTCTTAAGCAGAACTTAATTATCCAGGGGTAGTCCCGGTGGGCGAATTAAGAGCGGAGGATTCTCTGCAGTATAGTCACAGTTGAGTAGACGCGCAGGGCAGAGAATATTCCGCCCATATTTTTCTGACAAGCTGTAGCTGATGCGGTTTAGTTTTTCTAGTTTTTCAAGCTTCTGCCAGTCTTCAAAAAAATGTTCCTGGATTGGTTGATTCGCAGCTTGGAGCTGAATGGCGCGGACGCTTAAGGCGCGCAAAGGCTTATTTTGTGGATATTTTTCCAGATATAGGGCGAAGGCGTGGCGAGCAAGATAAAGCTCAGAGCTGGCTGGATAGGGCAGGGGTTTCTGCAGCTCGACAGTATGTAGCTCAGTATCCTTCAGGCCAATTTGGATTCCCCCGGCCTTATAATTGCCTTCCTGCAAACGGTAACTCAGCTCATGACTAAGTTTAAGTAGAACGGTAAAAACCTCCTCGGCATTTTGCAGATCTCGGCGACAGGTCAGGCCATGCCCGATGCTCTTAACGGGGATGCTTTCACCAAAGATTCGCACGCGGCCAGAGTCTAGTCCATTGGCCCAGTCATGGAGGCGCAGCCCATTAACCCCGAGTCTTTGCCCTAAGAAGTCTCGGGGTGCACGCGCTAGGTCGCCAATCGTGAAGATGCCATACTTAGCAAGCTTACGCGTCGTTGCGGGACCAACTCCAAGCAGTTCAGAGGCCGGCCTGGGCCAAATTACACGGCGAAAATCGTGACGTCCGATGACTGTGCTCGCATCCGGTTTTTTATAGTCAGAACCGAACTTAGCAAAAACTTTATTGAAGCTGACTCCAACTGAGATACTGAGCTTCAACTCAGATTTCATCCGTGCGCGCAATTGATCGGCGATTTCGGCTCCGCTGCCAAAGAGTTTTTGACTCTCGCTGACATCTAACCAACACTCGTCTAAACCGTAGCTTTCCACTTGGTCTGAATATTCGTAGTAAATCTTGCGAGCCAAGCGAGAGTAATAGAGATATGCTTCATAGTTCGGGGGGACGAGGATGAGATCTGGGCACTTTTGCTGGGCTTGCCAAATTGCCTCCCCAGTTTTCACTCCAGCTTGTTTTGCGGCTTCACTTTTCGCGAGGATGATGCCGTGGCGATCTTCCCGGCTTCCGGCAACTGCCATCCTGCTACCGCGGAGTTGGGGGTTTAAAATCATCTCGACAGAGGCATAGAAGGCATTCATATCGCAATGCAAGATACTGCGCTCGCCTAAATCTGTGGCTCTGCTGGCAAAGTGCTCTGAACTTAGGGCGGACATATCAGCTCTCCTCTCTGCTTGACAGCTAAGCTGCACTAAAGTAAGGTTGAGATGAAACAACTTGCAGCTCGAGTGAAAACAGAATAGCTGAAAGTTGTTTCACTGTCAAGTGAAAGTTGATTAAGGATAGCGAGGCTTTAAAGATGTTAAATAATCTTTCAAAAGAAGAGCAGATGGCTCTGGACTTCGGTTCAAAATTACGCAAATTGCGCAGAGCTCAGCAGCTCACGCAAAAGGATTTGGCCGAAAAAATAGGCGTTTCCACACGCACTGTAATCAACTATGAGCAGGGGCGCTGCTTGCCGAAGCAGGCGCAGGTTATAGGCCTACTCGCTGATGAGTTTAATGTTTCAGCAGATTATCTTTTAAGTGAGCGGCAAAATCCACCTGAGCTGGAAAGCTTCAATTGGTCCGGCGTCTATGGCAAAGCGGCGGTTGAGGAACTGGTTTCACGCCTGACCACGCTCTTTGCAGGCGGTTATCTGAACGAGAATGATCGCGATGCAGCGATGGAGGCTATCACGCAGGCTTACTGGGAAAGTAGGCGCGCCGAGCGCAGCGATTCTGAGGAGCCCGGTCAGGAGAGTTAGGCCTTGCAAAAATACAGTTACATCATAGATAGCTGTGCGGCCTTATGCGAGAAGCATCAGAGCAGAGACCCTCTACTTTTAGCTGAAGCGGATGGAATTCATCTTTTCCCACGCTTTGACTTTGAGCAGTTGAAGGGGATGTACATGGTGCTGAATAACTGGCGCTGTATTTTCTACAAGGCGGACTTAGCAGAGCCTCAGATTGCTGAGATTATTGCCCATGAGTTGGGTCACGATCAGCTGCATCAAGATTACATTGAGGCGGGTCGGGAGTTTATTGATCACAGCCTCTTTGATCCGCGCTCTAAATTAGAGCGTGAAGCCAATTTCTTTGCGGCCGAGTTATTGCTCACAGACCGCGAGTTCTTTGACTTAATGGAGGAGGGGGCAGCCTTGGAGTGGGCGGCTCAAACCTGTGGCTATAATCCCAATTTATTGCTCTACAAGGCTGAATTGTTACGCTCTAAGGGATACCAGCTAAGCCTGCCGTTTACGCCACGAGCAGACTTCCTGGCGACCTAAGCCGGCCTTTTTAGACTTTCAATTATATTTTGCTGCAACAGTCTTGTAACATAGATTGCTGGTAAAGCGAGCCTAAATTTCATACAATTAGAAAACTAAAGATGGAGACATAGGTGTTGCTATTAATTCTGTCTAATGGAGGCCTGTTTTGCAGAAGTACCCAAGTTCAGATTCAGAGAAACGCAGTTCTAAAGCAGGGGAGGAATCCAGCTTTGCTAAGCCCTGGCTGCGAGTCACAGTTATCGTACTAGCAGTAGTCAGTGCGTTATTCCTCCTGCTTGCAGCTGGCTTTTTCCTACTCTCTCGTCAGGGCAGAAAGAATGCTGAAAAGATTGCCTTTAATCCAATTGAGCAAGCGAGCAACACCGAGCGGGAGATCTTAGAGACCTTAAAAATTATGCCGACAGAAGCTGAGCCTGAACTAGCAGAGCAACAAGCCGGGCGTAGTGAGCGCAGGATTATTAAGGATCCCGCAGCCGTAATGGCTGAGATGAGTGAATTGCTAGAGAAGGGCAAGAGCTTAGCCTTAGCTGACGAAGTATTGGAAAATTACAGCCTCGGTCAGATGGCCGATGCGGAATCCGATTTGCAACCCTTTATTCGGCAGCAGGTCCAGGCTATCCAAGCTGCAATTCCCGACGATTTGGGGATTCAGGTTCAAGAAGATACAGTTACTGCAACTTATGAGCTACCTTTGACAGCTGCCTTTGAGATGGGCAATTTTGTCGAAACAGGGGTTCAACTCTGGGTCTTTGCTGAAATTGCTAATATTCGTCAGGATGCTTCAATCGATGCGCCGAAGCTCGGAGAAGCAGTTCGTGGGGACTTTGTCTGGGAGGTTTCCAGTAATGGTGCCTGGTCATACGTCGTTTTCCAAGACGGTACAGCAGGTTACATCTACAAGGATTTACTCCGTGAAGTCGAGGTCGAGCATGAGGTTGTAGAAGTCATCACCCTGAGCGATGAGGAGCTGGATAATTTAACTCCATTCGAGGCCACTTTGTATTCAAAGAACTCTGGCGTGAGAATTCGCAAAACTCCATCCACAGAAAGTGAAATTATCGGGGAGCTGTACTACGGCGACTCCGTGCAGTGTATTGCTTACGGCATCGACTGGTATCAGGTCATCTTGCCGGATGGGCAAATTGGCTACATCTATGGTGACCTAGTCCAATTTGATCCGGTTGAGGATTTGAATCCCTTAGAGGAGGCCGGCGAGAACTTCCATGACTACGATGAGTTCGTGGATGAGAATGATTGGTACGAGCCAGAAATCCCCGTTGCTGAACCTTCAGCCGGTGGTCAGGGTCTGGTTAACCTAGCCCTGCAGCATGTCGGTAAGCCCTATGTTCTAGGTGCCACCGGACCGGACGCTTTTGACTGCTCAGGCTTTGTCCAATTCCTCTTGGCTCAGATGGGCGTTTCAGTAGGTCGAACCACTTATGATCAGGTTCATGCTGGAAGTCCTGTAAACTGGGGTGGTGATGTAAACAACCTGCTGCCAGGTGATATCATTCTCTTAGGTAGAGCTGGGGATATTTATCACTCGATGATATATATCGGGAACGGGCAGATTGTCCACGCCGGAACCCCCGCTACGGGAGTTAATGTGGACCAATTAGAATGGTACATGTCGCAAATAGCTCATGTACGGAGGATTTTCTACTAGAATATAGAGATTCATAATTAGAGAGGTAGGGGCTGTATGGCACGGCAAAATCAGGATGCAAAGGCCGGAGCAAAAAAAACAAAGAACCAGCGTGTGAGGCGTGAGAAAAGAAGTCTCTTCGTGAGTCTTTGCCTCCTTTTAATTGCTGTAGTAGTAGTTTATTTTTCATGGTTGAGAAATTATTCCGCCCTGGATGAACAGAATGTCTTACGTCCAGCACGTACGACAAAGCCGGCTAAGGAACTTGCAGATTCAGAGCTTAAATCTGAGCGTCTACCAAGCAATCTAAGCCTAAGCGGTATTCAGCTTGGTGACTTAGAGATTGATGCAGCTATAGAAGCTTTGAATCAGCATCTCGATGACTTAATCGCGCACGAATTCACCTTCTATCACGGTGAAAAAGAAGTGCGGGTTAGCGGCCCTGAGCTAGGTTTGAAGATTGCTGAGCCTGAATTGCGCAAAATATTAGCTGAAGCAGTTAAAAGCCAGAAGGGTGGAAGTCTTGAGATCCCCCTCGAAGCTTCAGCTGAAAACTTAGCGAAAGTTTTAGATAAATTGGAGCGCAATTTTAATAAGCAGGCCAAAGACGCAAGTTACGCTGAGAACAGTACGGCCGGCGGGAAGCTAGAGTTGAAACCTGCTGAAACTGGCTTGGCCTTCAATCGGGGAGCCTTTGTTGCGGAGCTCAAAGAGCGCCTACTCAAGGGACAGCTAGATTCACGAATTGAGCTGAATCTGGAGCCGGTAGATGCAGAGATCCAAGCCTCAGACTTAGAGACTGACTTTAGTCTTCTAGCCAGTGCTTATACTAATATTCCTTACTATGACGCGAATCGAATTCACAACCTAATCGTTTCCTGTGAGAAGATTAGTGGCGCAATTATCCAGCCAGGGCAGATTTATTCCTTCATGAATGTGATGGGTGACTTCCAGCCGGGCGATGGCTGGGCCGATGCCGGCATCCAGTCAGATGGAGTAACAGTTTCAGGCCTGGGTGGCGGAATCTGCCAGACTTCAACGACCTTATTCCAGGCAGCTATTTTGGCCGGCTTGGATATCGTTGAGGCGCATAACCATGACCTGCCCTCGGATTACTGTGAACTCGGTCAAGATGCAATGGTAGCCTATGGCTGGTCCGACTTAAAGATTCAGAATAATCTCAAAGCACCAGTAAAAATAATTGCTTATTTCTCTAATCCCTCAGTGATTTTTGAGATTTATGGCCCGGCTCGTGAGGCAGGATTGACAACCCAGCTGTATGTCGAGCATGGTGATAAGATCAAACCCGGTCCAGATGAAAAGCGCGAGACTGAAGATTTAGAGCCTGGTGAGACTAAAGTATTTAGACAGCGCTCTGAAGGTTATAAAACTAGTTTATACCGTCTCTGGTTAAAAAATGGCGAGGTCATTCAGAAGGATTGGATCACGAGCTACACTTATCCGGCCTTCTCAGCTATTTATCTGGTTGGGAAAAAGCCTAAGGGCAGTGAGACAGAGGAGTCTGATAATGACAATTCCTGGCCGCTGAGCCCGAGTTCTACGGGTTACAACTATGAGCCAACAAATAAATGGCAGAACGGTGGCTACGATTATGACTACAATCCGGGCGGGGAACAGAGCAAGAACAATTATTACGATCCGGGCACTTACCCGTCTTATCAGGTACCAGATTCGTCGCAGGAGACAGGCTGTTGAGGTGATTAGTTTCTACCCGGCGGGTGAAAAGATAGTTTCTAATAAGCATTCGTTGGCTGGCAGGACTTGGAGTTCTGCCAGTTCTTTTTCTCTGAAGAAGCCGCCAGCGGAATGCTCGAGTAAGATGGGCTCAGTCTCTGCACTCAAGTTTAAGCGGTAGAAAATTAAATTGACGCGCAAATCAGCGTAGTCCCAAAGTAAGAAGTAGTACGGATCTTTCCCTAATTGATCGACTGTAAGCTCGAGCCCGAGCTCTTCTTTAAGTTCACGGCAGAGGGCCTGGTCTGGAAATTCTCCAGCTTCCACCTTCCCACCTGGAAGCTCCCAGTAGCCAGCCATGAAGCTGCCCTCGGGACGTTGCCCCATAAAGAGCTGATCAGCCTTAAAGAGGCAGGCTGCGCTCACTAGAATTTCCGGAGGAGCATTGATGCTGCCAGCTTTAAATAATTCACGCTTGCGATTGCTGCCATGGTAATCCGAGCCTCCCGTCCGGAAGAGCCTCAAAGCTAGGGCAATCAGGGAAGCGGCCTGACGAACTTCTTCTCCAGCATCACCATGCCAAACCTCTAAGCCGTCTAAGCCTGCCGCAGCTAGACTTGAGATTTTTTGCCAAGCAGAGATTGGCACAAGACCGAGCCGCGGCCCAGTAAACCAGCCATATTCGTGTGGGTGGGCGAGGACGGCTAAACCGCCAGCAGAGTGGACAGCTTTGATGGCTGCTTGAATCGTTTTTCGCTGGCGTGGGAGATAGGCTGGACGCCCCTCAAGTAAAAGCTGATTAAAGGCTTCATCGATTGAATTGAAATAGCCTTTTTGCTGCAGAACCTTGGCCATATGCACACGCCCGATAACCGCGGTCGAGCTTTGTTCAGACTTGCTATTTACTGCCTCTAATTCCTCTGCAGTAATCGCATAACCCAGGCTATTTAGCCGTTCGAGCATTCCTTGATTGCGCAGTTTGCGCTCTTTTCGCTCAGTCTCCAGATAGGCTTCGAAGCGCGCCTTTGAGGCCGCATCAAAATAGGCTAAAAGATGGACCTCCTGGCCCTTATTCTCGGCTGCGCAAGCTTCACTTTCTGGCATTAGGACACTTAACTCGACACCGTAAATTTCTGGGCCCTGATGGCCAAGATTTGCTAGGGCAGCCTGAAATTCCGCCTGCCCAGCGAGCGTATCATGGTCGGTTAAAACGACGTCACGCAAACCGCGCTCAAGTAGCTCTTGGGCTAGTTCACTAGGACTTTGGCTGCCGTCAGAAGCAGTGGAGTGTAGGTGCAAGTCGAAACAGTCTCTTTTTAAATATGCCTCGGTCCAAAAAAATTGCCGCCAGTCTGTCGCAGGAAAATCAGTTCCTAGCCCACTAGAATATCTTTTTACTGCCATTTTGCAGCTCCTTTTCTTGCTCGGCCAGGCTGCGATTATGAAGTGAAAAACGATCCTGGTCGAAGCTCAGCTCAGACAGGAGATAGCGGGGCCGACCTTTGACCTCGATAAAGAGGCGGGCAATATAAATTGCAATCAGGCTAATTGAGAAGAGAATGGCCCCACCGATTAACAATTGGAGCAAAATTACTGTGGTAAAGCCAGTTGCCGCCTGTCCGTTGAAAAAGTGGTAAAGGGTCTGGATGCCTAGAATCAGGAAAAACAACCAAAAAACACCGGCTAAAATTGGGATAATTAACAAAATCTTTGCTGAGAAGCCGGTAATGGCATCGAGCGAAAGGCGAAGCAGGGAGAAAAAGTTCCAACTGCTCTCACCATGTTCCCGCTCTGCAACTTCAAAGTCGAAGCTGCAGCGTTTAAATCCGAGCCAGAGGGAAAGTCCACGAAAGAATGAGATGCGCTCGCTAAGCCCATACCAGGCCTCTAAAACCTTGCGATCCCAAAGCTGAAAATCCGTGGCATTGTTTAAATCGTAGCCGGAAAGTCGGCGAAAGAAGCGGTAGAAGCCCTTGGCCTTCAAGCGAGAGAAAAAACTCTCCTTTTGACGCGTGATTTTCCGCCCAGCAACTATCTCATAGCCGGACTGCCAAAGCTCTAGCATCTTTGCGATATATTGTGGTGGAAATTGTAAGTCGCAGTCTAAGACGATTAGCGCAGAAGACTTAGGATGCACTGCATCTAAGCCTGCAAGCAGTGCGGATTCCTTGCCGAAATTACGCGATAAACGCAATAATTTCAGGCGTGGCTCCTCCTTTTGAGCTGCCTTAAGTACAGCCCAAGTCTGATCCTCAGAACCGTCATCTATGAAGATAAACTCATAGCTATATTCTGCTGGCAGAACACTCTGCAAGCTTTCTATAGTCGTAGGAATTTGCAAAGCTTCGTTATGTGCAGGAATAACAAGAGAGATTAACATATCATCCTCGCATTTATCAGGGGCGCCAATTGCTGTTTGAGCCCTAATTTGTTATATTTGAAGCGAATAAACACAGTATAACATAGTGCTTTTTTAAGGAGGCAATTATGGCCCAAGTCAAGAAACAAACTGTTGATCAACTGCAGAATATTTCCGGTAAAAAAATCCTCGTTCGCGTGGACTTCAATGTGCCTAGAGATAAGGCCAGCGGAGCAATCACAGATGATCGCAGAATCCGGGCAGCCCTACCAACTATTAAAAAACTGCTCGCAGAGGATGCCAGAGTTATTCTGGTCACCCACCTCGGTCGGCCGAAAGGTTTCGATCCGGAACTTAGTACAAAGATTCTCGCAGAGCGTTTGAGTGAACTAATCGAGCGTCCTGTCCAGCATGCCGAGGATGTCATCGGCGAATCTGCTAAAGCTAAGGCAGCAGCCCTGAAAAACGGTGAGATCCTGCTCTTGGAAAACGTCCGCTACCACAAGGAAGAAACAAAGAATGATCCGGAATTTGCCAGAGAGCTGGCCTCTTTAGCTGAGCTATATGTGAACGATGCCTTCGGCACGGCCCACCGTGCTCACGCATCCACAGAGGGGGTTGCACATTTCCTCTACCCAGTTGCCGGCTATCTGATGCAAAAAGAGATTGAGATTATGGCCGAGTCGCTTGAAGCTCCTGAGCATCCCTTTGTGGCGATTCTCGGTGGGGCAAAAGTTTCCGATAAAATTGGCGTAATCAAGAATCTCATGAAGAAAGCCGACAAAATCATCATTGGCGGTGGGATGACCTACACCTTCCTCGCAGCCAAGGGTCTTTCAGTCGGTAAGTCACTTTGCGAAAGCGATAAGCTCGAAGAGGCTAAGGCCCTGATGGCAGAGGCTGAGCAACGCGGGGTGGAACTCATCTTCCCAGTCGATCTGCTCGGCGCTACGGAATTTGACCGTGAGGCAAAGGCTGAGAGCTTTAAAGCCGACGCAATTCCTGCTGAGATGATGGGGCTTGATCTGGGGCCAGAAACTGTAAAGCTCTTTGCTGAAGCTATAAAAGATGCTAAGACGGTGGTCTGGAACGGACCTTTAGGAGTCTTTGAATTCCCGCAGTTTGCTGAGGGTACCAATGCTGTGGCGAAGGCAATTGCCGAATCCAATGCCCGCTCGATCGTGGGTGGTGGTGACTTGGCTGCGGCGATTGAAAACTCAGGCTATGCAGAGCAATTTACGCACATCTCAACTGGGGGTGGCGCATCCCTGGAGTTGTTAGAGGGTAAAAACTTACCTGGCCTGGCAGCTCTCTTACCGGCACACGGCAGAAGGAATATCCCCGCCGGTAACTGGAAGATGAACAAGCAGCTTCCCGCAGAGGCCAAGAGCTTCTTTGCTGAATTTATTGAGGCGCTTGATGAAAGTCCCGAGCGGATTATCTTTAACGTACCCTACACCGTCCTCAGCACGGCTCTCGAGGCGACAGCCTACAGCCGGATCTTTATCGGTGCAGAAAATGGCCATGCTGCTGATAACGGCGCTTACACCGGCGAGATTTCACTGCGGGCCCTGGCGGAAATGGGCGTACCTTATGTCGTCCTCGGGCACTCTGAGCGGCGGCAGTATTTTGGTGAAAGCTCAGAGCTGGTGAACGAAAAAGTACTAGCAGCTTTAAATTGGGGTCGCTTCCCAATTATGTGCTGTGGTGAAACTTTAGCAGAACGAGAAGCTGATGCCACACTCGAAGTTATTAAGGAGCAGGTCTTGACTGGCCTGGAAGCTGTAAAGGCTGATGATTTCTGGCGCATTGCTATTGCCTATGAACCAATCTGGGCAATTGGTACTGGCAGAACTGCAAGTAGTGAACAGGCCGAGGAGGTTTGTCGCTATATCCGTGAACTGATTGCTGAAGAGTTTTCCCAGGTCGCGGCTGAACAGCTCGTCATCCTCTACGGTGGCTCGGTTAAGCCGGACAATGCCGCTGAGCTCTTTGCCATGCCGAATATTGACGGCGGCTTAGTTGGCGGAGCAAGTCTCAAAGCTGAAGATTTTGCAAAGATTTCTGGAGCCTCTGCAGCAGCTGAGCAAAAGCAATAATCTAGACTATCGACTTTGCTGTTGTGACGGCGGTCACAACAGTAAAGTCCGATTTCTGCTATAATACTAGGTTGAATAGGCAAGTTATCTTGCAGAATTAAAAATAGGGTATCTTGCTGACATAAAAAGGAGAGATTTTATGGCAAAAGAAAAGAAGTTTATGACCATGGATGGTAATACCGCTGCGGCGTATACCTCCTATGCCTTCTCTGAGGTTGCGGGTATTTATCCAATTACTCCGTCCTCACCGATGGCAGACTATGTAGACCAATGGGCCCAGGGAGATCGCAAGAATATCTTTGGCCAGACGGTCAATGTTATCGAGATGCAGTCCGAAGCCGGTGCGGCAGCTGCAGTACACGGCTCACTAAATACCGGTGCACTAACTACCACTTACACAGCATCCCAGGGTTTGCTCTTAATGATTCCCAATATGTATAAGATCTCCGGTGAGCTTTTACCGGCGGTTTTTCATGTTTCAGCTAGAGCAATTGCAACTCACGCCCTCTCAATCTTCGGTGACCATTCTGACGTAATGGCTTGCCGCCAGACCGGTTTTGCCATGCTAGCCTCCTCCTCAGTCCAGGAAGCTCACGATTTAGCCGCTGTTGCTCACTTGGCAGCAATTAAGGGCAGAGTACCATTCCTGCACTTCTTTGACGGCTTCAGAACCTCACACGAAATTCAGAAGATTGAAATCATGGACTACGACGACCTCAAAGAATTGGTCGACATGGATGCAGTTGAAGCGTTCAGAAATCGTGCCCTAAGTCCGAACCATCCCTCGGAGCGCGGTACTGCACAAAACCCGGATATTTTCTTCCAGGCTCGTGAAGCTTCTAACCCCTATTACGACCGACTCCCAGAAATTGTCCAAAAGTATATGGATGACATCTCTGGATTGACCGGCCGGGACTATCAATTCTTTAACTACTTCGGCGATCCTGAAGCAGAGAATATCATTGTCTGCATGGGTTCAGTTGTCGATACAATTCGTGAAGTTATTAACTACGCAAATGCCAATGGCGAGAAATACGGTTTAGTCAGCGTTCACCTCTACCGGCCCTTCGTCAACGAAGCCTTGCGTAAAGCAATTCCTGCCAGCTGTAAGCGCATTGCTGTTCTGGATAGAACTAAAGAGCCTGGCGCACCTGGCGAGCCTCTCTACCTCGACGTAGTGAATGCTTTCGCCGGCGAAGCTAACGCCCCGCAAATTGTTGGTGGTCGTTACGGCCTCGGTTCAAAAGACACCACGCCTGCTCAGATTTTTGCAGTCTACAATATGCTGCGCGATAACCCGCGTCACAACTTCACCATCGGCATCAACGATGACGTGACTAAGCTTAGCCTGGAAGATTGCGATTCTTGTCCCGACGTCTCTCCCGAGGGCACCTTCGCAGCACGCTTCTGGGGTCTTGGCTCTGACGGTACCGTTGGCGCGAATAAGAACTCAATTAAGATTATCGGTGACCACACTGACATGTATGCCCAGGCCTACTTCAGCTATGACTCGAAGAAGTCTGGTGGTGTGACAATTTCTGACCTGCGTTTCGGCCACAGTCCGATTACCGCACCTTATCTGGTCAACTCAGCTGACTTCGTCGCCTGCCACAACCAGAGCTACATCGATAAATACGAGATTGTTACGGACCTGAAAAAAGGTGGTGTATTCCTGCTCAATACGCAGTGGAATGAAGCCGAGCTTGAAGAGCATCTCCCGGGCAGCGTCAAGCGCTTCCTAGCCGAGAATGAAATCAAGTTCTATACCATTGACGCAGTTACCCTGGCCGACGAGATTGGACTTGGCAACCGCATTAACACAATTTGTCAGGCAGCCTTCTTTAAGATTGCTCCAGTCATTCCACTGGAAGACTCAGTCAAGTACATGAAGGAAGCAATCGTTAAATCCTACGGTAAAAAGGGCGAGCGCATCGTCAACATGAACTACGAAGCAGTCGATGCTGGCGTTGAGCACGTGAAGCAGATCCAGATTCCTGAACACTGGAAGAATGCTCAAGACGAAATCATGCCGGTCCCCGATGCTCCGGACTTCGTACTCAATATTGCCAACGTCATGAACGCCCAGCAGGGTGACAAGCTCCCGGTCTCGGCCTTTGCCGAACGGGCAGACGGTACCTTCCCTGAAGGCTTAACCCAGTATGAGAAGCGCGGTATCGCAGTGAACATTCCGGTCTGGCAGGCAGACAAATGTATACAGTGTAACCAATGCTCATACGTCTGTCCTCACGCCGTAATTCGTCCCTTCCTCCTCGACGAGGCGGAAGCCGAGAAACTCAGTGAGCAGATGCCTCTACGCGATGGCATGAAGCCCTATAACCAATATAAGTATAGAATTCAGGTCTCAGCCTTAGACTGTACCGGTTGTGGTTCCTGCGCCAATGTTTGCCCGGCCAAAGAAAAAGCTCTGATCATGGAGCCGCTGGAAGAGCATATGGAGCAAAAGGACAATTGGGACGAGTTAATCAAGCTGCCACGTAAGCCGAACCCGATGAAGAAGAACACAGTCAAGGGTTCACAGTTTGAAGAGCCGCTCTTTGAGTTCTCAGGCGCTTGTGCCGGTTGTGGTGAGACTCCCTATGTCAAGCTTGTAACTCAGCTCTTTGGTGAGCGTCTACAAGTTTCGAACGCCACGGGTTGTTCCTCAATTTACGGCGGATCTGCACCCTCCACACCTTATAAGGCTAGTGTCAGCGGTCGTGGTCCGACCTGGGCAAACTCCCTCTTCGAAGATGCTGCAGAGCACGGTCTCGGCATGCACCTCGGCTATAAGCAATTAAGAGCTAGAGCGACCGATAAGGTTAAGGATCTTCGCGCCGCAGAGATTAATCCCGAGTTGGCTTCAGCAATTGATGCCTGGTTGGAAAACTATGACAACGGCGACGAAACCTTAGAATTAACAGATCGCCTGATCAAACTGCTCGAGGCTGAAAGCGCAAACAAATCAAAGGCCGACGAAGTCCTCTTACTCCGTGACTACCTGGCAAAACGTTCATCCTGGATTTTCGGTGGTGACGGTTGGGCCTACGATATCGGTTACGGCGGTCTTGACCACGTAATTGCAACCGGGGAAGACATTAACATCCTGGTCCTCGATACAGAAGTTTACTCGAACACTGGTGGTCAGGCCTCAAAGGCTACACCACTCGGTGCTATTGCCCAGTTCGCTGCCGGTGGTAAGGCGCTGAAGAAGAAAGACCTCGGCATGATGGCTACAACCTATGGTTATGTCTACGTCGCACAGGTCGCAATGGGTGCAAACCAGATGCAAACCTTGAAAGCAATTGCTGAGGCCGAGGCCTGGCCCGGACCCTCACTGGTCATTGCTTACTCACCCTGTATCAACCATGGTATCCGCGGTGGCTTAACAATTTCACAAACCCGTGAAAAAGAAGCTGTCGAGAGTGGCTACTGGCACCTCTGGAGATACAACCCGGCCTTAAGAGAGCAGGGCAAGAACCCCTTCGTGCTGGATTCCAGACCGCCAAAGAGCGACTACAAGAACTACCTGATGAGCGAAGTCCGTTACACCTCGCTGTCTAAGCGCTACGAGCCTGAGAAGGTTGAAGAAATCTTCGATAAGGCAGCAGCCGCGGCAGATGAGCGTTACCAGAGCTACATCAGAATGGCTGAAGCAGATTACTCAAAACCTGAGCAAGAAGCCTAGATGAGCAATTAAGCTTAATCTGAATAGATAGTAAACCGGCCTCTGTACGGACTCAGCAATTAGTCCCACAGAGGCCGGTATTTTTTACTATAATAGGCTGGGGGAAAAGGGAAAATGAAAGAGCATGATCTAAGACAGATGAATTTACGCCCTGAACGAGTGCCAGGTACTGGCGAATTTCTCTTGGCGGAAGGCTTTGTCCTAAGGGAATTAGCCAGACTAAGTGGTGAAGCAGTTAAGCTTTACCTACTTTTGCTATACCACAGCCAGAAGTCCCAGCTTCTACCAGAGCGCAAAGAATTGCTGCAGACTTTAAACTTTGACCTGGCAGAGTATAAGGGGGCCTTGAATGAACTGCTCCAAAAGGCAGTACTGCGCTTAGAAGGAAATAGCTATTATTTAGCTGACCTGCGCTTTACTGAGAGTTCAAACCCTCAGCCTGCGGAAAGCAGTGCTGAGCTAAATTTGGACTTAGAAAAAGGGCAAGGCAGTAGTATTTCGAGTCCGCAGCCCGATTTAGTCCAAGAGCGTGAAGATGCGATTAAGCAGATTAACGACAGCTTTTTCCAGGGAGTTATGCCAACTGGCCTTTATCATATAATTGATCATTGGTTTTCAGAGTATAAGTTCTCACCCCACGTAATCTATGCCATCTTTTCTGAAGCCGAGCAGAATCAGGCGGTTAATAATACGAGCTATGTGCGCGCAATTGCCGATAACTGGCATCACCAGGGCATTCGCGAGTACGAGGATTTAAATAATTATCTAAGGCGCCGCGAAGAAATGTTTGGCGCCGGTGAATTGGTTCGTAAACGCTTGAAATTACGCGGAAATTTGACCCATTATCAGGAAGAATTAGTAGATAAATGGGTCAATCAATGGAAGTTCTCAAATGAGATAATTGATCGAGCGCTCGGCCTAACCGTAAAAATTACGAATCCGAACCTCGACTACGTCGATAAGGTTTTAAAGACCTGGCATGAGGTGGGGATTAAGGATCTAGCAGGACTTGAAAGATACTTGGACCACTGGGACAAGCGCAAGAAGAAACAGGCTCCGAGAAGCGCTGAGCCAATTAAGCGGCAGAACTTTGCTGGGCGTCAGGACAGTAACTACGCGGCTTTAAGTAGCCGGCGCTGGCGGCGCAGCACGCCTGAGGAAGAGTCGGCCGAGGGCGAGCAGGCTTAGGCTATACAGGCAGCTTGAAAGAGGGTGAGCGAATGGTTTTTGAGCGAGAAATAAAGAGAATATCAGCCCAGAGAGCCCAAGTGGCCTCGATGGAAAGAGAAGCGAAGCGCGAAAAATTAGCGCAAAGTGGAGACTTTCTAAAAGTCGAAGCTGAATTGAATGCGGCTGGAGCTCGGCTAGCTCGCGCTTCAATCGCCGGCCGAGAAGCGGCAGCAGCTGCCAGAAGAGAGTTCGATGCCTTGCGTGAGCGCTATACTGAAGTTTTGGCAAAAGCAGGCTTCAGCGCCGCTGACCTGGAATTAAAAGCCCAGTGCAAGCTCTGCGGAGATAGTGGCTATCTTGCGGATAATCGACTCTGCTCCTGTTTGCGGAGAGAATTACCGAGCCTCTTACCAGCTGAACTTAACTTCTTTCCAGATCCTCAGCAAAACTTTGCCAAGTACAATAGCGATATTTTTACTCCGGAAAAAAGGCCCGAATGGTATGGGGGAGAGATTTCGCCCCGTGTGGCAGCCGAGGATTTTCTAGCCTTTGCAAAGGACTATGTAAAAGACTTTACTGAAGGGGCGATGAACCTTTTCTTTTACGGCGACCCGGGTACCGGCAAGACCTATCTACTTGCGGCGATTGCTAACGCCCTCTTGCAGGAAGGTTATATAGTTTCCTATTTAACTGCCGACCGCTTCTTTCAAATTATGAGTAAGAAACGTTTTCTCGAGCAGAACTTTAACCCCAATCCGGTCGAGCAAGATCTCAACCGTAGACAGCTCGAGCTCTTACAATCTGCTGCGCTTTTAATTATTGATGATCTAGGAATTGAAAATCCGAATGCGGCAAATTACAGCGAGCTCTTCCAGCTTTTTGAGCGCCGCGCGCGTGGGCAAAAGCCACTCTTGATTGGCTCGAATATTAGTCCTGATGAGTTTCGGGAAAACTATGACGAGCGTTTAAGTTCGCGCCTCGTTGGGAGTTTTGACCTAATTCAGCTAATGGGGCCGGATTTAAGAGTCCTAGCAGCGCAAAGAAGACTTGCTGAAGGCTAGGAGGATGGGGCTATGCGCCTAGCAAATGGCTGTGACATCGTTGATATCCAGCGCTTTTCACGAAGTATGAAGCGGGGCGGGGAGCGCTTTTTAAAGCGCCTCTTCACGGCGCGTGAGCTAGAGCTCGGCGCCAGTCGACTGACTGAAGCCGAGTATTGGGCAGTGCGCTTTGCCGCAAAGGAAGCTGTTGCTAAGGCCTTAGGCACAGGAATTTGGCGCTCAGGAATTGCTTGGCGGGATATCGAAATCTTAAAAGAGCCCCAGGGCCAGCCCTATTTCGAAGTTAAAGGCCAGGCCTTAGACTTATATCAAAGCCAAGGTTGGGAGGCCAAAAGCCTAGCCTTAAGCCACGATAGTTTTGCCTTAGCCACAGTAGTTTTATTTAGCACAGAGTGAGATCAGAGAAGTTATGAATCTTAAAACTAAGTTAAAAAATCTGCTTAGCACCGAATTGAGTACAAAGCAAAAGCGCCGAATCCCGGCTTGGATTATTGCCCTAGTGGCAATTGTCGTGATTGCTGCCTTTGTTATTTTCTGGGCGCCGCGGATCTTCCACGCTCGGCTGAAGCCTGAAATCAGGCAGGAAGAGCGGCGGCGTGGTGCCTTAATCTATACTGAGAATACTGCAGTGGTTCGGGTCCCGCAGACTGCAGTCTACCCACTTGCTGATAACACTCGTGAAAGGCTCTGTTCATTAATTTTTAATGAGCCTGTTGAAGTACTAGACAAAAGCCTCGGGAAATATTGGTTAGTCAAGCTTCCAGAGGGTCTTGAAGGCTATGTGGCCTCAGTCGATTTAGATACAGACACAGAAGCTATAGAGCCTGAGCTAGCCTACTATAAGGCGGTGGTCTTGGCCCGTGAAAAGCGCCTCTATTCGCATGCTAGACGCGGTGAATTAAAAGCCGTAGTGCCTTTAGGAACCGTGCTCTTTGCAGACTATCGAAGCCAAGAATTACTGCGTGTAAAGCTCGCGGGCGGGGATAATGCTTGGGTCTCGACAGAGGATTTATTAATTTTAGAGCCAGATCAGAAAATCACGGTTCCCGAGGCCGAACAGGTCAGTCGTTTCCTTTCCTCTCTGATGGCCTTTTATGGCGCTCCACGCCTCCCTGCACAGATGACCATCAACGGGACCGACATGGCTGGCGCAGTCTCTATTGCGGCGCGTTTAAATGGTTTAGAGCTCCCACGTACTATCGAGGCTCAAGCCCGCGTCGGTGAACGGGTCGAGCTAGCCCGTGATCAAGAAAGCGGATTAGTTAATCTGAATGATTTAAAAGCTGGTGATTTAATCTACTTTGCCCATCCAGAAAGTCCGGATAAAGTCTTTGACCTAGCCTGTGTAATGGAAGACAGCTTAGTCCTAATGAACCAAGTAAACTCGAGCACGATAGGGATCTGGGACTTAGCTAATGATGAGGAGAGGCATAAGCAAATCGCCTTTGTAATTCGGCACTTTCCATTAAAAGAGGAGTAAATAATTCTGCTCAGGCCTTTAAAGCCTGCTTTTAAGCTGAGCTTTTAACTTTCACGCCAAATTTTTTTTTTAACTTTTCACCCGACTCTCTTTTCGGCAGCAATTGGCTGCGCCCTCATGATAGAATAGTGCCGAGCACGAAAGCAGATGCTTTTTGCCTAAAAAAGCTAATTTTGACCGGATGAAAAGGAGTTACGGATGTATAAAGTAGAGGAATTTGAAAACGTTAGAGTATTCGACCATCCCCTGATTCAGCATAAAGTTGCCCACTTGAGAATGAAGGAAACCAGCACTAAGGAGTTTCGTGAGTTGACCTCGGAAATTGCTATGCTGATGACCTATGAGGCCTGCCGTGATTTACCTTTAAAGGAAATTGAGATAGAGACACCAATCTGTCCCTGCAAGGCAAAGGTTTTGGCCGGTAAGAAATTGGCCTTGGTCCCAATTTTGAGAGCTGGGCTCGGCATGGTGGAGGGCGTGATGAATATGGTTCCCTCAGCCCGGGTTGGCCACATCGGCCTCTACCGTGATCCGGAAACCTTAAAGGCTGTCGAGTATTATTGTAAATTCCCGCAGGATATTAAGGATCGCCATGTCTTTTTACTCGATCCAATGCTGGCGACCGGAGGCTCAATTCTGGCCGGGCTGGAGTTTTTAAAGGAGCGGGGCATTGAGCAGATTTCCTTGCTCTGTATTATTGCAGCCAGACCCGGTTTGGAAAAGGTGGTTGCTGCACATCCCGAAGTTAAAATTTACTGTGCAGCTCTGGATGACGAGTTGAATGAACATGCCTATATTGTCCCGGGCTTAGGTGATGCCGGTGACAGACTCTTTGGCACCAAGTAAAGGCTCTGAGGTCTAATATGCGCTATTTGGAAACCTACAGCAATGATCCCGAATACAATCTTTCCTTTGAAGAGTACTGTTTTAAGTACCTGCCATTGGAAGATGAGGAATATGTCTTTCTCTGGATTAATAGCCCGGCGGTAATCATTGGTAAAAACCAGAATGCCAGGCGGGAAATTAACAGCGAGTACTTTGCCACGCATGATTTAAAGCTAATTCGGCGGATTACTGGTGGCGGAGCGGTTTACCACGATTTAAATAATCTGAACTTCTCTTTCGTGACCAAGGTCAAAGGCTTAGCTCAGATTGATTTTAAAAGCTATTATCAGCCGATTGTGAACGCTTTAAGGGCAATCGGAGTTGAGGCTGAGCTATCCGGGCGGAACGATGTCACGATCGACGGTCTGAAGTGCATCGGCGCTTCACAGTCGATTTGGCACAATCGCGTGCTCTCGAATGGCTGTATCCTCTTTGATGTCCAATTGACTGAGCTAGCCAAGGCTCTAAATCCCGATCCTTCGAAACTTGAAACCAAGGGCGTGAAGTCGGTGCGCAGTCGAATTACCAATATTAAGCCCCACTTGAAGCAAGAAATTGATGTCTTGGAGTTCAAGGCTGAACTCTTACGGCAGATCTTTGCCCTGCGTGGCGAGGAGCCACGTGAGTATAAGTTAAGTGAGCAGGAACTGGCCGGGGTGAATAAAGTCTACAATGAGCGCTTTTCCAGGGCGAGCTGGAACTGGGGCCGAGATCTCGGTGCCGCTTATTATCATAAGCGTCGATTCCCTAGCGGCTCGGTAGAACTCTCCTTTGATCTAGAAAACGCAGGAGATGAGGCAAAAGCTCGGGTTAAAAATCTAAAAATCTATGGTGACTTCTTTGGGATTAGGGAAGTTAGCGAGTTAGAAGAGCGCCTAGAAGGCATCCCGCTGTCAGAAGAGGAGATGCTTGAAGCAATTTCTGACCTGCCCTTAAAAGAGATTATCGGGGCAGTCAGCGCTGAGGAGCTTGTAGAAATCTTCTTCATGACCTAAGTCTGACGCCCAGGCCTTAGGGTCTAGAAGCAAGTCTTAAAACTTAAGTGAAATAAAAAAGAAGCCTCGGATTCGGGGCTTCTTATAATTTCTAGATTATTCTCGAGCTTGCTTATGCGCGCTGGACTTTGCCTGAACGGAGGCAGCGAGTGCACACGTGGGCGGTGCAAGGGGTGCCATTTTCGTTCACGATGCGTACGCGACGAACGTTGGGCCGTTGCTTAACCTTAGCGCGACGAGAAACCTGCGAACGGGTGATTGAAATCTTACGTCCGAAGAACATATCCTTTTCACAAATATCACATTTGGCCATTTTCTCCACCTCCTGGTTCTTAATTTCTGATGCGCTCCTAAAATGGATTTAGGCGCAAGCGCAAAAATGATAGTATCATAAGTGCTTTCAGGGTGCAATACCCTAGCACAATTATTTTTAACTGACTTAGCTATTTAGCTAATTAATCTAGCAGCTTCAGCTTCTTCTTCATTAATCCGATCGACCCGAGCGAGTCGCTCTTCATCTTCTGGATTGATTAGACCCTTAGTAATCGCGCCGGTGGGGCAGTTCTTTTTACAGATACCACAATGGCGGCAAAGCTCCTGATTGATGACGGCGCGGTTTTCGTGCATCGAGATCGCATCGAAGGGGCATTTTTTAACGCAAATTCGGCAGCCAATACAGCCGATATCACATTTGCCGCGCACTTCCTTGCCGGGCAGGGGATTGCTGCAGCGGACTTGGAAGAGGTCCGTATACTTGGGCATCATCTGAATAATGCCTTTAGGACAGGCGCCGACACAGGCCCCACAGGCGATGCAGCGCTCTGGATTAATTCTTGCCAGGTCATCAATAATTTCGATTGCCTCGTAGTGGCAGGCGCGCTTACAGTCGCCGAGGCCGATACAGGAATACATACAGGCTCCCGGGCCGGCAAAGAGCCCCGCGGCTGAGGCGCAAGATTCGGAGCCGTTGTACTCGTAGCGTTGGCGCTCGTAATAGCAAGAGCCCTGGCAGAGCACCTGGGCGACCTTTGGAACAAAGGCTGCCGCCTCGAGCCCTAATTTGGCTGCGAGTTGGTCAATTACTTCCTTACCGCCAGGAGCACATTTGCTAATATCGCTATCTGCTCCGGAGGCCAGGGCCTTAGCATAACCAGGGCAGCCAGAATAACCACAGCCACCACAGTTGACCCCAGGTAGACATTCGAGAATTTCAGCTTCTCGCTCGTCTGAGGGGATGTGAAAAAGTTTAAATATCAGGACGATGATTAAACCGAGAATTAGGGCCAGAACACCGACCACTAGAACTGCGGTAAACACCGTTTGCATTAATAATAGACTCATGCCTTATCCTTTCCAGCTCAGCTCAATTAAGCGAAGAGATTCTCGACTATGCCCTTGAAACCCATAAAGCTCAGGGAGACAATCCCTGCGGAAATCAGGGCTAGAGGCAGGCCTTTGAGAAATTCAGGCGGATTAGCATCTTCCAGGCGCTCACGCACACCGGCAAAGAGGAACATTGCAAGCATGTAGCCGAGGCCGGCTCCGAGGCCGTTAAACATGGCCTGGGCGAAGCTCAGCTCCTGGTCAATGTTGAGGAACATTACGCCGAGAATGGCGCAGTTTGTCGTAATTAAGGGCAGGTAAATGCCGAGCGCATTGTACAAGGCTGGCATAGTTTTGTGCATAATTGCCTCAATGACCTGGACCGTCGAAGCGATGACTAAGATGAAGACCAGGTTGTCGAGATAGCCGAGCCCGAACTCTGCCAAAAGATAGTAATAGATCGGGTAGGTTACAGCAGTTGCAACCAGCATGACAAAGGTTACAGCCAAAGACATGCCCATCGAGTTTTTCAAGTTCTTAGTCAAACCTAAGAAGGAACAGATTCCGAGGAACTTTGAAAGCACCAGGTTATCGACTAAGATGACACTAAACAAAATCATTAATAAGCTTTTCATTAGGCGTTCGCTCCTTCCTCAGATTCTTGCTTCGCTTGATCGACTTCAGCCGCCTCTTTACTCACCGCTGAGGGTTGAGCTTTAAGACTAGCTTCAGTGGCAGCCTTTTCGACCTTGCTCTTAGCTTCAGCAGAGGACTGCTGGCGGGACTCACCACTGACCGCTTCAGGGCCGCGGATCCGATCGCGTCTTTCCGCTTCCTGACGCTCCATCCCGGCATAGCCGGAGTCGACCTTACTCATTTGAATGCGCGGAGCTTTTTCTGCGGTGTAAGGTTCGTTGGCATAAATCTTATTAATCAGCTGTTGCGAGATTGCAATCAAAATACCAAAGACGATAAAGCCACCGGGCGGCAAGATGAAGAGGGTCATCGGCTTGAGGCCCAAGGCTGCTAAGCCGGGGATTTTTAGGCCAAAGATTGAACCATTGCCCAAGACTTCACGGAAGACACCGATTAAAAAGAGTGCCCCAGTAAAGCCCAGACCCATGCCCAGGCCATCAATCACGGCCAAAAGCGGTGGGTTCTTACCGGCAAAAGCCTCGGCACGTCCGAGGATAATGCAGTTAACGGTGATTAAGGGGATGAAAATTCCCAAGGCCTTATCGAGCTCAGGCAGGTAAGCCTGCAAGAGAAATTTCAAGATGGTTACAAAAGAGGCAATAATTGTGATGTAGGCAGGAATTCTGACCTTATCGGGAATTGCTTTACGTAAGAGTGAGATAACTAAGTTTGAGCAGAGCAAAACAAAGGTTGCAGCAAGACCCATACCTAAGCCGTTAATTGCCGAAGTCGTGACGGCGAGAGCCGGACAGGCTCCAAGTAAAAGCGCAAGCAAGGGGTTTTCACGCAGGAAACCGCGGGTAAAAACCATTGCTGATTGCCCAGATTTTTTCTTTTCAGCTGGCATAATTCTCTCCTTCCGGCCTAGTCTAAGAGGCCACGTAACGCGGTGGTGGCCCAGTTTACACCAGTACAAACTGCTTCAGAAGAAATAGTTGCACCGGAGATGGAATCGATTTTTGCTGGCTCTAAATTGAGGCCAGAGGGGCTCTGCCCATCTGTTGAAAAGAAGCTACTGAGCTGGTAGCCGCTAAATTGATCGCGGAACTCAGCTTCCTCAATCCGCTTACCGAGACCAGCCGTTTCGGCGTTATCGCCGACTAGGACACCGAGGACTTCGCCCGTCGGGCTGAGTGCGGTGAGGACCTCAACTGGATCTGAACCGTAGCCTTTGACCATGGCTTGCACCAGATAGCCGAGCTCAGTCCCATCAGCAGCGCGAACAGCCTCAAAGAGTGGGATCTGTTCTGGGCTAAATTCTTCAGGTAATTCTAAGGGCGTAAATTCCTCGCCATTCGGAAAGAGTAATTGCTTATTTTCCAAAAGTGCGGTCTCAACTAAAAGGGCGCGGCGCTCAGCTGTTAGCTCATAGGTCATAGCGAGGGCCGCTGTGGAGACCAGGCAGATCAGAAAGAGAATTAGTGCCGGCATTACACCGCGGTCTTTTAAAGCTACTGACTTAGGCATTAGCGGCTCCTTTCTCTTGCTTCTGGCGGTAGTGGCTGAGCGGTTTTTCGCGACACCACTTATTTAAGTGGGGAGTCAGAATATTCATCACCAGGATGGCGTAGGAGACACCTTCAGGTGTACCGCCATACAGCCTAATCAGGCCGGTAATTAGCCCTGCCCCGAGGCCAAAGAAGAACTTGCCCTTGGGGGAGTAGGGTGTGCTGACGTAGTCAGTGGCCATAAAGAAGGCACCGAGAATTAAACCACCGGATAATAGATGGTAGAGCGGGCTTTGCCCGCCGAGCGTGACAACTATCATCGTCGTGGCGATGAAGCTGAGTGGAATCCAAATATCGATCACTCTTTTGATCAGGAGATAGGCTGCGCCAATAAGTAGGGCGAGGATTGAAACTTCACCAATCGAACCTGCTTTCAGACCGATAAAGAGCTCTGAGAGCGAGGGTAATCCGGCTTCGGGATTGCCGATATATGAAAGTACCGTTGCCGAGGAGCAGAGGTCATAGGCAGCAGCTCCACTTTCTTTTAAGTGCTTACCGAGGACGACAAAATTGGTCATTTCCTGGGGGAAGCAGACGAGGAGGAAAACTCGGGCCGTCAGCGCCGGGTTGGTAATATTGTAGCCCAGCCCACCAAAGATCAGTTTTGCGCCGACGATTGCGACAAAGGCACCGAGAATAGCCATCCACCAAGGGAAGTTAGCCGGAAAGTTAAAAGCCAGCAAGACGCCGGTGACCACAGCCGATAAATCACTAATGGTTTGTGGGCGGTGCATTAAGCGATTGCCGGCCCACTCGAAAAAGACACAGGCTGCTGTGGTAACGAAAGTTAAGACAATTGCTCGCCAGCCAAAGGCCATATAGGCGAGGACTAGTGCAGGCAGCAAGGCGATGACGACATCACCCATAACCTTAGTCGTAGTCGATTTATCGCGAATATGTGGTGAGGCAGAAACCTTAAGCATTTGCATTTGCGGCCTCCTTCTTAGCTGTTTGAGCAGTCCTGTAGATTTGCTTGCCAACCCGGATATTCTGGACTAAATAACGTTTTGCAGGGCAGACATAGGTGCAGCAACCACACTCGATACAGTCCATTACGTAAAAGTGCCCGAGTCGCTCAGCCTGCTCTTTTCTGGCTGCCTGGTCGAGTGCTGTTGGCACTAAGCCCATCGGGCAGGAGCGGGTGCAGCGACCACAGAGCATACAAGCTGACTCTGGGGGAATTGCAGCCTCTTCGGCTGAGAAAACTAAAATCGCGTTATTATTCTTTAAAATCGGATCGCTCAGGCTGGAAACCGCAATTCCCATCATTGGCCCGCCCATAATAACTTTGGCCGGGTTTTTCTGGAAACCTCCGGTTAAATCTACAAAGTCATCAATTGGAGCACCAATTGGGACTTCGTAGTTTCCAGGTCGTCTGACGGCTCCTCCATCGAGGGTCACAATTTTTGAGACTAGGGGCATGCCCGTACTTAAAAACTGCTGGATGCTGCGGCAGGTACCGACGTTTAAGACGAGGCAGCCGACATCATGGGGCAGGCCACCCTCCGGTACAATCCGCCCAGTCAGGCGGTAGATCAGCATCTTTTCCGCGCCGAGGGGGTAGCGAGCTTTCTGAGCCATTAATTTAATCGAGCCTGAAAGACCGAGGTCGGCGATGATCTTTTTAATCTTGGCATTAGCTCTCGGAGTGTTGCCCTCGACCCCGATAATGGCTTGGGGAATTTGTGTCCACTTTAAGACTTGTCTGACCCCTTCGATAATTTCCTCGGTATACTCGCGCATCTGGAAATCATCCGAAGTGATAAAAGGCTCACACTCCATACCGTTGATCAGTAACATATCAATCTTCTTATCTGGTGGTGGATTGAGCTTAAAATGGGTCGGGAAGCCAGCGCCACCGAGTCCGACTAGGCCGGAGTCTCGAACAGCGGTACAAAAACTTTCACGGTCATTTACTTCGGGAATTTTCAAATCAGGGCAAACAGTGTCCTTGAAATCATTTTTAATTTCAATGACCTCCATAGGTCTGCCTGCATGTTGGATTTCCGTGCTAATCTTTTCCACAGTTCCAGAAACCGAGCTGTGAATCGGAACGGACATTGGAGCTATGGGCTCGCCTATGACTTGTCCAACAGTGACCTTATCGCCTCTTTTTACACAGGCCTTTGCACCGGGTCCAATTTGCTGCTGCATTGACATCCGAATTGTCGGGAAGCGCCGCAGCACTTTGAGCTCGGAGCTCGAAGTATGCTTGGACTCGGGTGGATGAATCCCGGCTCGTGCGAATAAATCCATTCAGCAATCCTCTCTTTCAAAGCCAAATACGATGCCTAAATAAGAGAACTGAAAGATAAATTCAGCTGTAGCTGAAAGACAGCCACAGTTTATTCCTTACTGACATCATTAACGCATTTAAAATATAACAAAATCGTAAGCTAAAGTAAAAGTTATCCGCCTAAAGCCGTCTTGGACGCTGATAACGTTGGCGTTTTTTCTTGCGCAGTAAATACCAACTAAAGCCTAGGCAAATAAAAGCGGCTGGCAGGGCGTACTTCAAAATCCTCAGATTTTTCTGCCGGGCTCTGGCCTGGAGGTATTCGCTAGCCTCTTGGGCTGCGAGGGTTTCAAGTAGGCGCGGCTGGAAATTATCCTCATTTTCAGTGACCTCGGCAGGGCTCGGGGGTTTTAAGGGGCCGGCTTGCTCGAGGCCGGCTTCAGCCTTCGAGCTCAGCTCAGGCCAACGCTGCTCTGGACTCGGGACAACTGTATCGGCAGGAAGCTCCGGCAGATGATCCTCTAGATAGCTATAGATTTTCGCGTGATCCAAGATTTGCTGACCTGCCTTCAAGGCGCGTTCCGTTGAAACAATGATCAAACGATTGCCAAAGAGGGCATAGGAGGTAAAGCAGTAACCGGCCTCGGGCAGCCAACCAGTTTTACCACCAGCGATGACACTGTCATCAACCGCCAGCTGTGCACCGTAATGCTGGATCGTGTGCTCCAGGGGGATACCCTCGGGGTGGAGATTAGTTGCCGGAGTCGTATAGCTTCTGCTCCCGCAGATTTGCCGAAAGAGTGGGTCTTGTAATAAACAATGTAAAAGCAAGGTCATATCTTCAGCAGTACTGAAATTATAGGGGTCATGGAGCCCAGTAGAGTTTGCAAAGTGAGTTCCCTTCATGCCTAAAATCGCAGCTGTTCGATTCATATCCTCGACAAAGGCTTCTTCGCTGCTGTGGACATGGCGATGTAAGAGTCGTAAAGCATCTGAACCGGAGGGCAAGAGGATGCCGTAAAGGGCCTCACGAATTGGAATCAGCTCGCCAATCAGTAAACCCATGATTGAAGCACCGGCCGCGGCCAAGCCCTGCACATCACGCATTTCAACTTCGAGAATATCGTGCATTGAATAGCCCTCGGCTCTGAGCCCACGCAGAATTACGAGGGTTGACATCATCTTAGTCATCGAAGCGGGGTAAATCGGGTCTGCGGCCAAGCTGCGATGGTAATCACGGTAGCTGCCATCACCAAAGTATTCACGAATGATGACATTCGGGGATGCGAGTTGCAATTCGTCCAGGTCCAGTTGGATTTCCTCTAAACCCTGCCGCTCTACCTGCGGCTTTAATTCGGGATAGATTAAATCCTCGGGCTCAGTTTCTGCAGCAGCTAGGGCTTCCAGACAGCCAAAAGCTCCTAAGAGAATGCTGGAAGAGAGAAAGCAGAAGAGCAAGATTCCAGCTAAATAGGACTTGCTTCGAGCCTTGTCGAAGCTGGGGCGAGCTTTCGCCAAACTGGCCTTAGGGGCTGATTTAAAGTAGGACATTAGATTCAATAAATTCACTTTGCAACTCCGAACTTTGAGATTTCGTAAAAATTTTAACATATAAGAGTTGACAAGTGAGCAAGTGCTTGCTAATATACTTTAGCCGCTGTACAGAACGCCAGTTGCGGCAGCTGCGGCGGCGTAGCTTAGTTGGTCAGAGCATCCGGTTCATACCCGGAGGGTCGTAGGTTCGACTCCTACCGCCGCCACCAGACGGCCCGTTGGTCAAGAGGTTAAGACATCGCCCTTTCACGGCGGAGTCAGGGGTTCGATTCCCCTACGGGTCACCAGATAGAAGACTCAGCGGTGGCGCTGAGTCTTCTTGCCTTTAGGGCATTTAGCTCAGCTGGTTAGAGCACCAGCTTCACACGCTGGGGGTCGTAGGTTCGAGTCCTATAGTGCCCACCAAAAAGCACCACAGTCTGACTGCGGTGCTTTTGTTTTAAGCTGATATAGTTTTTCAATGAAAAGTATATAAAGCTAGGATTGCTGATTGCGCTTTACTTTCCTGCTGCTAGTCATCGGGAAGGGTGTAGTCCGAATAAAGGCAGAGCGTAAATGCTTATAGCTGACCAGCTTATTATTTACCTGCTTAATAATCTGCATGCAGCGATCATTAACCAAGGGGTGGTCAAAAGCTAGGCTGTAAAGCTCAGGATCATCGTCCATGAACTGACGCGAGGGATAGATTTCGGCAATCAGCTGCTCACCGCCACGGTCATCACGTCCCATCCGCACCACGGCTTCTTCAATTAAGGGATACTGCTTTAGCATGAACTCAATTTCTTCTGGGAAGATATTTTTGCCATTTTTAGAAACAATCAAATTAGCTTTCCGACCAGTTAGGACGAGGTAGTAGTCCTCATCTAAATAGCCGAGGTCACCAGTATGGAGGAAGCCTTCTTCATCAATTGCTTCTGCCGTGCGCTCTGGATCATCGAGGTAACCGAGCATAATCGAGTCGGAGCGAGCGATGACCTCACCGACCCCGTTCTCATCGGGGTTGATAATTCTAAGTTCTGTCCCTGGTAGAGGTAAGCCAGCGGCCTTGTCCTTCGGATTATAATCTGGGTTTAAGGCGATAATTGGGGCAGATTCAGTTAGCCCGTAGCCCTGCAAGCAGTTAAAGCCCAGAGCCCGCCAGTTCGCAATCAGCTGAGAGTCAACCGCGGCGCCGCCCACGATAAAGCTCTTAATTCCTGGGAAGGCCTCGTGCACCTTCTTGAACAGCCTTTGACTCTGGTCTGCTCCGACCAGCTGGGTCAGGCGTGAAAGCTTCAGAATCAGTCTAAAGCCGTGGGTTTTGGCCAGGGAAGTTTGCACCGTCTTAATTAAGCGATTATAAAAAGTCTCCAGCATGAGTGGCACAATCAGCATGATCGTGGGTTCAACTTCCTTGATATTCTTTGGGATATATCTGAGTCCTTCAGAAATTGCGATACAGGCCCCACTGTAAATCGGCGCGAGGAAGCCGCAGGTGCATTCGTAGGTGTGGTGGAGGGGCAGGACAGATAAGAAGCAATCTTGGGCTGTAACTTGATAAAGTTTCAAGGTTGCATTCAAATTGCTCAGAATATTTGCCTGAGAGAGCTTCACGGCCTTTGATTTAGAAGTCGTACCTGAAGTAAAGAGTAAAACTGAGAGAGCATCCTCATCTATTTCCAAGCTGTCGACAAAGGGCTTTTCCTGATATAGCTGGCGCCCAGCCTCCAGTAAATCCCAGAAGTAAAGCTCGTCCAGCCCTGTCTGGTCAAAGCAGATTAACCTTTGCACGGCGGGCAATTCATCTAATTTCGCACTGAGTTTTGGCAGTAAATCGCCAGAGAGTAGGATGGTGTCGCAGTTGGCCCGCTGTAAGCAGTTCAGCAATTCGTCCAGCGGCAGCTCGCGGTCCAAGGGGACAATAGTTGCGGGGCCCTGGCCGATAGCCAGATAGCTAAGATACCATTCATAGCGGCTTTCACCACAGATTGCGACAGATTTGACTGCGCTTTTAATTTTGCTGCCTTCGCTTGGATAACTCTCAAAGGGAGCCAGCTCACCAGCCGGAGTCATAGCGTAAATTGCTGTAGCCAGGGCTTTGACATCTGCTTCATATTGACGGTAGGACAGCGGCTTATATTCAGGCAGTCGAAGTGGTAGATTGCGCTTGTCAAAGCTAGTTTCCTGACCAAAGGCTCGGGGTTCCTTGAGTAAAAAGGCTGGCCCATCTGGATTCTGGCTAGTACCCTGCCTTAAAAGCTCTCTAAAGTTTTTGGCATCCTTGAAAGAGTAAAACTCTGACTTGTAAAGCTCCGGGCCACTGGGGTGGCTTTGGTACCTTGGAGCCTGCAGGATGCGGCGAAAATTCTCTTCGATTTTCTTTGTACTAATAAAGTCCATAATCGTTTTATCTCAATCGTTGCTTAGATTTTTTATTCTCTCGTTTACTGGAATATTAATTCTAGTTCAGAGCTATGCTTACTGCAATCAGTCTTTCTTAATTTGTGCTTAAACTTTTACCAAGCTACTTGATTTCACAGTAGGGTGGAGTCTTATCTGCTAACTCCAGGAGTACGAAGGCTAGGTTATTGATATTTCTGCTCAGTAAATCAATAGCCTCATCTGGCTCTTCATTGTTGTCGCGCGCAGCTTGATTTTGCTCACTTGTGTTGACTGCAAAGTGGGGCAGCAGAATCTGGGTCGAGTCAAAGCCGGATCCGGCAATCCTGCCTCCGGAGGCATTAAAGAAGGGGTCAGTACTTTCGCGGAAGCTTTGCTGCTCGCTGTTAAAGTCATACTGACCGGATTGAATGAAGACTATTGGATAGCCTGCCCGGTCAAAGACGCTATGATCACTTTCCACGAGGGTCCACTCCCGGTAGAGAACGGGGATGCCGAGGCTAGGATGAGTGACTTTTTCAGTTGATTGGTTGGTGTAAATTGCAAAGTTATTGTGGGTTAAGAGCAGATTATTATAGTAAATATCTGTGACCTCGTAGAGTTTCCGCCGCAGGGCATAGTTTTTACTATGCTCGCCGGTGACCGAGTTTTGCCCAGCGTGAGCATAGATCTTATCTCCAGCGTAGATATTACTGAGATTGACCACGCAGTCAGTTAAGTTTTTATCTTCAGCACTTAGGGTGCTAAGTAAAGCTGACGCTCCAGCATAATCGCTATGCCCAGCGCCCAAGAGAACGAGGACGATATCATAGGCTGTTTGATGGCTCTTTAACTCTTTAGCCAAGCTTAAAAGTACAGCTACAGCGGCACTATTGTCATGGATGCCGTCTGCCTGATTGAAATTTGGCAGAGCGGGACTGCGTTCGCTGAGGGCCAAGTATTCACTTTCTGAGGCATAGCTATCGTAGTGAGCCATGATGTAGAGTTTTCGCCCACTTAGCTCTGCAGGTGGACGTTGGGAGTCCAGGATGCTGCTATTTGGATCGTAGTTCGACTCTAGCTTGAAGCCCCGGCCGGGGATTTTGATAATCAGGTTTTGTGACTCTGCCTGCTGGCCGGAATTTAAATAAAATGAAAAGGGCTGCAGCTCAACCTGGTAGCCGAGTCCTTCAAAAGCCGCTTTAATTAATTCTGCGGCTTGCCTTTCCCCACTGCTGCCAGGGCCTCTTTGCGGGACTGAACGTGCCAGCTCAACAGCAAAGTCAGCGCCGAAACTACCATAGCGGGCGGGCTTTGCTTCAGCTTCGCTGTCGTGGTGGGAGCAGCCGCTGAAGACAAGGGAGAGTGAGATTAGCAAAGCTAAAAGATAGCAGAGTGAAGTTCTTTTTCTGATCACAGGAAACATTCCTCGTTTATTTATTCTTAGTAAAAGGGACGAAACAACAGCCGCGACGTAAGCAGCTGAACCAGGCGCAGAAGCAGCAGAGCTGACGTAGACAGCCCGAGTCGATTTGCGAGCTGTTACTTTTATTCCAGGAGGTCCAGTTGGCACCACGCGCGGAATTTCGACTATCCCTTGCGGAGGCTTGGCCTCTGTCTTGATAGCGCTCAGAGCTTGAGCCAAAGGGGCTACGGCTCTCTCGACTAGCTTCTTCTGGGAAACTCGAGGCGCCGGTAAAACGGTCAGAAGTCAAGGCGTCATAGGCAGCGTTTAACTCATCCGTGTAGCGTTCGGAGAGTTGAATCATGCCCGGATCCTTGTACTGACTGGGGTCATATTCTGCCAGTAACTCTAGATAGCGTTGCCGAATTTCTTCGGTACTGGCATCTTCAGCTAAATTTAAATAATTAAGTGCATCTTTCCGATCCATTTTCAACCTCGTAATCTTGCCAAACTCTATTCATTGTAACACTTTGTTCTTGGCTTTTTTTAAAGACCTCGGCACGCGAACTAGGGAATGAGCTCAAGATTAGCTGCCTCAGTAGTAGAGTCTGCCTCTGAAAGGGCAGGAGGGCAGCATGGCGGCGTAATTCAGCTTCTAAATCGAGGATTCTAGCAGGCAGGGCCTGGAGCTCTTCAGAATTCAAATGATTGAGGTAGTTATCACGAGCACGGCGCCGGTCTTTGACCTCGTCATCGAGGGCGTCGAGTAGGGTAATCCATTCACCTAAGGCAGCCCCGATGCGATAGGCGGCTTCTTCGATCGGGTGCAGTCCCTCTGCGGCGAGGGCTTTAAAATAGGGGTCAGGGCTGGGCTTTAATTTTTTCGCAGCAAGCTTAAAGAGCTCACCCATCAATTCGCCAAAGCGCTCAACCAGCCCCTCTAGGCTAGCTTCGTGATCGTAAGCTTCGATTAGAGCCGCAGCCTCCGGCCAGCTCCGGCGCGCCGCTTCAACTTGCCGCCCGATGAGGAGGGCAGATGCCCCGCTGGCTCTTAGTCTTTGACCGTCTGCTCGATCGTCTTCAATCTTGGCCGCAAAGAGTAAGGGTGAAAGGGTCGCTGCTAGGTCTGTAAAGCGCGTTCTCCGGGCCTTGGGCCGCTGGATTGAGGGCAGTGGGCAGGCCGCATTCATGACTAGCTCAGCTTCGCTATCTAGAGCGCTAAAAAAGATTGCGAAAAAACACAAGTCGTAGGATAGCAAAAAGCGGTAACGCAGCTTTCCGAGCTCGCCGAGAGCCAGACAAAGTCCGCAGTAGTACTCTGAATAACTTCGCTCTAAATTTTCTTCTGCGCTTGTAAAGACTGGCCTAGTATATCCAAACATGCTGGTATGTTATCATTATTGAAGTAGTTATTCTATTGCAATTAGAGAGTTATTTTCTAGCGATAGAAGGAGGAAATGATGATAAAAGAACAGCTTTGTCGCACCCGTTTTGCACCCAGTCCTACAGGCTTTATGCATATCGGCAACTTACGTTCAGCACTCTATGCCTATCTTTTGGCTAGAGCAAAACATGGTAAGTTCATTTTGCGAATTGAAGACACCGACCGCGCGCGTCTAGTTGAAGGTGCGGTAGATAAAATTTATTCGAGTCTTGAAATTTGCGGTTTAGATCACGATGAGGGTCCAGATATTGGCGGCCCCTATGGTCCTTATGTGCAGAGCGAGCGCAAAGATCATTACCTGCCCTATGCGCAGGAGCTAATTGACAAATCCGAAGCCTATTATTGTTTCTGCTCGAAGGAACGCTTGGAGGCTTTAGCAGAAAGTGGCCAGATTGGTTATGACCGACACTGCCGTGACCTGAGCCCGGAAGAAGTCGAGGCTCGGCTCGCCAAGGGTGAACCATATGTGATTAGGCAAAAGATGCCAAGTAGTGGCAGCAGCGAGTTTGTCGATGAAGTTTTTGGCCGTATTGTAGTTGATAATAAAGAGCTTGAAGACCAGGTTTTAATTAAGTCTGACGGCTATCCCACCTATAACTTTGCCAATGTTATTGATGACCATGAAATGGGGATTACTCATGTCTTGCGTGGCAGCGAGTATCTGTCCTCGACACCGAAGTACCAGCAGCTATACCGGGCCTTGGGTTGGGCTGAACCAGCCTATGTTCACCTCCCTTTAATTCTCGGCGAAGATGGTAAAAAGCTCTCTAAAAGGCATGGAGCGACCTCCTTGGAAGACTTATTAGAGGCGGGCTATTTGCCGGAGGCAATCGTCAATTACATCGCCTTCCTCGGCTGGTCTCCAGGTGGCGATACTAGAGAAATCTTTAGCTTAGAGGAGCTCTGCGAGCACTTTAGCACTGAGCATATCAATAAGGCACCTGCAGTCTTTGACTACAATAAATTAGCCTGGGTCAATGGGCAGTACATTGCAGCCTTAAGTCCTGAGGAATTCTTGGCCGCAGGGCAAAGCTGGTTAAAAGAAGCCTATAGCGGCTTAAATTCGGAGAATGAAAAAATCCTAGCGGAGATTCTCGGCAGCCGGATCCAGAGCTTTTCCGAGATTCCGGAAAAAATTGCCTTCTTAGAAGCTAGACCAGCGCTGACGGCTGAGCTCTTTTACAATAAGCGGCAGAAACTCGATTGCAATTTGAGCCTTAGGGTTCTGGAGGAGATCTTGCCTGAGCTGGAGAGCTGGACTGAGTGGGAGCGGGAGAAAATCCATACTTACCTGATGAGCTTACCGGAGCAGCTCGGGCTGAAAACTGGTCAGGTGATGGGTCCGCCACGCCTAGCTTTGGCCGGACAGAAGGTCACCCCAGGTGGTGCAATTGAAATAATGATGATTTTAGGCCGTGAGGAAAGCTTAAAGCGCCTCCAATCGGCTGTCGAATTCCTAACAGAGGAGTCCAAAAATGGCAGAGATGACTAATAATTTTATTCACGATTTTATCGTTGAGGATATCGCAGAAGGTGGGCAGTACGAGGGGCAAAGAGTCCATACCCGCTTCCCACCAGAGCCGAATGGCTATTTACATATCGGGCACGCCAAGGCGGTCTGCTTAAACTTTGCTACGGCTGCAAAGTTTAATGGCCTATGTAATTTACGAATGGACGATACCAATCCGGTCAAAGAAGATGAGCAGTATATCGAAGCAATTAAAGAAGATATTCACTGGCTCGGCTTTGATTGGGAGGATCGCTTTTATTACGCTTCTTCCTACTTTGAAGAAATGTACCACTACGCTGAAGAACTGATTGAAAAAGGCCTTGCCTTCGTCTGTGAGATGTCGGCCGAGGAGATTCGTAACTCACGTGGTACTTTAACCGAGCCCGGCAAGCCCTCGCCCTGGCGCGATCGTCCGATTGCTGAGAGCTTAGACCTCTTCCGCAGAATGCGCGCGGGCGAGTTCCCCAATGGGGCGATGAGTTTAAGGGCAAAGATCGATATGAGTTCGGGCAATATCAATATGCGCGACCCTGTCATCTTTAGAATTGCTCATGAGAGCCATCACCAGACTGGTGATGAGTGGTGCATCTACCCGATGTACGACTTTGCCCATCCCTTGGAGGACGCAATCGAGGGTATCACTCACTCCCTGTGCTCACTGGAGTTTGAGGATCACAGGCCGCTTTATGACTGGGTGATCGAAAACTGCTCGGTGCCACATATTCCGCGGCAGATTGAATTTGCTAGACTCAATTTAGAGCACTGCGTCATGAGTAAGCGCTATCTTAGAGAGCTGGTCGAAAGTGCCCAGGTTAGTGGCTGGGATGATCCCAGAATGCCGACTCTTTGTGGTTTAAGACGTAGAGGTTACACCCCGCAGGCAGTGCGGAACTTTATTGATCGGATAGGCGTCTCCAAGGTTGACAGTTTAGTCGCCTATGAATTCCTCGAGTTCTGCCTCCGTGAGGACTTAGATGCTAACGCAAGACGAGCCATGGTTGTGAAGGAGCCGATTCAACTGATCATCACGAACTATCCTGAAGGACAAAGTGAAAAGCTAAAGGTTTCCAATCACCCGAAGCGTCCAGAATTAGGCGAGCATGAGGTCACATTCTCGAAGCGTCTGTGGATCGAGGCAGAGGACTTTAAGATTGATCCGCCAAAGAAATATCACCGCCTCTTCCCAGGCCAGGAAGTGCGCCTGCGTGGAGCATATATTGTGCGCTGTACCGGCTATGAGGAAAAGGATGGGGAGCTCATCGTATACGCAGAGTATGACCCCGAAACAAGAGGTGGCACGACTCCGGATGGCCGGAAAGTTCGCGGCACAATTCACTGGGTCGACCAAGCCACAGCAGCGGACTGCGAGCTGAGAATTTACGACAAATTATTTACTGAGCAAGATCCGAGCGAGTTAATCGGAACTGATGAGTTAAAGATTAATCCTGAGTCTTTGACCGTGGTTAAAAATGCCAAGGCAGAGGCATATTTGGTCGAGGATGCGGCAGCCGAGCCAGGGCATCGCTACCAATTCATGCGCCAAGGTTACTTCGTGGCAGATTCAGTAGATTTCACTAAGGCAGAGCCGGTCTTCAATCTGGCAGTAGGCTTACGGAGTAGTTATAAACCAGAGTAGAAGCAAGGCAGAGAGCAGAATTCAGCTCTATCAATAATGGGAGGACAAAATGGACAGCGGCATATTTAACAATTTACTAAGCTTAATCAACAATTTCCCTATCTGGCTAATCTGGTTCATTGTTGCCATCATCTTCTTTATCGTCGAGGCTGCAACCGTCAGTTTATGTACGATTTGGTTTGGCTTTGGTGCCTTACTTGCCCTGCTGGCCTCCTTACTCGGCTGGGGCATGGGGACTCAGATTATAATCTTTTTCCTAGTCTCCAGTGTCAGCTTAGCCTTCTTCCTGCTCTTTTTCCGGCCCAAAATTAAAGGCGCAAGAAGACAGCCTGATCGCACGAATGCGGATCGGATTATTGATGAAATTGGCGTCGTAGTCAAAGAAATTAATCCGATGCTCGGGGCCGGGCAAATTTTAGTCCAGAAACAGTACTGGACAGCTAGCACAGCAGATCAATCAAGCGTGCCAGTCGGGGCAAAGGTCAAGGTCTTGCGCATTGAAGGCGTGAAGGCGATTGTTGAGACCTTACCGGAGGCCGCAGCAGAATAAGCAGGGTACGCCTGCTTTGTGACTCATCAGCCGCAAGGATTTTGGCGCAGATAGCAAGGTAGAGAAGCTCTAATTAAATCTACTAAAGCTACTTAGATTGAAGAAAGTCAAAAGCTAATGGAGGAAAAATCATGAACTTTTACCAAGTTTTAAATCAAGTTGCTGCCAGTTCAGAAATGAATAGCGCAGTTTCTAAAGTCGCCCCACTCGGGGCAATTATCCTAGTTGTCTGCGTAATCTTAATCATTATTGTGCGCAATATTCGGGTCGTCCCCCAAGCCAATGCCTATGTAATCGAGCGGCTGGGTACCTTTAAGGAAACCTGGGGTACTGGCCTGCATGTCAAAATGCCCTTCCTCGACAACATTGTCAAAAAGTTATCTTTAAAGGAGCAGGTTGCAGACTTTGCGCCACAGGCTGTAATTACAAAAGACAACGTCACGATGCAGATTGACACTGTAGTTTTCTACCAGGTTGTTGACCCGAAGCTTTATACCTACGGGATTGAGAATCCAATTCTGGCGATTGAAAACCTCTCTGCGACTACTTTGCGTAACGTCATCGGTGATCTCGAGCTGGATGAAACCTTAACTTCACGTGACCTAATTAATGCTAAGATGCGTGAAACCTTAGATATTGCAACTGATCCCTGGGGAATCAAGGTCAACCGAGTCGAGTTAAAAAACATCATTCCCCCACGTGAGATTCAGAACGCAATGGAGCGGCAGATGAAGGCTGAGCGTGAAAAACGTGAGAATATCCTCCGCGCTGAGGGTAAAAAACAAGCCCAGATTACAGTTGCTGAAGGTGAAAAACAGGCTGCAATTTTGAGAGCTGAAGCCAAGAAACTCCAAGCAATTCGCGAAGCGGAAGGTGAAGCGGAAGCAATCCTCAGCATTCAGGAAGCCACAGCCCGTGGTCTCAGAATGATTAAGGATGTCGCAGCCGATGAGAGCCTGATTGCAATTAAGGGTTTAGAAACCTTGGCCAAGGTTGCCGATGGTCGTGCAACGAAGCTGATTATTCCTTCGAATTTACAAAACCTAGCCTCAGTCGTGACGGCCGCCCAGGAAATCTGGACCACTCCAGCAGCCTCAGAAGCAGCAGATAAGTCAGAGCAGGCAGCGGATTCAAGCTTAAGTAATTCAAGTGCTGAGCAAAGCGCAGCTGGCTATCGCCCACGTCCACAAGCCGATCCCAATGGTCCGCGAATCTAGTTCAAGTTGCGGCCACAGAAGTTAAAGAGCAGGCTGGACTAAAGCAGTCAGGCTTAATTAGGAAACAAAGGTTATAAAATGTTACAAGGAATTCACTGTAGAGGTTACGCCATACTCGAGGACTTTACCCTCGGTCTCAGCTGGGCGCAGCTCAAAAAGCTACACAGCCTGGAGGAGGCCTTGGCAGAACCGCGTTTACAAGCTTTAACCTGCCTGATCGGGCGGGCCTCGACTGGGAAGACCTCGGCCTTTGAAGCCTTGCGCTTTATTTCCGAGAGCTTAAAGCAGGGTGTGCCAGAAGCTGCCTCAGCGCTGAGTGATGAGGGTTTCGCCTCAATGCTAAGCTACAACGGCAATGATCAGATGCACTTTGCCCTAGTCTTTTACCGCGAGAAAGAGGCAGATTTTTTAAACTATCAGATTCTGATTAAAGCAGATCGCTATGGACGGCCCCGAGTGGCGGCTGAAGAGGTCATTCATGGAGCTTATCTTGATGGTAGCTTCGTGGAGACCCAATTACTCCAACATCAAGATGGCGAGGGTAGGGTCTATTCACAAAACTTTGGGGCTGCAGAAATCAATTTATTAGAGGTCAAAATGCCAGCCCTGAGCCTATATGGACGCTTTTTGCAGTATCCTGAGCTCTGCTGGCTGTACCTGTCAATCACCCGTTGGTTTATCACCTCCGGCCCCTTTGAGCTAAAGCGGATGCCGGCGCGTAAAATTGATGGCATCAACCGCCATCTAACCAGTGATTTTGAAAACGCGACCAATGTCCTAGACTACTATGAGGCCAGAGATCGTGAGCAGGGGCGAGCAGGGGCAACTGTGCAGAGAATTCTCGAGAAAATGCCCGACTTCAAGTTAACCGGAGATATTCGCCTCGACCGAGAATTGACCTCAGGTAATTTAAAACTCTTTCTTTACTACTTACTTTTAGAAGATAATCGTCCTCTAATCTGTCTCGATGGCCCGGAACTCGGACTATACCATGAGCGGGTCGAGGACCTAGTCACGGAAATGCGGATCTACTTGGATGTCGAGTTAGGTGCGCAGATTTTCCTTTCATCCCACAGCACTGTTCTACTCGACACGCTAGCGCCGGCCGAAGTCTGGCTCCTCGAGAGGAAGCGCGAGGCTGGTGCAGATAAAGCCCTAATTCAGGCCCGCTGGCTCGGTTCAGATGACCTGATCCAAAAAATGGCAGAAGAAGGAATTAGCTTAGGCAGTCTGTGGTATAGCGGGCACTTGGACTTTCAATGAGAAGCATAGTAGTTCTAACGGAGGATCGCTCTTCGGTGCCGACCTTGGAACGCATCTTTGAGCTTATTCTCGCCGAAACTAAGCTGGCCTGTAATTTAGAAATCTACTTCCACCGGGGTAGGGGGCATTTACCGAAGAATTTAGCAGCAAGTCCGAATCCTCGGGCAAGCTCTCTCTTACAAGTCTTCCCGGCCAAATTAAGAGCCTATGCAGCAGCGACTGAGCCGGAGGAAGTACTGCTGGTCGTCGTGCTCGATTCTGATGACTCAGATGTCGACGTGCTTTACGGTCGCCTGGTTGAGTGCTACCGGCGCTTTGCCCCGCGGCACGTCTACTGTATCGGGATTGCAGTTGAAGAGTTCGAGGCCTGGCTTTTAGGCGACATCGAGGCTTTAAGCCGAGCTTATCCTGATTACAATAAGGAAGCATATGCTAGCTACGAGCAGGATGCCATCGTAGGCACCTGGGAAATTCTAGCCAAGGTAGTTCATGCTGCTGGTGCTGACCGCCTAATCCGCAATGCCTACCCGGCAGTCGGAGCCTATAAAATGCGCTGGGCAGAAAATATATCCCCATTTTTAGAATTAGATAGCAACCGTTCAGAGAGCTTTAAGCGTTTTATTCAACATATTCGCCGCAGCCTAGTTTTTTGGACTGAGCGAATTGAGGCGGCAGGAGAAGTCCCAGGAAACTTTCCCTCCGAGGAGGAGGGGGAGAGTTAAAGATGAGCTCAGTCCTGCCTGAATCCGGCCTGGGTCTAACAGAGGCCCTGGCTTTAGCTGACCGCGGCTTGTCTTTAGAGAGCCTGGGCCTTGCAGATGCCCTCTATATTCACGTCCCCTTCTGTGCGAAACGCTGCTATTACTGTGACTTTTATAGTCAGCTTCCAGCCAGCGGCGACTTAAGGCAGTATGAGGAGGCCCTCTTAAATCACTTGCTTGCGCTCTTAGCTTGGCTTGAGCAAGAGGGCCGGGAGCCGAGCTGGGGCTTCGACACAGTTTACTTTGGCGGAGGAACGCCCTCGCTCTTAAGTGCTAAGTTTTATCAGCGCTTTTTCAAGATTCTGGCTCAGGCAAAGGCCTTAAAAGCCGAGGCAGAGATTACGGTTGAGGCAAATCCCACTTCCTTAAGTGCAAAGCTGGCCAGCGCTCTATATTCCGCAGGCGTAAACCGCCTCTCTCTTGGCCTACAGACTAGTTCTCAAGCAGCCTTGAAAATCCTTGGCAGAATCCATGACTTCGAGGGCTTTTTGCGCGCTTTAAAAGCAGCTAGGGCTGCTGGGTTCAAGCGGATCAGTACAGATTTAATCTATGCCCTGCCAGGTCAAACCATGGCAGATTTCAGGCTCGATTTAGAGCGGCTATTTGCACTCGAACTTGAGCATTTTTCTGCCTATTCTTTAATCCTAGCCGAGGATACCCCCTTTTATCGCTGCTACGTCGAAGGGGATAACTATTTAAAGCTGCCCGAATTACCGACTGAGGACTTAGAACGGGAGTTTTATTACGAGCTCAAGAAAGCTGCAGCAGAACATGGCTACAAACATTATGAAATTGCGAGCTGGGCTCAGCCTGGGGCAGAATCTAGACATAATAATAAATACTGGAAATTACTACCCTATTTCGCACTAGGGCCAGCAGCAAGTGGTTTTTACCGTGGCTGTCGCTACCGCTTCCCAGAGGATTTAAAGGCTTATCTTGAATCTTGGACTGAGCCTAAATCGGGACTAGATTACTGGCATGGCGCAAGCTTAGATGAGTGCCTGACGGCTGAGACGGAAGCAAAAGATTATCTATTCCTAGCCTTTCGCCGCATGTGCGGAGTTTCAGAAGCTGAGTATCGGCTGCGCTTTGGCCGTGACTTAGAAAAGGACTTCGGCCCCGAGCTGAAGAGCCTGAAAGCGCGGGCCTTGATTTATGACTATGAGGTGGAAAGAAGATCTGAGTCCTTAGTCCAAGCCCAAGCTAGTTCGAGTGAGAGCCTAGCCCCAGTGGAATCAGAGCAAAAGAAGCTCTTACTTGAGCCTAATCCTAAGCCCCTAAAGAAAGATCGCCGCTGGGCCCTAAGTAGCCTGGGTGAGGACTTTGCAAACGAAGTTTTCCGGGAATTTATCTAGTATTTTGTCTATCTTTGACTAATTCGGAAAAAGTTCACAATTCTGTGACATTACTGTCTAATTCAGCAATTGACAGCCCTCTATAATCCGTACTAAACTAACTTAGCACTCAGGACATACGAGTGCTAATTTTGAGAAGGGAGGGCAGAGAATGAACTTGAATGGACAAATCGATTTTAGTAAATCTTTTCACCACGATCCAATTTTAGCAATTGATCCACCACTCAGTGAGCGGCAGCGGACAATTCTGAAGGCGATTGTTGAAAGATATATTATCGAAGCAGAGCCGGTCGGTTCGAAGAATCTTTTAAACCGCTATGCCTGGGATATTTCCTCCGCAACTGTGCGCAAGGAGATGGCAGAATTAGAGGCCATGGGTTATCTCGAACAGCCGCACACCTCTGCAGGGCGAGTGCCGAGTGATAAGGGTTACCGCGCCTATGTCGATGAACTTTTAATTCCACGTGGTTTGGGAGCAGCCGAGAAGGCCCAGCTCAATCGTTATTTTAATCAACAATTGAGTGAGCTCGATTCCTTACTGAGAAGAGCCGCGGATGCCCTCTCTGCAGCAACCGGACTGACCGCCCTGGTCCTGATGCCTCGCTATGACAACGCGAGTTTAAAACAGTTGCATCTGATTTTAATTGAACCAGGACGAGCCCTCTGCATTTTAATTTTGACCGAAGGTATGGTTAAAGACCAAAGCATTAAGCTTGCGGTCGAATTAGATCAGGCAGATTTAGCAGCCGCAGCCGCCGCGATCAGCGCCCAGATTGCTGGGCAAAGGCTTCATGAAATAAGCCTGCAGGAGCTGATTCAAGCGCTGCAAGTTCTCCCGCTAAATCCTGAGCTGAGTGAGCAAATTGCAGAGGAGATTTTTCGGGTAATCCGGGCGGCGGAAGAGCTCGATATTTATGTCCAAGGTAAGCATCTTCTACTCCGTCAACCGGAGTTTAAAGATAGCGAAAGGGCTCATCTAACCTTTACAGAGCTACAGAAAGAAGCGCTCCTAGCAGCCTACCTCTGTGGCGATGATGAAGCCTCAACCCCGAGTTTGATGGTCCGGATTGGTCGCGAATTGGCTTTGGAGAATTTACAAGAACTTAGCTTTATCTCGGCCTGCTATCGCCAAGGCCCTGCAGTCCAAGGACAAATTGCAGTGATTGGGCCTCGACGGATGGCCTACGGGTCGATTATCTCAAATCTTAAATACGTTAGACGGGCTTTGAATTCTCTTAACCGAGAGCAGTCCGCAAAGGAGGATAACGGTGCTTAATCGAAAGCAAAGCTCGAAACGCAAAGCAGATAAGTCAGAAGAGATTCAGGCAGAAGCCGAGCAGGCTCAGAAAGAGAAAGCCGAGCAAGCAGAAGCTGAGTCCGCAGAACTCACCCAGGATGCTGGCCAAGAGTCTGAAGTGGACGGCGTAGAAAGTTCGAGCCAAGAGCCTGAGTCGAGCCAGAGAATCGCTGACTTAGAAGCTGAAAATGCGAAGCTCAATGATCGCTGGTTGCGACTTCAGGCCGAGTATGACAACTATCGGCGCAGAAGCCAAGATGAGCTGAGTAGACGCTATGAAGATGCGCTGATCGATGTAGCTACTGCCTGGCTCCCAGTTCTGGACAATTTGGACCGAGCTGAAGCAGCCGCAGCAGAAATTGAAAGTGCAGATGGCGAGAAAGTTGCCGAGGGCATTCAATTAGTCAAGCGTCAGGCAAAAGAGACTATGGAGAGGCTCGGCATCACAGAAATAGCCTGTGTTGGAGAGTCCTTTGATCCGGCCTGGCATGAAGCCTTACATCATATCGAAACTGAAGACTACGGCGAGAACGAAATTAGCCAAGTCTTTACCAAGGGCTATAAAAAGGGTGAGCGCGTAATCCGCCATGCCCAGGTCCAGGTCGCGAACTAAGCTTAATAAGCTAGTTCAGGAACTCAAGCTAAGGGCGCGAAAATAAATTAGTTAAAAATGAAATCAAATAGATAATCGTGGAAGCGATTAGGAGGAATTTTATGAGCAAAACAATCGGAATTGACTTAGGAACTACAAACTCTTGTGTAGCAGTTATGGAAGGCGGCGACGCCAAAGTTATCCCCAACGACGTAGGCGCAAGAACTACGGCTTCAGTTGTGGCATTTACTAAAGATGGTGAACGTCTGGTCGGCCAAATCGCAAAGCGTCAGGCCGTCACAAACCCGGATCGCACAATCCAATCCATCAAGCGTGAGATGGGCTCGAACCATGAAGTCACAATTGATGATAAGAAATACTCACCGCAGGAAATCTCAGCGATGATTCTGCAAAAATTAAAGCAGGACGCTGAAAGCTACCTCGGCACAAAGGTAACCAAGGCTGTAATTACAGTTCCGGCCTACTTCTCAGACGCACAGCGTCAGGCAACCAAGGATGCCGGGAAGATTGCTGGTCTGGAAGTTGAGCGCATCATTAACGAGCCGACAGCTGCAGCTTTAGCCTACGGTCTCGATAAGGAAGAAGAGCAAAAGATTGTCGTCTTTGACCTCGGTGGTGGTACCTTTGACGTCTCAATTCTTGACATTGGTGATGGGGTCTTCCAGGTTCTAGCAACCAGCGGCAATAACCGCCTCGGTGGTGACGACTTTGACCAAAAGATCGTCGACTGGATGGTCGCTGAAATGAAGCGCGAGCAGGGCATTGACCTGACTAGCGACAAGATGGCAATGCAGCGTCTTTCAGAAGCTGCAGAAAAGGCAAAAATTGACCTCTCACAAACCCAGAGCAGCAATATTAACCTGCCCTATATCACCGCTGACGCCTCTGGTCCGAGACACCTCGACTTAACCCTCAGCCGGGCAAAGTTCAATGAGCTGACCGATGACTTAGTCGAAGCAGCCATGGGCCCGGTCAAAGCGGCAATGAAGGATGCTGGCCTCCAGCCTTCAGAGATTTCAAAAATTCTCTTAGTTGGTGGTTCTACCAGAATTCCTGCTGTCCAGGAAAGAGTTCAAAACTACTTCGGTAAAGAGCCCTATAAGGGCATTAACCCCGACGAGTGCGTAGCTCTCGGTGCAGCAATTCAAGCTGGTGTCTTAGGTGGCGATGTCGAAGGTATGGTCTTGCTTGATGTCACACCGCTGTCACTTGGGATTGAAACCTTAGGTGGCGTGATGACCAGAATCATTGAGCGCAATACCACAATCCCGACCAAGAAGAGCCAAGTCTTCTCAACCGCAGCAGATAATCAGGATTCAGTTGAAGTGCACGTCCTCCAAGGTGAGCGTGAATTTGCCCGGGACAATAAGACCCTCGGCCGCTTCCACCTCGATGGAATCGCTCCGGCCCCGCGTGGAATTCCGCAGATCGAAGTCAGCTTTGACATCGATGCCAACGGTATCGTCAATGTTTCAGCAATCGACAAGGGAACCAACCGGACTCAGCACATCACGATCACAGCCTCCTCGAACCTCTCGGACGATGAGATTGATAAGGCCGTCAAGGATGCTGAGAAGTTTGCCGAAGAAGACAAGAAGCGGAAGGCAGAAATTGAAATCAGAAATAATGCTGACGCAGCCATCTATCAGAGCGAAAAAGCACTGAAGGATTTAGCTGATAAGCTGACTGAAGATGACAAGAAACCCGTGCTCGATGCGATTGAGAAACTGAAGGAAAGCATCAAGGGGGATGATACTGAGGCAATTAAGAACGATACTCAGGCGCTCCAAGAATCCTTCTATAAGATCTCCGAGAAGATTTATCAGGAGGCTCAGGCTGAGCAGGCTGCCGAGCAAGCTGGCGCAGGTGAAGCTCACCAGGCACCCAATGGTGGCACCAGCTACGAGGCTGAGTTCAAGGACGCAGGCTCTGACGAGTAATGCTATACTTGAGCCTAGCTAGCCTCTAGCTTGATTCAGAAGACAGAGGGTCGAGCTCGAAGTAAGAGCAAATTAGATTAAACAGAATTAAAAATATGACCCACCGCAGTCCAAGAGGGCTTGCGGTGGGTTTCACCGCAAGGAGCAAGTTTTGGCCGATAAACGCGATTATTATGATGTGCTCGGGGTAGAGAAGACTGCCTCAGAGTCAGATATTAAAAAGGCATACTGGAAGCTGGCAAAGAAATATCACCCGGATGTAAACCCCGGAGATAAGGAAGCCGAAGAGAAATTCAAGGAAGCCAATGAGGCTTTTGAGGTTCTCTCAAATGAGGAAAAGCGCAAGAAGTATGACCAATTTGGTCATGCCGGCGTAGATCCCTCTGGCTTTGGTGGATACAGTGGTGGCGTCAATGTCGACCTGCACGACCTCTTTAACTCTATTTTCGGCGATTTGGGCGGTAACTTCGGTGGTTTCGGTGGCTTTAGCCGAGGCTTTGGCTTTGGTGGAGCACATAGTGGAGCTAGCCCGAACGGCCCGGTGCCGGGAGCAAATCTGCGCTACCGCATGAACCTCGATTTCATGGAGGCTGCCTTTGGTTGCGAGCGTGAAATTTCCATTCGTAAAGAAGAAAATTGCGAGCAATGTAAGGGTTACGGTACAGCGGACGGGAATCCCCCACCCAAGTGTTCAGTCTGTCATGGCAGTGGTCAGGTAAACCGGACTCAGCAGACAATTTTTGGTCAGATGATGACAGCCCAGACCTGTGCGAGCTGTGGTGGTAGTGGTGTCGAAATTAAAAATCCCTGTTCGGCCTGTCACGGCAGCGGTAGAGTCAAGAAAACTAAGCGCCTATCGGTGAAGATTCCAGCCGGGATTAATGAGCACGAGATGCTGACTCTCCGTGGTGAGGGTGAGCCCGGTTTCCGTGGTGGCCCCCCAGGGGATTTATATATTGAAGTACAGATTCGCCCACACCCCGTGTTCCAACGTGACGGGATGACTACCTTCTGTGAACTGCCAATTACCTATGCCCAGGCAACCTTGGGTAGCGAGGTTGAAGTTCCCACAATTGATGGGCCGGTGCTCTTTAAGTTAAAGGAAGGAACCCAGCCTGGCGATCTCTATACGATTCGCGAGAAGGGGATACCGAATATTCATAATCGCCGCCAGCGCGGGGATCATAAGTTTAGAGTTAAGCTTGAGGTGCCGCGCAATCTGAATGCGGAACAAAAAGAATTACTGGAGCGCTTTGAAAACTCTTTAAATGAAAGTCATTATAAAGAGAGCAAGAGCTTCTTCGATAAGATAAAGGGGATTTTTAGTGATAAGCGCAACTAAAACTATTGCCTTGGATTTTCAGCTGCCACATGAGGCAGCTGAAATTTTTTCTGAGTTTTTACTCGCCTCGGGTGCAGCTGGTTTAGCCAGTGAGGACCGCCAGGAATTCGCCTCTTTGATTACAGCTGAGACGCCGGATTACCAGGCCGAAGATTATCTCAATGAATTGCCGGATGAAGTTAGTTTGCGGGCCTTCTTTCGTGGTGAGAGAAGCCAGCAGAATGGCGAGCAGAACTTCTATCTTGCCGTCTACAAGGAAGTAAACTTTGGCTATGAGCTCTATGCGGATGCGCCAATGGAAGTGCTTGAACTCTCTGATTTTCTCGAACAGCGCCTAGGTCCGCAGCTCGACTTGATTAAAGAGAATTTGAATTATGAGATTCAATACCTAGGTGCTTCTGAGGTCGAGGAAGTAGATTGGGCCGAGCGTTGGAAAGAGTTTTTCCAAGCCTTGGAAATTGGTGAGCATTTATACATTCGGCCGGCCTGGAGAGAGGATCCTCTGCCGCCTGGACGCAGCCTAGTTTTACTAGAACCGGGAGCTGCTTTCGGCTCCGGCACCCATGCGACGACCGAGCTTTGCCTGGCTTCAATTGAGCGCGAATTTGCCAAAGTCAAGGATGCAGATTTGAAGGTTTTGGACCTTGGTTGCGGGAGTGGGATTCTGGGCATCGCCCTGGCCTGCCTGACGCCAATTCGCCCTGAACTGATTGACCTCGATCCCTATGCAATCGAGCGGGCCAAGGCCAATGCAGCCTTGAATAAGCTGGACTTAGATATTAGGCAGGGAGAGCTGAGTGCTGCCAAGGAAGAGCAGTACGATTATCTAATTGCGAACCTGATTACTCGCCTACATCAGTCTTTGGCAAAAGATTATGCGAGTAAAGTTAAAGCAGGTGGCAAGCTTCTGCTTTCGGGGATTTTGGAGCGGGATCGAGCAGAACTAATTGAGATTATTGAAGCAGCGGGTTTTAAGCTCCTGGAATCTAAAAATAAAGCGGATTGGTGTGCGCTTACTTTTCTGCGCAGCTAAACTGCAGCCTGCGATTTACTTTAATCTAAAGCCTTAAGGGCTTAAATATTTAGCTGAAGCTCAGGCTTTTTGCAGTTCTATTCACTGTACAAAAAGCGGGCTAAAGGTTTCAAAAGTGACGTGTCGGGATTGTTATTATTGCTAGTGAATGCTATACTGAAATAGTCTGAAAATATACGAATTCACCTTATAAATTTGGTGAATAAGCCAGTTTGAGAGTGCTTACGCACGGTGCAGTAAGGCTCGCAAACGACTGAAGGAGGTAGCAATGAACAAGACCCCTTTGAACGATAAACACCGTGAGTTGAATGCCAAGATGGTCGACTATGCCGGTTGGGATATGCCTGTACAGTATGAGGGTATTCCCGCCGAGGTAAATGCAGTCAGAAACCATGTTGGCATTTTTGATGTCTCCCACATGGGTGAGCTCCGGCTCCGTGGTCCAGGCGTCGAAGCATTCCTGGACTGGGCCTTGACCCGCCCGATATCCAATCGCCGTGAAGATAGCACGAGCTACGCAATTCTCTGTTACGAGGATGGTGGCGTCGTCGACGATCTTCTGGTCTATCAATTGGGTGAGAATGACTACTTCCTGGTGGTCAACGCAGCCAACAAGGATAAAGACTTCGCTTACTTTAAGGAAATTATTCCGCAGTGGAAAGCAGCTAATCCGGAGGCTGGTGAGGTCGAAATTACTGACGAGTCAGCACTCTATGCACAGGTCGCTGTTCAGGGTCCAGAAGCGATGGCTCTGGTCGAGAAGACCTTGCCTGAACTGGGCTATGCTGAATTAGTCGAAGCAGTTCTCGCACTGCGTCCCTTCCGCCGCCTACTGCACGATGTGCCCGGCGAGGAAGCTAAGTTAATTATTTCCCGGACCGGTTACACCGGAGAAGACGGAGTCGAGATTTACTTACCGCCTTGCCTAGCCCCGAAGTTCTGGGATGCTCTGGTCAAGAACGGCGCGATTCCTGCCGGACTCGGTGCACGTGATGCCCTGCGTCTAGAAGCTGGAATGCCACTTTATGGACATGAAATGAGCCAGGAGATCAATCCGCTCGATGCCAATATGGGCTTTGCCGTAAAGTTTGACCGTCCCTTCCTCGGTGAGAAGATGCGTGAAAATCACAAGCGCAAACTAATCGCCCTGATTTCAGAAGGACGTGGCATCGGCCGTGAGGGCTATGAGGTTTATCACAATGATGAAAAGGTCGGATTCTTAACTTCCGGTTCATTTTCACCCACCTTGGAGAAGGGTATTGCCTTTGCAATGGTCGATCTCGACTTCCCCGAGGATGTCAAAGAAGTAGAAGTCCAGATTCGTAAGAAGCGTCAGGCCTACGAAGTTGTCCAAGCACCCTTTGTTAAAAAATAAAGCGGAAAATTAAGCCTAAGTGGCCTTAAAGAGCAAGCCTTAAATCAAACAGAGGCAGGCTAAAAAGATTTTAAAAACTTTTCAAAATAAAGTTTTAGAGAAAAATTAAAAACCCAAAAGAGAAAGCAAATTGGAGGAATTTTAAGATGGCAGAATTCAAAAACGATCGTAAGTACAGCAAATCCCACGAGTGGATTTTAGTCGAAGGCGATGTCGCAACTCTCGGTATTTCAGACTTTGCTCAGAGCGAGCTCGGTGACCTGGTCTACTGTGAAGCAGAAGAGACAGGCAGCGAATTGGAAACCGGTGATATCTTCGGTTCAATCGAATCAGTAAAAGCTGCATCTGACCTCTACATGCCGGTTTCAGGTGAAATTATTGAAACTAATGAAGAGTTGGAAGACAGCCCCGAAAACATGAACTCTGACCCCTACGGATCATGGATCGTTAAGATTAAACTTTCTGACCCGTCAGAGCTCGATGAATTGCTAGATGCTGATGCATATAAGGCAATGTGCGAGGAGGCATAATAAATGACAGGCTTTGTCCCAATGAGCCTTGAACAAAGGCAAAAAATGTTGGAGACGGTCGGTTTAACACGTGAGCAGCTTTTTGCACACATTCCGGATAATCTCAAACTCAAGCAAACAGAGTTTGAGGGCCTCAATAAAGAAGGCATTTCGGAAATGGAAATTGAGCTGAAGCTGATGGATTTGGCTGCAAAAAATGCGAACTCATGCGAGTACGATTCCTATTTAGGCGCCGGGCTCTACGACCACTTCTCCCCCTATTTACCCAGTTATTTAATTCAGCGTTCAGAATTCCTGACCGCCTACACACCTTACCAGCCTGAGATTTCCCAGGGTACACTGAGAGCAACCTTTGAATGGCAGACCTATATGTGCCGCCTAACCGGCATGGATTTGGTTAATGCCTCAATGTACGACGGTGCTTCAGCTGCAGCAGAAGCTGCTCTGATGGCCTTCCGGGAAAAGCGCAAGGCGAAAAAAGTCTGGATCTCTGCTGGTTTGAATCCTGAGTACATTGACACAATTAAGACTTATCTACACGCTGGTGGCTTCGAGTACGAAGTTGGCGAACTGAATGCCGACGGAACCGCCTGCGGCACTTATCCTGAAGCAGAAGGTTACGCAGCTTTCTTTATCCAAAGCCCGAACTTCTATGGCCAGCTCGAAGACCTAGATAGCTTCGTCGAGGCTGCTCATGCCCAGAAAGCTCTCGCTACAGCTGTGATGGATCCCCTGGCTCTGACCATGCTGGCAACTCCTGGTGATAAGGGTGTTGACATCGTCGTCGGTGAAGCACAACCACTTGGTGTGCCCGTCTCCTTTGGTGGACCAGCTCTCGGCTACATGGGCTGCACAGAGAAGCTGATGCGTAAAATGCCTGGTAGAATTGTCGGCCGGACCGAGGATAAGGATGGGAACGATGTCTATGTTCTGACTCTCCAGGCTCGTGAGCAACATATTAGAAGAGATCGTGCAACCTCCAATATCTGTACTTCACAGCAGTTGATTGCAACTCTTTCCAATATCCACATGGCTTTAATGGGCCGTGATGGACTCCTAGAAGCTGCTGAGCAAAGTGCAGCGAAGGCTATTTACCTGCAGAAGAAGCTAATCGAAACTGGCCTCTTTAAAGCAAAATACGAAGGACCCTTCTTCCGTGAATTTGCCCTAGTACCCCAGGGCTTTGACCTGAACGAACTGAATCACAAGCTCCTCGATAAGAAAATTATCGGCGGCTTAGTTCTGGAAGAGAACGGCGAGCAGAATTGGCTCTTGGCCGTCACCGAGAAGAAGACTAAAGCAAAGCTCGATCGTTTCGTTGAAGCGGTAGTAGAGCTCGCCAAGTAGGAGGTAGAAGATGTTATTTGGTAAAGAAGAATTAGTATTCGACCTCCCAGAAAATGAAGCGCCGATTCGTCTAATGGCGGAATGCGATGTCGAAAAACCAGATTTTAAAGCTTATTACGGTGAGGACAGAGTCAGACACCTGCCTTTGAACCTGCCGAATCTCTCCGAACCTCAGGTTGCGCGCCACTACACCAATATGTCTGCCCGTAACTTCGGTAATGACAATGGCCCCTACCTCTTAGGTTCATGTACTATGAAATACAACCCGAAGCTGCACGAAAAGTTGGCAAGCCTCGCTGGCTTCACCAGCACTCACCCCTACCAAGCGGATGAGACTGTGCAGGGCAATCTGCAGTTGTACTATGAGCTGGAAAAACAGCTCTGCGATGTCTGCGGCATGGATGCCTTTACCTTCCAGCCAGCAGCTGGTGCTCACGGTGAATTAACCGGCATTATGCTGATTAAGGCTTATCACGAAGATCACGGTCATCCGGAAAGAAACATTATGTTAATCCCGGACTCGGCCCACGGCACGAACCCCGCATCTGCTGTCATGGCTGGCTTTAAAGTTGTAGAAGTAGCCTCAGCCGAAAACGGCCAGGTTGATATCGAAGATATGCGGTCAAAGATTGAAAAGCACCGCGATCAACTTGCAGGCCTCATGCTGACTAACCCGAACACCCTCGGAATCTTCGAAGAACAGGTCGACGCAATGACCACGATGGTTCACGATGCTGGTGGCTTGATTTACTACGATGGTGCCAACATCAACGCTATTTTAATGCAGGTCCGTCCTGGTGACATGGGCTTTGACGTGGTTCACTTAAACGTCCACAAGTCCTTCTCAACCCCACACGGTGGTGGTGGTCCAGGTGCCGGTCCGGTTGGTGTTAAAGAATGCCTCGTACCCTATCTGCCGAAGCCTCGCGTCTTGAAGAAAGATGACAAATATGCTCTCGAGTACAATCTGCCGAAGAGCATTGGTAAGGTCAGAGCCTTTACCGGTTCTTTCCTAGTCTGTCTCAAGACCTACTGCTATATCTTAGGCAACGGTGCTGAAGGGCTGAAGAATGCATCCGAAGGTGCAGTGGCAAACGCCAACTACATTTTCCGCAGAATCAAGGATCGCTTCAAGGTACCTCACGATAACCCAGTTATGCACGAGTTTGTAATCTCAGGTGACTGGCAGAAGGAAAAAGGCTGTTCCACCATGGATATGGCGAAGCGGATGATTGACTACGGAATGCACCCGCCGACAGTTTACTTCCCCTTAATCGTGCACGAGGCAATGATGTTTGAGCCGACTGAAACTGAGACTAAGGAAAATCTCGACTTGGTTGCTGATACCATGTTGAAGATTGCTGATGAGGTCGAGAACAATCCTGAAGTCGTCCAGTCCGCACCACATAATACCCCAGTTGGTCGCCCGGATGAGGTCAAGGCTGCACGTGAGCCAATCCTCAAGTATCCTGAAAAATAGTTCTTTTTAGGCTCCGATTCTAGGCTCTATTGAGAGCCTCTGGAAGGCATAAAAAGATCAATAAAAGCAGTTGAAGAGCGTCTAAGCAAAAGCTTAGACGCTCTTTTATGTTATAATACTTATAAGGCTTTTGCGGTCAAAATTGCATTTATTAGAACTTTAGAAGCCTGATTAAAAGAGAAATATACGAGGAGGACCCATGCAACAAATGAGCAGAAAAGCTAAAAATCGGAACAAAGTGCTGATTACTCTGTTTCTCTGCCTGCTTTTAACCTTCGCACTGGTGGCCTGTAAAAAGAATAAAGATAAGCAAAAAATTGAACCCATTGAAACTAAGGAAACGACAATTCTAGTCACCCAAGCAAAGCCTAGTGAAACCCTGGTCGAGGAAGAACAGCCTGTCCAGAGTGATAGTGAGGCGGAAAGTGAAAAAGTTGAGGTTCAGGACCCACCTAGAAGTGGCAAGGCATATCTCTATTTAACTGTAAATGAGCTCGAAAAAGATAAACTAAACCAAGTCTTTGTCTTTATCGAAAATCAGTGTAATCGGAAATTCAAGGCCTCAGAAGCAATGCGACTTGAAGAACTGGTCGACGGGCAGTGGCGTGAAATTGCCAAGCTTGAGGATAAGTCAGATTACACGGTCAATATGAACGACATTGCACAGCAGATAATTGACCTCTCTCAGTATGATTTGGAAGGTGCAGGACGGCAGTTCCGCTTTTTCCAGAACTTTAACTTCCTGAAAAGCAACGGCGATGTAGAGCTCAGTGAAGAGGTCTATAGTCAGAACTTCACTGTGCACAGTCAGGCCAGACTTGATGAGAATGAATATGTTGCCCTCGTTTTAGATAAGACAGTCTATAACTACGCGGACTTAGCCCAGTTCAATATCCGCATGGATAATGCGAGTAGCAAGTACGTGATGGTCTTTAGAGCTTTTACAGTCCAGGTCTATCGGGAAGGGCAGTGGGTCGATTATCAATTGAATGTTGACTTTTCAACTGAGGATAGCTGGTACATCAATCCCCAGGAGCAGGATAAGCAAAGTTACAACCTGCGCCAGGCCGGCTTGGATCCGGCTGAGGAGGCCTACCGAATAGTTAAGCCATACGGACTCTTCTACTCAACAGCGAGTAGTCAGAAGTCAGAAAGCTTTTTCGCATTTAGTGAGCCTTTCAAGATAGAGCCTTAATTTGCGTGAAAGCTCTGTGCAAGTGCTGAATAAGCCTTGAATGATTGCGGTTAAATCTGGAACCGTTATAATGAATTTAGAAAGAAAATGCCAATAAACTTGGCTAGCTCTGTCAAGCTGACAGAGTAATTTTAGGAGGAATCTATGATAAAAGTAGGAATTAATGGTTTTGGCCGGATTGGTCGCCTCGTACTGCAAGCAATGGTAGAAAAGGATTTGCTCGGTAAGGTGATTGATGTGGTCGCAGTGACCGATCTCTCCACTGATGCAGAATACTTTGCCTATCAGTTGAAATATGACAGTGTACACGGCCGTTTCCCACACGAAGTTTCGAGTAAGAAGAGCTCAGCAGAACTTGAGAAGGATGACGTTTTAGTAATTAACGGACGTGATGAGATCAAATGTGTTGCTGCTGCAAAATCTCCTGCCGAACTGCCTTGGAAGGAACTCGGTGTTGATTATGTAATTGAAGCAACCGGTCTCTTTACCAGCAAAGAAAAAGCTGAAGGTCACCTGGCTGCAGGCGCCAAGAAAGTAATTATTTCCGCACCTGGTAAGGGTGGTGTAAAGACAATCGTAATGGGCGTTAACCACGACGAATATGACAGCGCGGAACACAATGTCGTTTCCAATGCTTCATGTACCACAAACTGCTTAGCACCACTGGTCCACGTCCTCCTGAAGGAAGGCATTGGCATTGAAAGCGGTTTAATGACCACAGTACACGCCTATACTGCAACTCAGAAAACAGTTGACTCACCCTCCAGCAAGAACTGGCGTCTCGGCAGAGCTTCTGCTGTTAACATCATTCCCTCAACAACTGGTGCTGCAAAGGCAGTCGGTGAGGTTCTCCCAGAGATGAAGGGTGTGATGACCGGAATGTCACTGAGAGTTCCCGTACCTGATGGATCAATTGTTGACTTAACCTTTAGAAGTAAGAAGGATACCTCAATCCAGGAAATCGACGAACTCTTGAAGAAAGCTTCAGAGACATATCTCAAAGATATTCTGGGCTATAGCAAAGAGCAGTTAGTTTCAACTGATATCCTGCACGATGCACGCTCATCAATCTACGACAGCGCAGCCACCCTGCAGAACAACTTAGCTGAAGAAAAACGCTTCTTTAAGCTAATTTCTTGGTATGACAATGAGTGGGGTTACTCAAATCGGACAGTCGAACTCTTACAGTTCATGGCCGAGAAAGACAACGCCTAGCATATGGATTTAGGTGGTCGCAGACGTAGCTCAAATGTAGAAGATCGCCGCGGTCAATCCCCCCAGGGAGGTTTTCCTACTCCCGGGGGTCGCGGCGCTATACCTGGTGGAGCATTTAATATTTTGCTCTCCTTATTTGCTGGTCGAGGTGGAGGACCAGGCAAAATTATTTTAGTTTTGCTAGTTCTCTTCTTCCTCTACAGCAGCTTAGTTAAGCCCGCGGAACAAAGGCACGAAGCCGAGCCGCAGCGTCGCCCGGTAGAAGAGCGTCAGGATAATGACTATGTCCCTGCCTCTGAACAAGAAGATAGACAGCGGATGCCGGATAGCAAGAATCTAGGTAGGTATGCTGAAGCCACGGACGAGGAGCTGAAGGATATGCTGCTGGTGGTTTTGGCCTCGACGGAAGATGTTTGGACTGATATCTTTGCCGAGTATGGCAGGACTTACGAGCCGACCACTTTAGTCTTATTTACAGATTATGTGCAGTCTGCCTGCGGGATGAATACGGCCGCAACCGGTCCTTTCTACTGCCCGGCAGATGGTAAAACCTATATGGACTTGGGTTTCTTTCGAGAGCTCTCAAGACGCTTTGGCGCTGATGGTGATGGCGCAATTGCTTATGTCCTGGCGCATGAGGTTGGCCACCACGTGCAGAACCAATTAGGGATTTCTGACCAGGTCAATCGCTTCCGGCGGACGGCGACTAAGGCGGAAATGAACCGGATGACGGTGCGGCTCGAATTGCAGGCAGATTATTTTGCTGGAGTTTGGGCCCATCACGCAGGTAAGATCGCCTTATTCGAACCTGAGGATGCAGAGGAAGCAATTATTGCAGCTCTGGCTATCGGAGATGACCGTTTGCAAATGCAAACCCAGGGTCGTGTTTCTCCGGAAAACTTTACCCATGGCACTAGTGAACAGCGGAAACGCTGGTTCGAACGTGGTTATGAGTATGGGGACATCGAGCATGGTGATACCTTTGCCTTAGACTATGATGAGCTGCGTCGCGGCTTAACAGAGGCTGAGGACTTTCTACTCGATGCCGCCTGGCCCTTTTACTTTGACTATTTTGGTCAAGAAGAGGCAGTTTTAGCTCGACCTTGATTGCTGGCCAAAGCAGCCTTAATTAGAAAGTAAGATTGTAACAATTAACACAAAGAGCCTCCTTTTCTGCGAGGCTCTTTGCTTTCTGCTAATTTAGAGGCGTAGGAGAGAGCTCCCGAGCAGTTTGCCTTCGCTGCTGCTTTGGGAGTAGCAAAATTTCTGTTTCCAAGGCTTTTTGCCAGAGCAGCATTTTGCTAAAATAGTGAGACTAGGCTGAGGGGAAAAGGACCGTTTATAAGCATTGAAATGCGCGGTCAGACTTTAACATTTGCCGTAGATTTGGGAGTATATAGATATGAAGCAAAACAATAATCAAGCTTTAAAAATCTTTGTCTCAGTGCCGCATTTTAGCTTTGATCCAGTCAAGGATGCAGAGATTTTGACCCTGTCAGCGATTGCACGTGCAGCCCTACGCGACGGCAAAGAAATGAGCATTATACCCTTCCAGGGACAGCCTGGACTCTTCTTGACAGAACCAGCAGTAGTGAAGGCTCTAGAGGATGATGGTGATGCTGCCCTGCCGATTACGCTGCGTGGTTCAGAGCTTCTTTTACAGGGTCGTGCTCCGAGCGCAGATGAACTTTTTAATTGGTTAGATTTAGGTCCAGTCGAAGTCGATTTGCGGCGTGAGGCCATGATCCAAAGAGAGCTATCTGAGCTAAAAAGCGGCGGCTGTGGTTCTGCCTGCGGGAGTCAGGGCTGTGTTTCTTGCCCCGGTTGTGCCGATGCATTTCTCGCCGATGAACAGGCTCTAGACTTTTAGTTCCTTTTTACTGGCTTTTGTAAATTTATAATCTTAGCTTGGCTGAAATTGCAAGATTTTGGCCTGTCTTTGTATATTTTTGCGCTTGTTTACTTTTCCTCCATTGACTATAATTGAGTTATAGAACAGTTCCGCTTTGCTTTTTTTGCACTGGTCTACTGACTAGCTAAGACCCAGCTCAGCTGGGAGCAGAGAAAGCCACAGTAATGCTAGAAATGAGAGGTAAGAAAGTATGATCCGTAATATTGTTACCCGCGACCTGAGTTTATCCCCTGCAATCGAAGAGAAGGTCCTTAAAAAGACCGAGAAATTTGACCGCTGGTTCGGTGACGAAGCCAGGATGGAAATTAAATTTGAAACTGAGGGGAAAGGTTATCTCTGCGAGATCACACTTCAAATTCGCCGCCACTATTATCGCTCTGAAGCCCATGAGGCAGAAATTCTAAATGCCTGTGAAACAGCGATTGATGGTATGGAAAGGCAAATTAGGAAGCATAAGAGCAGAATGAAGCGCCGCAAGGTCGACTTTGATTATCTGAAACCCTATTTTGCTGACCAGGCTAATGCCCCGGAAGAAGAAGCAGAAGAGCCACGTATTGTGCGTCGCAAGTCCTTCCCAATTGAGGCTATGGATGTCGAAGAGGCAACCTTACAGATGGCACTATTGAACCACGAATTCTTCCTTTTCTTAAATGCTGAAACCGGCAAAGCCGCCCTATTATACCGGCGGAAAGATGGAGACTACGGTCTGATTGAACCCCAATACTAGAATCTAAAGCTAGAAATTGAATATAGATTTAAAGGCAGCTGCGGCTGCCTTTTCATAGGAGTGAAAATGCCTGAAATTAATCATACTTACCCATCCCCTGAGCAAAACCCTCTGATCGCTGGCCTGAATCCCAAGCAGAAGGAGGCGGTCTTGCATGAGTCCGGACCGCTTTTAGTTCTGGCTGGAGCGGGTTCTGGAAAAACCAGGGTCATTACCCATCGGATAGCATATCTAATCAGTGAGCGTGGCCTGCACCCGAGCCAAATTTTGGCGATTACATTTACGAATAAAGCGGCGCGTGAAATGAAGGAGCGAATTATTAAGCTCCTAGGTGATGCTGGTCAGGGTATGTGGATCGGTACTTTCCACTCCATGTTTTTAAGAATTCTGCGTCAGCATGCTGAATTACTGGGTTTCAAACAAAATTTTGCAATCTACGACCCGAGTGACTCAGAGCAGCTTTTAAAGCAGCTGATGAAGGATTTAAAGATCTCAGAACAGCATTACACTCCACGTTCAATCCTGAGTAAAATTTCTTATGCGAAGAGTCGGATGATTAGCGCCGAGGCGTATCAGGAACAGGCGGAGAAGGGCTATGACTTACTGGCTAAGGTTGCAGCCCAACTATATACAGCAATGATGGAGCGGATGCGCGAAGAAAATGCGATGGATTTCGACGATATCCTGAACTACTCAGTCCAGCTCCTCCAAGATTTTCCGAAGCTGCGCCAGGTTTACCAGGAGAGGTTTAGACATATTTTGGTTGACGAGTACCAGGATAGTAACCGGGCGCAGTACCTATTAGTCCACCTTTTGGCCGGGAAGGATGGCAATCTTTGCGTGGTTGGTGACGATGACCAGTCGATTTATGCCTTCCGTGGTGCAGACTTAAACAATATCCTAGACTTCGAACGTGATTATCCTGGTGCAAAGGTTGTTAAACTAGAGCAGAATTACCGCTCCACCGAGTTGATTTTGGCCGCGGCGAATGGGGTCATCGCCTGTAACAATGATCGTAAGGCAAAGCGCCTTTGGACCGAGACCGAGGGTGGGGAACGGGTCATTGTCTACTGTGCTGATGACAATTACGATGAGGCCAGATATGTTGCAGGCGAAGTTAAGCGCCTAGTTCAGATGGGTCACAATATTAATGAGATTGCAATCTTGTATCGAATTAATGCCCTGTCCAGAAATCTCGAGTTTGCCTTAAGAGAGCAAGGGGTTCCCTACCGCGTATATGGGGGCACCGGCTTCTACGAGCGGGCTGAGATTAAGACGGCAATGGCCTACCTGCGCTTTATCCAAGACAGTAGCGATTTTAATGCCCTGCGCAGGGTCCTAACTGTGCCCAAACGCGGCGTTGGTGAAGTCGGTCTGCAAAACCTTGCCAATGCTGCGGCGGCAGGGGATGGGGACTTGTTAAAAGTAATCCTCGACCCAGCTGGCAAAGCTGATCTGAAGCGGGTTGCAAATCGGCTCGGAACTCTCGCAGAGGCGATTCTTGAGCTGCGAGCAAAGTTAAAGAGCGACTTGAGCTTTGCCGATTGGATGCAGGAGTTTTTAAATCACAGTGGCCTGAAAGCTCACTATGAAAAAGAGGCCAAAGAGGGCAGCGTAGAGGCCGCGGCGCGGCTGGAAAACCTGAGTGAACTGCTCTCTGATGCAGTCGAATTTGAGGAGCAGCAAAGGGCAGAGTGGGCTGAGTTAAAGGCTTCAATGGCAGGGCTTGGAGAGCTTTCAGAAGATGCCTTGTCGCCGGCTGAAACGCAGATTTTAGCGACCGAGGACTTAGATTTAGGCTTCTTACTCAGTAGCTTCTTAGAGCGAGCGGCGCTTTTTACTAGTCTAGATGAAGAGAATCAGGACAATGTGACCTTGCTGACCACCCACTCAGCGAAGGGAGCCGAGTATAAAATCGTGTTTATTGTCGGTGTTGAAGAAGGTATTTTCCCTTCCTTCCGCTCCCTCGATGATCCTCGAGCCCTAGAGGAAGAACGTCGGATTTGTTATGTCGGTATGACGCGAGCTGAACAACGTCTAATCATGACCTATGCGAGAAATCGTCTGCTCTATGGCCAGACCAAATATTGCACCCCCTCACGCTTTTTGGGCGAAATTCCCGATGACTGTGTAGTCACCCTCGGAGGTGAGCGAAAGGTCGGCGTGAGCGAAGCTGAGTCAGCGGCTGGGGCTCGGGGCTATCGCTTAAATGGCCAAGCTGCAACTTCTGATCGCAAGTCTAAGTCTCAGGGCTTTGCCTTTAACTTTGGCGTGGGTCAGAACAAGCCGGAAAAGAAAAATAAGGCGAAATCTAAGGCAAAGTCAGGCACTGAATGGCGGAGCTTGAAGCAAAATCAGGATTACATCCACCCTCAGCATGGTCGAGGCACGGTAATTGAGGTTTTGGCCTTGGGGCAAGATGCAATTGTGACTATGGACTTTGGCGGAAAAACACGGCGATTCTTAGCTGGTCAATGTAAATTGGAGGCTGCGGATTAGCGACAATTGTTTATACTTAGGATGTGAAAGAAAGTACTTGCCTTGATTAGCTTCTAAACTAGGCAGTAGTTAAAGGAGTAGACTATGGCCGATCAATATACTGCAGATACCCGGGCTTTAAAGTCCGAGGCAGGGGCTGCTTCAGAGCGGGCTCGGGCTAATCATCTGACGCCCCAGGCAGCGAAGACACCGCGAGAAGTCAAGGAGCAGCGGGAAAAGCTTAGTCTTTCCCCCTACGCTATTTGTGCGGTCGAGAGCAGAGGGCGGCGAGAAGCCGAGCCAGCCTGCTATGTCAGGACCTATTTTGAACGCGATATTGGCCGGATTTTATATAGCTTGGATTTTCGCCGCCTGCGCGGGAAAACCCAAGTTTTTTTTAATCCGAAAAACGACCATATCTGTACTCGCATGGAGCATGTTTTTTATGTGCGCTATATTGCCAAGACCATTGGTTCGGCCCTCGGCCTAAACCAGGATTTAATTGAAGCAATTGCTCTAGCTCACGATATTGGCCACTCTCCCTTTGGACATAGCGGCGAGAGGCAGCTGAGTAAGTCCTTAAAAGCCGCAGGGGCGGATTTTAGATTTCAGCACGAGGAGCATAGCCTCCGTGTCTTAGATGTCTTAGCTGAGCGCGGCAAGAAGCGAGGACTGAACCTCAGCTTTGAGGTCCGCGATGGAGTTCGCTCACACTGTGGCGAGGCCTATGAAGAGGCAATCCTAATTCCGCGCCGGGATAAGACTGAGGAGGATTTACACCGGCCAGGCCTGAAGGATCAGCCGGCCACCCTGGAAGGCTGTTGTGTCAGACTAGCTGACCGGATTGCCTATGTCGGGCGTGATATTGAAGATGCCAGAAGGGCCGGTCTGATTGATTTTTCTGATATGCCAGAGGCATTAAAAAAGACCTTAGGCCAAACCAATACTGAAGTGATCAATACCCTAGTTAGTGACGTGGTGATGCAGAGTTTAAATAGCGATGCCCTCCGCTTATCTCCGGAGATTGCCGAAGCCCTAAGCGAGTTACTGCAGTTCAATATGAAGTGGATTTACCGCTCGCCCAAGATTTTGGCCTATGAGCAGATGGCGTTGAATTGCTTATCTTCCTTATTCGATATTTTCTACCAAGAGATGCAAGATCCGGAGCGTCTCGCCGCTCGCGAGGAGGCTCCCTTACTGCGCTTTCATCGCTATCTTCTGGAGCACCCGGAACCCGAGGCAAGTGATTTGCGGAAATTAGCTGATTATTTGGCCGGCATGACAGACCACTATGCCTATGAGTGCTTTGAAGCCTTATATGCAATCTAGGAGGAGCTAGAGATGATTGCTTTTTATGCAGTATTGAGACGCCTGCGCTTTATCGAGCGTTGGCAGCTAATGCGTAAATTTTATCCTGAAAATGTTCAGGAGCACAGTTTTGAAGTAGCTGTCCTGGCCCATGCCCTAGCCTTAATTCGCCGGGAAATCTTGAAGCTGGAAGGGCCGGAGCCGGAAGCAGTTCTGGCTCATGCGATTTTTCATGACGCCACAGAGTGTTTAACTGGGGATTTACCAACCCCGGTAAAGTACTATGACCAGAGCTTACAGCAGGCCTATAAGGAGCTGGAAAAGCAGGCTGAAAGCCGGCTCTTGAAGCTGCTCCCAGAGCCATTACAAGGCGCATATTCAGAGGCTTTTGAGCCGCAGGATTTGGAGCTGAAGCGGATTGTTAAGCAGGCCGATACTTTGAGTGCCTACTTAAAGGCGAGGGAAGAGTTGGCTGCAGGTAATCAGGAGTTCGCCCAAGCTGTGAAAAGTATTGCAGCCAAGCTTGAGGAACGGAGCTCACCTGAGCTTGAGTATTTTCTCGAAGAATGCCTGCCAGCTTTTGCCAAGAACTTAGATGAGCTGAATGAAAGTAGTGGGGAAATCACTTTTTAGATTACATCCGATTTACAGTTCGGCTAAGTCTTCTTAACAAAGCCGAGGGAAGCCCCGGACTTTGGCTTATTTTACAATTCAAAGACAATCTCCTAGCCCCCTTCTTGCTAGACTGGGCTATATATGACTAGGAGGTTGACATGACAGGAATAAATCCCAGAGCACGAAAGTTGCAAAGTCAATCCAAGACAGTGCGCAAAAAGCGATTCTTCCGCCATTGGTGGACGGAAATTTTAATGATAATTTTAGCCCTGACTTTGGTTTTTCAGATTGTTTTATTGAGTCGGGAGGAAGCTCTAGCTGAGCCGGCTTTCCCACTGTCCGGGAGGGTTACGGTTAATGAACTTAGTTTGCGAGCGGAGCCTGATCCAGATGGTGCTTTACTTTGCTATATGTTGCTGGGTGAGAGCTTGTTAATTGTCGACCAGACCTACTATGGCATCCCAGTAAATGACAATCCAATCTGGTATGAGGTTGAGTACAAGGGCCAAAAGGGCTGGGCTTCGGCTGAGTATGTAGATTACCTAGACCTGCCCTCGGTGGCGGATGTGAGTTCACAAGATCAATTAACTTTTGTCGCTGAGCTCCAAGGCTTGGGCTTTCCACTTAGCTATGCTGAACAGCTCTACAGCCTGCACTTAAAGTATCCACAGTGGAGCTTTAAACCCTTATTTACCAACTATAGCTTTGAGACAGCGATTGAGGGTGAGTTGGCGCACCATGGCTCGAACCTGGTTCCAGCACATGGTCCCGACGCCCATAAGTCACGCGCAGCTCACGACTATTCCTTTATCACGAATAGCTGGCACCAATATGAGTATGGCTGGGTTGGCGCTTCTAGAGAGATTCTCGAACATGTCATGGATCCCCGAAACTTCCTCAATGAGCGGGAAATTTTCCAATTTGAAAATCTTCAGTACAACCCTGCAGTCCAGTCTGTAGATGGGGTTAGACGGATTCTTTCAGATAGCTTCATGGCTGGTACTGAGGCCTTTTCTTACATCGATTACACAGGTTCAACGGTGCTCCACAATACAGCCTATGCTGAAGTTTTCATGGAGGCTGCAGAATACGCTAATGTCAATCCCTATCACCTGGCTTCGCGAGTTAAATTAGAGGTTTCACCGAAGGGCTCTGACTCAGTCAGTGGCTCTTACCGTGGTATTACCGGCTACTACAACTTCTTCAACATTGGTGCCTACCCCTTACCTGGAGAGGGTGACTCAGTTTACAATGGCTTGATTACAGCTCGAGATGGAATCGAAGGCATTAGTCAAGAAAGTTATGAGCGCCTGCTGTTCCCCTGGACTTCGCCTTATCGTGCGATTCTTGGCGGTGCAAGCTTCCTCGGTCGAGACTATATCAATGCCGACCAGCAGACCTTATATTTGCAGAAATTCAACCTGGTTTCACGTTACTTCCCACCCTTCCAGCACCAGTACATGGGCAATATCTTTGCTCCGCAGCTAGAGGCCGTTGGAGTTTATGAAGCCTACCGTGAAATTGAAATGTTAGCTCAGCCGAAAGAATTCCTAATTCCCGTCTTTACAGAATTACCGAATTCAACCGCTGAACCTATTTATCCAGGCAGCCCGAATAACCGTTTACGCAGTCTCCGGGTGAATGGCGAAGAGTTGCCGGATTTTAACTACAGTGTGAATAGCTACTACTTAGAACTTACGGACGAGCAGCCTTATGTTGAGATTACAGCAGAGCTATTAGACCTCAATGCGACAGTCAGCGGGACTGGCATCCACTTTTTAAATGAGGGGCTCAACCACCACCATCTGACGGTTACAGCCGAGGACGGGAGCATCCGCGAGTACGAGCTGATGATCGATTTTCAACTGACTAGCCAAGAAGCCGAAGCAGAATTCGAGCTTTTGAATTACGCTGTTGATAGCCTAGGTTTTCTCTACGGCGTAGACCCAGCTCAGGGCCAAAACCAGCCGGAAATCTTTGCTACGGGTCTGAGTCTAGGCCCCGGAATTGAAGTCTATTATAGCGACCAGGCTGGCAATCCGAGTCCGACAATTGGGACCGGCACAGAGGTCTCGGTGTACCACAATGACGAGCTTTATAAGGCTTACACTGTAGTAATTCGCGGCGATGTGAATGGGGACGGAGTAGTCGATATTACTGATGCAAAGCTGATTTCACAGTACCTCGTCGGGCGGGCTGAGCTCAGCCAAGCGCAGCTCCTGGCCATGGATGCAAATGGTGATGGCAGCGGTGACCTCCTGGATGCCAGAAGGATTCTAGACTTTGTCTTAAATGGCAATCCTATTTCACAGAGTCTGGTCTATTAGTCTTTAAAAGCATAATTGAAGGCCAAGCGTCAATCAGCGTAAGAAGGGAAGAAGGATGAAAGATTTTCTCACTTCAAGTCATAGATTCTGCAAGCAAAGCCTAAAGAGCCTATTGGCCCTTTTGCTTTTTAGCTTAATTTTATTAGGGAGCTGGCAAGTACCGGCAGCGCTCAAAGCCCAGGACGAGCTGTATTTTTATTTTCCCCCGCAAATCAATCAAGGGGAGCTATTCTATGTCACGATTAGCCTGCAAAAGCAGGAAACAATCGATACAGTCCAGCTTTTTTTAGCTTACGATCCGAGCGCCTTTACTTATTCTCCGGAGAATTCATTTTTGATTCAGCCTGGCTTGGAAATGAATGACGGACATAATATTTTCAACGATATTCGCTCTGCTTCAGAAGCCAGCCTGGCCTTGATTCACTGGCAGGGAGAAAAGCTGAGCGATGCCAATGGTACCGTAGCGCAATTAGCCTTTATTGCGAATAGCGATGCCCCGCTTGCCTCCTCCGTAATCTCTTTAGTCTATTCGGCCAATAATGTGGCCCCCTTTGTGTCGACTGTCGAGTCGGGTAAAATCGTCGAAAGCGAAGGTTTTACAATGAAGGTGGATCTTTTAGCTCCAGAAATTCCAGAGCCGCAAGCAGAACCGATTCCACCAGTAATCAAAGAGACCGGAAGCGCTGATCCGAATCTGCCTGCCGGGCAGGGTGAAGCTGCGCAGCCTGGAGATCAAGGAGATCTTGAGAATCCTGCGCAAGGGAGCGATAATCCAGCAGTAGAGACGCCGCCAGCCCAGGTTGTCGTACAAAGAACTGAGCAGACTGAAGCCAATGCAGAGTCGAAGTCGCCGCTGCTCGATATTGATGGAAACGAGCTCTTTGTCCCGAGCTTGAGTCCGCCGGAGAGTCAGATTCCGCAGGGCTTTAGCTTGGAGAAGATGACCTTGCATGGGCTGGAGATTCCGGCCATACACTCTGGTGAAAAAGTTGTCACCCTCTATTATCTTAGACGGGATAATCAGGCGAGTTTTTATAGCTACAAGCCTGAGACAGATCGCTTTTCGCCGGAGGATATTGATAAGTACCTGATCCGGGAGCAGAAGAACGAGCAGAAAAGTTTCGACCGGGATCAGGATAAGAATTTTTTCTCGAGCTATCTGACGATAATTCTTTTATCCCTCGTGATTATTGGCTCCTTGGGTCTTCTAATCGGGATTGGATTACGTCAGTTCAGGAGGTAGGAATTGCGACAGCTAGGCCAGATTTTAAAGGCCAAGACTGAAGTTAGAAAAGAGTTTATTAGATATCTGATTAGTGGCCTTACGGTCACCTTAGTGAACCTGCTTTGCTTTAGTCTACTAACTCGAATTCTGGGTTTAAATCGCTGGTACTTCAGTAACTTACCGGCGATTTTGCTCTCGATTATTGTGGCCTATATTTTAAATAGATGCTATGTATTTCGCTCTAAGAAGCCATGGAAATCCGAGTTTTGGCAATTCTTATTAACTCGCTCTGCGGTCAGCTTCACTTTTGAATATCTGAGTTTGTGGCTATTATTAGATGTGTTAAAATTTCGAGCGAACTTGACTTTCTTCAATCTGCCCTGGGCCAAATTATTAGCTCAGATTGCAGTTGTGATCGGCAATTATTTGCTCGGTAAATTTTTTGTCTTTAAGGACAGGGGGTAAGCTAGATGCAAAATATCAATCAAGTAATGGAGTATTTTGCGGCAGCCCGAGTCTTCGGGATTCGCCCGGGACTCGAGCGGATTAAAGAGCTTTTAAGACGGCTCGATGATCCGCAGGATAAGATTCCTGCAGTTCATATTGCAGGCACGAATGGGAAGGGGTCTGTTTCAGCCTTCATTAGTTCAATCGCCGCACATGATGGACGTGTTGTGGGTTGGTACACTTCGCCCTATTTAGAGAATTTTAATGAGCGGATTAGAATCTTGCGGGGCCGCGAAGGCTTTCAGAACTTTCTAGAAAATGCCAGGTCCGCAGAGATCAGCGATGCTGAACTAATTCGAACGGTGACTAGAGTCAGGGCTGCAGCAGAAGCGATGCTTGAGGCAGGATTTGAAAGTCCGACTGAGTTCGAGCTAATCACAGCCTCAGCCTTTCTTTACTTTGCAGAGTCCAACTGCGATTTACTCGTCCTGGAAACGGGCATGGGTGGGCGTTTAGATGCTAGCAATGTGATCAAGAAACCACTAGTTTCAGTGATTACAGCCCTCGGTTATGACCACACTGATCGCCTTGGTAAGCATTTAGCCGAGATTGCCGGAGAAAAGGCTGGGATTATTAAAACCTCTGCCCCTCTAGTTTTCCTCGACCCGGAGATTGCCCTGGATAAACGGGGTGAAGCAGCACAGGCCAGTGAAGTAATTCGACAAGTCGCGACGGCTAAGGCTAGCCCGGTGACTGAGATTTTTGCTTCGGATATAGAAGCCTGTCCTCTGGACTTAGAAAGTTATACGCAAAGCTTCCGCTTCCAGGGGGAAACACGGCCATATAGCATCCGCTTGCTCGGTGAATACCAACTCTACAATGCGGCCCTGGCAATTGCGGCAGCGCGCCATTTTGCTAGCCCTGAAAGCATTTACGAGGGATTAGCTGAAGCCCGCTGGCCTGGGCGCTTCGAATTTTTGGCTAAAAATCCTGCAATCTTGATTGATGGCGCCCACAATCTCCAGGGCGTCCTCGGTTTACGGGCAGAGCTGGAGCGCTACTTTGCAGGTCGTGAATTAATTTTCTTTAGCGGGATGCTGGCCGATAAAGAGCATCAGAAAATGCTGGAGCAGGTTTTTTCTGAGACTAAGTACAAAACTCGCGCAGTTTTTGTCACTGCGCCACCGGTGCCACGTGCCTTCCCAGCTCAGGATTTAGCCGGGGAAGTAGCAAATTTCCTGCCCAATGCTAAAATCCATCCTTATCGTGACTTTTCGCTCGAGTCCTTAAGGAAGTCCGAAGATCCCCAAATTTACTACTGTGATGACTATAATGAAGTAGCAGGGGATTTGGTCGACCTGGCGCAAAGCTTAGATTTACCCCTAGTCGCCTTTGGCTCATTATATTTAATCGGCAATAGTCGCCCGATCCTCAGAAATAGCTTGGCTGCAAGCAAGGAAAAGGATGAACAGTGAACTGGTACGGTGAACTAGACTATTTTTATCCCTTAAATGCTGATGCGGAGAGATTATTTGGCTCCCCGCGTGAAACTGTGCTGGCAATCCAGTCTTTTAATCGTATCCTCTATTCAATTATGGATGGCGACCGGGAGTCGGCAATCGAGCCCCTGGCACAAATTTGTCAAGACTTTCCAATCTTTGCAGAAGCCCGTCACCTCTACGGAATCTTGTTAGCTGGGAAAGGGCAGTATGAGGAAGCCTTAAAAACTCTTAAACAAACTGCGCTTTTAGAATTGGAACCGCAGCTGATGGATCGGCTAAAGTTCCAGATTAAAGAGCTGGAATTAGAAGTCAAAAAGGCCCGGCTCATGGCCGAGCGTCAACGCCGGCGTGAGGAGTCTTTAATTCATGTAAAGGCCGACTTGGCCAAAGCCTCAATTCTCCAAAAAGCAGGTACTATAGAGCAGCGCGACCTAAGTTTTGCGAGCGCTAGAGAGCGGCGAGAAATGCGGGAGAATAGGCGCAGAAGAGCTGGTGAGATGATTCAGCTCTATGCTGAGGACGAGGCAGAGGAGCGGAAGAAAACCCTGCGCTTTGCTGTGGTCGTCGGCCTGGTCGCAATCGTGATTATTCTCTTTTTCTTTGCCTTTGTGCGGCCGGTAATTTTAGCCGGTCAGGAAAGGAAGGCAATCGCTCGCCTGGGCTGGCTCGAAAAAGAGATTGCCGAGCGGAGTAAAGATGAGGAAGCCATTGCTGAGCTCGCTGCGGCCTACCGCAAGTTTTTAGCGAATGAGGAAGAGGCCGAGGATCAGGGCTCAGATTCAGCTCAGGAGCCGAGTGCTTCAGCTAGTTCTACTGAGCAAGATCCAGCTGATTAAGAGCGGCTTGAAAGCGAATCGAGAAAGGTAAGAAATTGGTATATCGATCAACTCGCGGAAACGCGGAATTTACTTTCACTGAGGCCATGCGTCTGGGGCGTGCTCCAGATGGAGGCTACTTTGTCCCGGCTGACTTGCCGGATTTTGACTGGAATAATTTTTTGCACTTAGACCAGGACAGTCGTGCCCTGGAGCTGATGCAGGCCTTCTGTCCAGACTTAGAGTTGTCAGAGCAGATTGAGATTCTGGCTCTGGCCTTGAACGCTGATGCCTTCCCCTATGGAATCTACCGGGTCGACCGTTTGAATCGCTATAATGAGCGCCGCTTCATCTTAGAATTAGATCGCGGAGCCTCGGGTTTCTTACATGACTATGGTATGGCCTTGCACCTCGCATTTGCGGAGCAGCTCGGCATTTATAAAAGCAAGACGCCAATCCTCGGCCCCTACGAGGAGGAGCAGAGAGCCTTTGATGCCTGGCGCAGCCTGCATCCAGAGCTCGAGCTTAGTTCTGCTGTCTTCTTACACCAGCAGGGACGGGCGCCAGCAAGTTTCAACACCGTGCTCGAGGGCGATCGGCATCTTAGTTTAAACTCACGCCAGCCCGAGCTGAGCTTTGCCTTGCGCGAATTACCGGCCGACTTGAGTGAGCAATTTGACTTTATTGATGGCAGCTCGCCGGCCTTTATCTTGGCTGGCATGATTATTCTGGCTTCGGCCCTAGCCGACTTAGCTGAAAAGGGAGAGATCCAGACGGAGCTGAATCTGGTCTTACCTCAATTTAGTCTTAACCTCTTGCTAGCCAGTCTTTACCTCAAGAGTTTAGGCGCTCCAATTGCCCAAATCTTACTCGTAAATGGCCAAAATCACGCAGTTGCCGATTTTATTCGCAGTGGGAAGCTCTCCTTACGCCGGCGCTTTCTCCAGACGGAGGCGGCTGAGGTAGAACGCCTCTTGCCGGCAAATTTAGAAAGTTTAATTTTTGAACTCTGCGGCCGCGACTTGGATTTGACGGCTGACTTCTTTACGCAATTGGAGAGTAAAAAACAGGCCAAATTAGAGCGTGAACTGCTTAAAGCCTGGTCTGGGCAATTGATTTCTTGCTATGCGACTGAGCGGCGAGCCGGGAAGATGCGCGAGAAGCTTTATCATGAGACGGATTATTTATTCGACACTTATAGCTTACTCGCCCTAGCTGGTTTGGAGCATCAGAAGCAGTTCGAGCAAGAACAGGTCCTACTTTTACTGTGCGGCCGGCCTTGGAAGGGTTATCAGGACTCAGTGGCGGAAATTGAACGCCTCGCTAAGGAGTCTGGGGCGGCGGCGACGGCCTACTGCCTTAGCGAGAAGCAAGATGTTGAAGTTCTGCGCTGCGAGTTGGCAGAGTTAAAAGATTTACTATTGAACTAAAAGCTGTGTTAAAATAACAAGTCGGTTTCATCTTGAAATCGCTTTTTTGATAATTAGGAAAAGAGGTATTTCTTAAATGGCAAAACCCAGTAGAGCCAGGTTTGGTGAACGAGCAAGCATCGTCCCCTTTCTGACCTTGATTGCAGTTCTAGTCTTGGCTATTTTGATTTGTGTTTTCGGCTGGACCACGCCCTTCCGCAAAGCCAATGGTGAGAAGATTCGGCTGAAGGGAATCAACGAAATTCGTTTCGGGATCGACATTCGCGGTGGTGTTGAAGCGGTCTTTGCACCGAAGGATTACAACGACAAGGTGCAGGCTGAGCAGCTCGATGCTGCAGCAAAGGTCTTAAACTTCCGCTTAGATAAGCTCCAGATTTTGGACCGTGAGCTGACCACCAGCCCGAGCGCCGGAAGAATTATTGTGCGCTTCCCCTGGCGTTCAGATGAAACTGAATTTAAGCCCGATGAGGCCTTGCAGGAATTGGGTGAGATGGCCTACCTCTCATTCCGCAAACCGGATGGCACAATTGTAGTCGATGGTACCGATGTCGAGGATGCAGCTGCAGTTTTCCGCTCAGACACGAAGACTCCGGCAGTCTCTTTAAAGTTTAAGGAAGAGGGTGCAAAGCGTTTTGCTGAGGTAACTGAAGAAATGGCAGGTTTAAGTCAGCCGCTAGCCATCTACCTTGATGAAAGCTTAATCTCAGCTCCAGTAGTCCGCGAGAAAATTACTGGTGGTTCAGCTTCAATTGAAAGCCCGAACATGACCCGTGAAGAGGCCTTTGACCTCGCCTCGAAGATTAATGGCGGTGCCTTGCCCTTTGCCCTAGAAGCAATTAGCTCATCATCATTGAGCCCGAAGCTGGGTCGTAATTCACTTCACTTAATGACTTTGGCCGGGGTAATTTCCTTCCTGATTATCTGTGTTTACATGATCGTCGTCTATCGACTGCCTGGTGTGGTCGGTTGTATTTCCTTGACTGCCCAGATTGTCGGGGTACTTCTGGCGATTTCACTCCCCCAGCAGACCTTAACCTTGCAGGGTATAGCCGGGATTATTCTCTCGATCGGGATGGGTGTTGATGCGAACATTATTATCGCCTCCAGAATTCGTGAAGAAGCACGTAATGGACTGACCCTCTCCGCTTTCTTACACAACGGCTTCACCAAAGCTTTCTCATCAGTCATGGATTCAAACGTCACTGTTGCGATTGCGGCGATTGTCCTGATGATTTTTGGTTCGGGCACCATCCTCTCATTTGCCTACTCTCTTTTGGCCGGGGTAATTCTGAACGGAATTACCGGGGTCTGGATGACCCGCAAGATGATTGCTTCGCTGACTAAGATTGAGGGTCTGCGCAAGCCCTATCTCTACGGTGCAAGGAGGACTGCATAATGTCTAATCAATTAAATAGTAAAAAGGGTGATAAGTTTTTTGCCTCCCGCGAGTTTGCCGGGCGCAAGATTTATCCTTTTATTGAGAAGCGGAGAATTTACTTTACCGTTGCAATTAGTATTCTGATTATCGGTTTTGTGCTTGCCTTCTGGCGCGGCTTCCATCTCGATATCGAGTTTAAGGGTGGTTCATTAGTCGACTATACATATAGTGGCGAAATTGATGTCGATCAGATTACCGCAGAACTTTCAGATGCAATGGAAGAGCCTGTCAATTGTCAGATTTCACGAGCAATTGGTAGCGATGAATCTAATTTGAAGGTCTCGGTTGCTGGTAATGAGGCCTTAAGCCCCGAGCAATTGACTAATCTTACAGATAGTTTAAACAAGAACTATCCGGGCCATAATTTTGAAATTTCTGAGGCCAATTTAGTCAGCCCCTCAATCGGGCGGGAAATGCTGCGGAACGGCCTGCTTGCCTTAGTTATTGCTTCGGCTCTAATTATTGCTTATGTCTGGCTGTCCTTTAGGACAATGTCCGGACCCTCAGCTGGAGTCATGGCCCTGGTCGCATTGTTCCATGACACGACACTTGCGGTCTTGGCCTTTGTCATCATGGGTTCAGCGATTAACGAAACCTTAATTGCGGTTATTTTGACCATCCTTGGTTTCTCGATTAACGACACCATCGTAATCTATGACCGGGTCCGTGAAAACATGAAATTATATAAGGATGAACACAGCTTCCTGGACATTATCGACCTCTCGATAACCCAATCCCTCGGCCGGACGATCAATACTTCTATCTGTATTTTTGTCGCCGTGGTTACAGCGTATATCTTTGCCCTCCTTTATAATCTTGAGAGTATTAAAGAGTTTGCCCTGCCGATCTTAGTCGGTGTCATTAGTGGAACATTCTCATCTATTACCATTGCCACACCTTTATGGGCAATGTGGAAGACACGTCAGGGCAGAAGCGGTTTTGAAGACTAAGCATCCCGGATTGTAAGTATTGGAGTAAATATTATGTTAAATAAAAATGCCAGAAAAAACCTGGCCAAAAAGTTCACTCGCTTTGGTCAGATATTATTGGCTCTCACGCTGGCTCTAACGATTCAGCTGACAGCTATCCCAGAAGCTTCTGCTTGAGGCACACCTTGGCCACCCGGTCCGGGTGCCACTTCAGATTGTGATACGCCTGATTATCAGAAAATTGCTGAGAGCATAGCCGAAGCTGAGCGTAAAGCAGCTGAGCTAGAGGCTGCGGAGTCCAAGCGAGCCGAAGAATCAAGGCGAGCAGAGGAGTCTAAGCGAGCTGAG
>JAUNVR010000005.1:0-45336 GCA_030537595.1 Eubacteriales bacterium
TGGCGTCCCCGACAGGAATCGAACCTGTGTCTACAGCTCCGGAGGCTGTCACCCTATCCACTAGACCACGGGGACGTATTTTGGCCGCGGCTGATGCCGGCGGCCGAATTGGCATTTAGTATTATACTCTAAACTTTGCTGTCTTGTCTTGCTAATTTTTTGCCAGCGAAAAGTTGCTGAGTGGCCACTATCTAAGATTCTAGCGGCGTCTGCGTTTTTCTTGCTGGCTGTAGTAAGCCGCTTCTTCACGGGCAGCTTTACGGTTTTTAATGCTGATTACCACACGAATTAAGATTAAGGTGATTGCGAGAACGGCGGCGATAATTGCGGCAATAATATAGAGTTTATTATTGACGGTGCCTTCCGCGTTTTCTGCCAGTTTTTCTTCGAGGGCTTTATCCTCAGGGCTGACTTCGGGCTTTATCTCTTTAGCGAAGTTAATGCTTTCTTTTGCGGCATCGCCCTTATCGAGGCGAATTTTTAATTCGGCATTCGCTGGGACATCGTTATTTGCGCTCGGAATTGCAACGTTCTGCAATTCTGCTCCGGGATTGGTGTTAACTGTATTGACATAGGGGTCCATAGCGACCGAGTCTTTTGTCGGAATAAGGACATAGGTGTTGCCTTGGCTTTCGACACTAAACTGGAAGCCGGTTGCAGGTAGATTGAAGTTGACCTCCGAGGTGCCAGGTGGCATTTCATAATTACTTTGCCAATTATTGGCAGCAGTCATGATCAGACTGGTGGCGTAGAGTACATTGTTATTTGGCACAATGATGACGTCTACTTCAGCTGGGATTTCCGCAGCATCAATGCCACTCCAATCAATTTTAACCACAGTGATGATGCCTTGCACCGGAGCTTCGGGAGAACCTGCGCTGTCAGGATCTTCGACGACTTGATTGTCATCTTGGTCCAGCGGTTCCTCGGACTCATCATCCGGTAAAACTATGGGTTCATCCGCATCTTCTGCATGGACGATATGCGCTGCGCGCAGGTCAAAAGTCAGTCCGAATGTGACCCCGCAAAATAGGAGCAGGGCAAGTGAAAGACTGAGAGTTTTTTTGAAAAATGGTTGGCAAGCTTGTGTTTCTAGCATGCGTTTCCTCCATTCCGGGCCGTAACAGAGCCCCTTATGAGCTCAATGCCAATCATTATAACGACTTCGCGCTCTTTCGTCTATGACAGTGAGGTTACTTTTGAGAGTTCGAGCTGACTCTGCTATACTTTTACTTGAAATAACTCGGCTGATGACCTCTATTTTGCCATAGGTAATCGTAGCCAAATTATACAGGGGAGAGGTTGTTATGAGCGATCGTATTCTGGTTGTAGACGATGAAGCCAATATCGTCGATATATTACAAGCTAATTTGGAGCGCGAGGGCTATTCGGTAATTGTTGCCTATGACGGGCATACCGCCCTCAAACTCGGCTTGGAAGAAAATCCCGACCTCATCCTGCTCGACTGCATGTTACCGGGCTTGGATGGCTTTGATGTCTGTCAGAAACTGCGCCAGGAGCGCAAGTTGATGCCGATAATCATGTTGACTGCAAAGAGTGAAGAAATTGATAAGGTGCTCGGACTAGAGCTGGGTGCCGATGATTATATGACTAAGCCTTTTAGCGTCCGTGAAGTACTGGCGCGAGTGAAGGCGCAGCTCCGGCGCAACCGCTTTGCCGATGAGCAAGAAAGTGGAGGCCAGAAGCGCCTACGCTTTGGCGAGCTGATGATTGATGAAGAGGCCTACACCGTCACTTATGACGGGGTCGAGATTCCGCTGACCTTACGCGAATTTGAGCTGGTGCTGTTTTTGGCCCGGCATGCGGGACAGGTTTTTTCACGCGAAGTCTTATTAGAAAAAGTTTGGGGCTATGACTACTACGGCGATGTACGAACCGTCGATGTAACGGTCCGCAGAACGCGTGAAAAGCTCGAGCCAGATCAGGATAAATATCGTTACTTACTAACTAAAAGAGGCGTAGGCTATTATTTTAATCGAGATTTAATGGCTTAATTTAGCTTCGAGGTTTTAGGATGCCGACTCTAGTCTGGATAATTTTAGCTGCAGTTTTTACTGCAATTTTAACCTGGGCCGGGGCTCAGGCCCAGTTCAAAGCTACGCGCCGTCAAATGGCGCGTAAGTTACGTCGGGCGGAAGCTGAGGTGCGGGTCAATACTTCTGAAGCTGAACGCATCCTGGGCTCAATCGAGCTCGGGGTTATTGCTTACAATACAGAAGGACGTCTAGTCACAGCGAATCGGGCGGCTAGAATTTTAATTCCCCGTCCGCCAAAGACCTTCCGCGATTTTCTCGAAGCCTACGGGCAGGATGCTGCCTTTCGCTCCTCAGTCTTCCTCGGCTCACCCTTAGCTGTAACAGTTTACCGCCGCGAGAATCTTTGTCTCCGCCTTCAGGTGCAGACCCGCGGGGTGGGAGCCGGAGGCGCAAATCGGCTGGTTTTAATCCAGGATTTTAGCCGTCAAGATAAAGAAGAGAGAATGCGTAAAGAGTTTGTTGCCAATGTCTCGCATGAATTAAAAACACCTTTAACGACAATTAAAACTTACTCAGAATCCTTGATCGACTGGGGCCTGGCAGAAAAGAGCGAGGAAGCGCAGCGCAAGGATTTACAGAGAATCTACGATGACTCAATCAGGATGGAGAAGTTAATCTCAGACCTGCTCCTGCTTTCGAGCCTCGATGCTCGAGGCTTTCACACCACTGTCGAGCAAGGCGACCCAGCTTGGCTGATTCGCCAGACCTGTGAACGGATGCAGTATCAGGCTGAGGAAAAGCAGATCGAGCTCAGCTGCCAAATTATGAATAATATTCCGGCTGTCTACCTCGATCGAGCTGCGCTAGAGCGCATACTTACTAACCTGGTTTCAAATGCGCTAAAGTACAGTCCGGAAAAGAGCAAGGTAGCCGTCTATGTCGGTGCGGTACGTGAAGAGGTCTACTTTAAGGTCAAGGATCAGGGCTTCGGCATTCCGGCAGAAGATCAGGCCCATATTTTTGACCGTTTCTTCAGAGTTGACCAGACTGGATCCCGGCAGCATGGGGGAACCGGCTTAGGTCTTTCAATTGTCAAAGAGTTGGTTGAATTACATCGTGCGAGAATCGATCTGAACTCAGTTCTAGGTCAGGGTACGGAGTTTACAGTCATGATGCCAACGGCAAAAAAGGTGCTTCGGGAAACCCTTCACGCCTTAATTGAGAACGAAGCTCAGCAGGATATTATTACTGCAGCTGCGGCAGAGGACTTGTCTGCGCTTGCTAGACAGCTTGGCATTGTGGCAAAATGGACATCTATGACTAGTAGTGAAAAGCAAGCCTTGGAGACGATTATCAATGCCGACTCCGAGGCTGAACTGCTGTCCGCGCAAGCTTAAGTAGGAGGTATTTAAGTGTCCAGATATCGGATTAATGGAGGCCGGCGCCTCAGTGGTCGGGTGACGATCAGCGGTTCTAAGAATGCCGCACTCGGAGTCCTGGCTGCTGCGATGGCGGTTGACGGTCCCTCCGTAATTGAAAATGTACCGCGAGTTTCGGACATTGACATACTCCTGGACATCTTTGCCCTGTTAGGAGCAAAGGTCGAGTGGCAGAGCCACGATACCGTACGGATTGACCCCACCACAGTTAGCAACCACGAGGCGATGATGGAAGAAGTCCATCAACTGCGTGGCTCATATTATCTCTTAGGTGCATTTCTCGGTCGCTTTGGCCGGGTGCGGCAGCTATTGCCGGGTGGTTGTGACTTCGGTTCACGGCCGATTGACCTGCACTTAAAGGGCTTTGCCGCCCTCGGGGCTAGTGAGCAACAGATCAGCGACGGCGTGATTGACCTCCAGTGTCCCCAGCGCTTAAAGGGTGCATCAATTTTTCTCAATGTAGTCTCTGTTGGAGCGACAATTAATATTATGTTGGCCGCCGTCCATGCGGAGGGCGTGACAGTCATCGATAACGCGGCGAAAGAACCGCATATTGTTGACGTGGCCAACTTTTTAAATGCGATGGGTGCAGAAGTTCGGGGAGCGGGAACAGATGTGATTAAAATCACTGGTCGCCCGGTCTTGCCGGCAAATAAGACCTACGCAATTATCCCCGACCAGATTGAAGCCGGAACTTTTATGATGATGGCACCTTTGACCAGAGGTGATATTACAGTTGAAAATCTGATCCCCACTCACATGGAGCCCCTGAGTAATAAATTAATTGACATGGGCTGTCTGGTTGAGGAAGGTGATGACAGTATCAGGGTGGCCTTGATGGAGCATGATAAGCTCACAGCGACCACTTTCAGAACCATGCCTTACCCCGGTTATCCGACGGACTTACAGCCCCAGACAGTCGCCTTATTATGTGCGGCCGAAGGCTCTGGCCGAGTGATTGAGAATGTCTGGGAAAACCGCTTTCAGTACATCGATGATTTAAAATTGATGGGTGCGAATATTATGACTTCAGGCCGCCTGGCAATTATCCAGGGCGGACTGCGCCTCCAGGGTGCGAAGGTACCTTGTCGAGATTTGAGAGCCGGAGCAGCCATGGTCATGGCGGCCTTGGCAGCTGAGGGGGAGACCATAGTCGAAGGGATTGAGACAATTCAGCGCGGCTATGAAAACTTCGTCCCTAAGCTGCGTGGCCTAGGTGCAGAAATTGAGGAAATTGAGGCATGAGTTTAAGCCGTCCGAAATTAGTAGTCGGCTTAGGTAATCCCGGGGAAAAATATGCCCGGAACTGGCACAACTTAGGTTATATGGTGCTGGATATCCTTGCCGAGCGACACAAGCTCAAACTAAATCGGATTCGCTTTAAAGGCTATAGCGATAATTTTAACTTAGGGGGGCAGAGAGTGATTTTATTGAAGCCCACCTGCTTTATGAATAATTCGGGGGAGAGCGTGCGCGCAGCCCTCGATTTTTATGCTTTAGAGCCCGAGGATGTAATTGTTGTCTACGATGATATTGACTTAGACTTCGGCACAATTAGGATTAGAGGGCGGGGTGGAGCGGCTCATCACAATGGGATGAAATCTGTGATTGCCCACCTCGGGACAGAAGAATTTACTAGAGTTAAGCTTGGTTTCGGACCTCAAGACAGGAGCCGGGATATCGTCGCCCAGGTCCTCGCGAATATCCCGAAAGAGCAGCAAAAAGCATGTTTTGAAATCCTCTTACGGGCTGCAGATGCGGTTGAAATGATTATTAAAGATGGGCTATTTGCTGCGCAAAGTAAGTTAAACGGCCCGGTTAAATGAGAGCAGGAAATTTACTTGAAAGACTGAGTCAAAAGCGCCAGATCAAAGAGGCGTTAGAAGCCCTAAGGCCTGAGCGCAAGGGGGCGGATTTTCCGCGCCTGAATCTCTATGGCTTACCCGATCAGGCCAAGCCCTTAATTGCTGCAGCTCTAGCCTTGGCTTTAGATCAGAAAAAACCAGCTGTTTTATTAGTTCCAGATGAATTGGCGGCCAGAAATTACAGCGCTGTGCTCAGCGAATTAGTCGAAAAAGCACCCCTAAATATTCTCCCCTTGCCCCTCGATTTAACTGCTGCAGAAGCGCGTTCACGTGAGGGCGAATTGGAGCTTTTGGCACAGATTGCTGAGCTTCCGGACTTAAATTATTCTGCTGTAATTGTCACAGCTGATGCCCTAGCTGATGACCTACCTGCCCCAGAGTCAATTCGTCAGAAGTCCTTAAAGCTAAAGCTGGGCGAGGACTGGGCCAGCGAGCTCTTGAATGCTGAGTTAACAGAGCTCGCCTATGAGCGGGTCGAAGAAGTCGATGCCGCTGGTCAATATGCCCAGCGCGGTGACGTCATCGATATTGCAGTTGCGACTGAAAGCGGAAATTATAAAATCTACCGGCTGAGTCTATTCGACACTGAGATTGATAGCCTAAGGCTAGTCGATATCGATAGTCAGCGCTCCTTAGAGAATCTAAAGGAAATCACGATACCACCAGCCCGCGTTTTACTTTTAACTGAGGCCGAGCGAAGCCTCCTGATTGAACAGATACCCCAGGAACTTAAGGCCTACCAGAGCGAAGTTCTCAAGGGCGGAGGTCAGCCCAAGCACTATGCCAGACTGCAAGAGCAGGCCTTTCATGATGTCGAGAGATTAAAGACAGGAGCTTACTTTCCTGGGCTGGCGCGCTGGCAATATCTGTTAAAGCGGCCACAGTACAATATTTTAGATTTTTGTAAAGAACTGAAATTACCCCTCTTTATTGATGAGCCAAAGCGATTATTCAGGCGCCTCGATGCCCAGGCGGCTGAATGGCAGAACGAGCTGGCAAGCGGGGTGGAGCATGGTCGCCTCTTACCGGCGGCTGAGGCATTGCGGCCGAGCCGTAAAAGTCTCGGTCGGCAGATTAATGCCTACTCTGAAGCTGCTTGCATGATTTCGCTCAGCCAACTAGGCGGGAGTTCAGGTCTGCCAGCGGCAAGTTCAATGAATTTAGCAATCCGGGACAGTGACTCCTATGTCCGCCAGCAGCAAGAAATGTTTGCGGCACTTCAAACGGCTCACGAATCCGGCTATCGGCTGAGCTTATTTGCCGGCAGTGAAAAGGCCAAGCTCGAGCTCGAAAAGGCAGCCCAAGAGGCGAAGCTAGAAGTAGATATTTCGCCAGCAAAGCTAAGTAGTGGCTTTACCTGGCCCGGGGCAGGGGAACTCATCCTCGGAGTGAAAGAAATCTTTGGCCAGGCGGCCAAGCGCAGCCGGCGCAAGCAACAAGTGCCTGGACGTCCGATTGAATTCTTCTCGGACCTGGCTGAGGGCGACTTAGTCGTACACGAAGACCATGGAATCGGGCGCTTTTTAGGCTTGGAGACGCTCAGCACCTCGACTGGGAGGAAGGACTATATCACCATTGCCTATGCAGATGATGATCGACTCTTCCTGCCCTTAGAAGCGCTGAGCAAGATTCAAAAATACTTAGGTGCCGAGCAGAAGGAGCCAAAGTTGACGAGGCTCGGCGGTGCGGAATGGCAGCGCCAAAAATCTAGAGCCAGAGAGTCAATCAAGCAACTCGCCTTTGACTTGGTTCAGCTATATGCCAAAAGACGGCAGGCTAAGGGGCATAAGTTTGCCCCGGACAGTGATTTCGAACGCGATTTTGAAGCTGCCTTCCCCTATACAGAAACTCCGGATCAGCTGCGTGCCATGGCTGAGATTAAGGCGGATATGGAATCCGAGCGGGTGATGGACCGCCTCCTCTGCGGAGATGTCGGTTTCGGTAAGACGGAGCTTGCATTTAGGGCCTTATTTAAGGCGGTAGTCGATGGTCGGCAGGCGGCCTTTCTGGCCCCGACCACGGTGCTCGCCCAGCAGCATTTCGAGAAGCTGAAGGAGCGTCTGGGTGAGATTCCCATCCGTTTGGCCTTGCTTTCGCGCTTTGTGCCTTTGGCCAGGCGGCGTGAGATCTTAAAAGAATTAGAACGTGGTGAGTTGGATTTAGTTGTCGGTACTCATCGCCTGCTTTCAAAGGATGTCAAATTTGACCGTTTGGGCCTTCTCGTAATCGATGAGGAGCAGCGCTTTGGAGTTGGCCATAAGGAGCAGTTAAAAGAGCAGTATCCAGATATTGATGTGCTGAGTCTCTCGGCGACGCCAATACCGCGTACTTTACACATGTCACTTGCTGGCATCCGCGATATTTCGGTTCTCGAAAGTGGACCGGATGATCGCCGGCCAGTCATTACTTACGTTTTAGAATATGAGCAGGATTTGCTTGAAGAGGCTATCTTGCGTGAGATTGGCCGTGGGGGACAGGTTTTCTACCTCTTAAATAATATTAAGGCGGTCCAGAAAAAAGCCCAGGAACTCAGTGAATTGATGCCTGGTCTGCGGGTTCGCTATGCCCATGGTCAAATGGCGGAGCGCCAGTTGGAAGAGGTGATAATGGCCTTTGTCCAACATGAATTTGATCTTCTAGTCTGCACGACAATTATCGAAAATGGGATAGATCTGCCGAATGTTAATACCATGATTGTCGAGAATGCTGACCGCCTGGGGCTGGCCCAGCTCTACCAGATTAGAGGGCGAGTCGGGCGTTCAGGTCGGCAGGCTTATGCTTATATTACCTACCGGCCGGATAAGGTCTTGACTGAAAATGCCGAGAAAAGGCTGGCAGTAATTCGTGATTATACTGAGCTCGGCTCAGGCTTTAAGATTGCTCTACGTGACCTCGAGGTGCGTGGGGCCGGGAATCTACTCGGTGGTGAACAGCATGGGCATCTGGCGGCGATTGGCTATGAGCTGTATTGCCGGATGCTCGATGATGAGATTAAGAATGTAATGGGTGAAAGCACTGAGTCGAAAGAGGAATTCGATCCGCAGATTGAGTTTAAGCTCGATGCCCTGATCCCAGAAAATTACATTCGAGATTCTGTCCAGCGGATGGCTATTTATCGGCGGATTATGAAGCTTGCCTCGACAGCTGATTTACTCGACCTTTACGATGAGCTCTTAGACCGTTTCGGCGAGCCGCCGGAGGCAGTTTTAACCTTATTAGACTTAGCTTATCTAAGACAGCAGGCGATCGAGTATCGGATTGCAGAGATTAAACGCCTACCTGATGAGTTGCGTCTGATTTTTAGAAATGACAGCAGTCTGCCGATGGCAAAGATTTCCGCCCTACTGGCGACGAAAGAAGCAGAATATCGACTCTTCTTCTCCGCAGCAGCTAGACCCCAGCTGACTTACCGGCGTGAGTTTAATACGGATAAGGCCGCGCTAAAAGCCTTAAAAGAGCTATTTGCAGCTGCTGACAAGCTTAGCTGAGCTTGATTTTCCCTCGGCTTTTTGCCAGAATAAGTAGGCCTGAACAGTCTGATTTTAGACGGAATTAACAAATTATTCGAGCACTCAGACCGCGGCTTTCAAGCCCGAGATTCGGCCTGAGTTTCTAGAGTTATTTACTTTAATTTCGCGCTTCAAGATTGAGGGCAAGCAGCGATGACAGACCGACCCTTAGGGCCGGCAAAATCCCTGTCGTCAGCATCATAGATGAGGTAAAAATGAGCAGAAAACGTGTCGAACGCGATAGCGTCGGTGAGTTGGAACTTCCCTTGGACGTCTACTACGGAGTCCAAAGCCTGAGAGCAAAAATTAATTTTCCCATCACAGGACAAAGCCTAAGAAAAGAACAGATTGAAGGACTCGCACTGATTAAGCAGGCCGCAGCCCAGACCAATCTTAAATTTGCTCGCCTGGATCAGAAAAAGGCCGAAGCAATTGAAAAAACTTGCCAAGAAATTCTTGCTGGCAAATTGCACGAAGCCTTTATTACGGATCCGATCCAGGGTGGTGCCGGTACTTCCGCAAACATGAATGCGAATGAAGTAATTGCCAATCGTGCTGGTGAATTGTTAGGTGCTGAGCTAGGTAGCTATGCAGAAGTTCACCCCAATGACCATGTCAATTTAGGTCAATCAACAAACGACGTTTATCCCACTTCAGGGAAGATAGCTGCCCTGAAACTTTTAGACACAGCTCTGCCTAAATTAGAAGATTTGGCAAAAGCCCTCGCGCAGAAGGCTGAGGAATTTGACGATGTGATTAAGGTCGGGCGCACCCAATTGCAGGATGCGGTGCCTATTCGCCTAGGTCAGGAGTTTGCCGCCTATGCCAAGGCTGTCCGGCGTGGCATTGAGCAGATCAAAACTGCTCGAGAAGGTATCTACACGATTAATATGGGTGCAACCGCAATCGGCACTGGGATTACCGCAAGCAAGGAATATCTCGAAGAGATCGTGCCGACTTTGGCCAAATTAAGTGGTTACCCCTTTGTCCAGGCAGATGATTTAGTTGATGGGACTCAGCATATTGATGTCTTTGTCGACTTGTCTGCAGCCTTGAAACAGTGTTCAATTGCCCTTTCTAAGTGTGCTAATGACCTGCGCCTGATGAGCATGGGCCCGCGGGCAGGACTAGGTGAGATTCACCTACCAGCGAGGCAGAATGGTTCTTCAATCATGCCGGGTAAGATTAATCCGGTGCTTCCTGAGGTGGTCAGCCAGGTTTGCTATGCAATCTGCGGTAACGATATGACCATCACAATGGCAGCCGAGGGTGGACAGCTCGAGCTGAACCCCTTTGAACCCGTGCTTTTCTATAAATTATTTGAATCAATTGAGGCCTTGGGTAATGTTGCTGAGACCTTTAGAATTCATTGTGTCGAAGGTATTACTGCCAACCGTGAGCGCTGTCAGTATCTGTTAGATAATTCATTAGCAACAATTACTGCATTGGCACCAATTATCGGTTACACTCATACTGCAGCAATCGCTGAAGAAGCAATGGCCAAGGGCGAGACAATTGCCGAGATTTTGGCCGAGCAGAAAGATTTAGAGCATCTGAACTTTGAAGAGATTATGGATGCCAGAAAACTGACTGAACCCTTTGCCGACTAGGGCGCAGAGCCTGCCTTTAAAGGCAGGAGCATAACAGTTTAGAAAATTATGCCCCGGCCAGGTTTCAAGTCGAGCAAAAGTTTATGTTTCGGATTATTCCGGCGCACTCCGACTGCGCAAAAGTCGGATTAGAAATGATGCAAGATGGAAATTTTAGACTTGGCTTTGGCCGGGGAAGTTAATCGCGATTCAAAGGGCTCTGTCTTAATTAATGAAATGCCCGAGATTCGTGTCGGCAAGCGCAATCCTTATATGGTCGGTCATTTTATCAACCAGGGCTGTAGCGCAGAATTCAAGATTTGGGAAGAAAGAACTTATAAGACTGTCCTCGACAATGGGCCCGGGATTTACGATGTTGAAGTTACCGGCAGTGAGTACAATGGCTACTACCTAACGGTGAGAAGGATTCAACCTTGTACTGATCCCAGCCTCGAGCGCAGTGATTTTTTGCCAAGCATTCCGGTCAAACAATTAAATGCGATGTGGAAGCTGGCATTTCGTGAGCTCAGAAAACTTGGCTTATCTGAAGAGGCGATTGGCCTAGCGCGGGAGATTGTCAATGATCCTGAGTTAGAAGGTCGCTACTCTCGGGAAGGGGCGGCGAGCTTCCACCACGACAATCGCATTGGTGGCTTGGCACACCACAGCGCGAAGATGCTGCGTATTTTAGCCGCTGTGATTGGCAATTTGCCGCCCTTGAGAAAGAGCATAGACCTACTCTTTTTAGGCGTGGTCTTACATGATATCGGCAAGGTTTTCGAGTATAAGGATTTAGCCATCTCTGAGTTCTGGTTTTCGAATCACCGGGCCCGGGGAATTGAGTTCCTGGCCAAATATAAGGAGCGCATCTGTAAGCTCTACGATGAGAAGTTCTACCGCCATCTCCAGGCCATAATTATCGGACATCACGGTGATTATGGAGACCGCCCGACCACCGTCGCAACCGGGATCATCCACTATATTGATACGCTAGAAAGCCAGGCCACAGGTCTGGTCGAAAGGCAGATTGAAGGGCGAGAAAATGAGAATATCCGCGTGCCCGACTGGGGTTACCTGGCGCCCGTCGATTTAGCTGGTGAGCTCTACTCCACTGAGGCAGCCCTATTGGCTGACGAGGAGAGTGAGGAGCGAGCGGAAACCTTAGAAAATGCAGGTCAATAAAACTGTGACCGAAATAATAAAGCCTGAAAGTGAAGCAGTAGAAATTACAGCCGCCTGTGCAGAAGACAGTGCGGCGAGAACGCGTTTACTTTTTGGCGCAGAGGCCCTAGTTCAGCTCGATCAGAGCAGGGTTTTAATTGCTGGTCTCGGTGGTGTTGGTGGAGCAGTGCTCGAGGCCTTGGCGCGGGCTGGGATTGGCCACTTATCTATAATTGATAGCGATAGCTTCGTCCCCTCGAATTTAAATCGTCAGATTCTATCGACGACTAAGACTATAGGACGGCCAAAGGTTGAAGCGGCCAGGGAGCGATTGAAATTAATTAATCCCGCCCTGGAGCTTGAGGCGAGAGAACTGAGGCTGAGCCCGGAAAATATCCGGCCAATTCTGGCGGAAAAAGAATATGATTTAGTGATCGACTGCATCGATGATTTAAGGGCAAAGGCGGCCCTAGTTAAAACTGCTTTAGACTTAGGGATTGAAGTTTTAGTGGCCGGAGGAGCTGGCAATCGGATCCGACCTGAGGGTCTGCGGGTCGATTATTTAGAAAATGCCTTTAATGATCCTCTATTAAAGGTCTTACGCCGCAATTTAAAAGATTATCCGAGAGAGAAAATACGTACAGTCTTTAGTCCACATCCCCCAATAAAAACGAAGTCGAGGACAATTGCCTCATCGCCCTATCTACCCAATATCTTGGGTTTCACCCTAGCTGGTCTGGCGATTGAAGTGATTTTAGGACTTATCGATTAAAAGAAAAAACCCTGTAGGCAAGAGCCGACAGGGTTTTTTGATAACTTAGTTTAAGGTCTAAGTTAGTTTTTAATCGTTAAGCCCCTTGAGTAAGCTTCTGAGCGTTTCCTTAGCGTCGCCGAGGAGGAGGTAGACCTTTGCACCGGGCTGGTCAGCTTCGCTGTAGAGGGGGTTTTCGACTCCGGCGTAGCCTGGCTGGCGATCGAAGTTACAGATGATGATCTGCTTAGAATCTGTGACTGAAAGTACCGGCATACCATAAATTGGGGTACCCTCAGCTGTATTGGCAGCAGGGTTAATTACGTCGTTTGCCCCGATGATAATTGTGACGTCAGTATCCTTGAAACTATCGTTGATACTTTCCATCTCATGGAGTTTTTCATAGGGGACGTCAACTTCTGCAAGCAGGACGTTCATATGCCCCGGCATTCTGCCGGCAACCGGATGAATTGCAAAGTCAACTGTCTTGCCTCTGTCCTCCAGTTCATCCATCAATTGTTTGACAATGGGTTGAGCCTGGGAGAGGGCCATACCATAACCTGGGACGATGATGACCCGCTCAGCCGCCTTCAAGCAGTCCGCGGGATTAGCTGAGCTTTTAGCTTCACTTCTCGCTTCAGAAGCTTCAGGCTGACTGTCTGCGTTCCGATACTGTTCTCTGAGTTCTTTTAAGCTGTCCTTAGCATCGCCGAGGATCAGTGCGACATGGTCGCCACCAGCTTTAGCCTCGCTATATAAGGGGTTAGGTACACCGGCGTAGCCCGGCTGCTCGTCAAAGTTACAGATGATGACGTGCTTGGCATTCTCAACTGAGAGCACTGGCATACCGTAGATCGGCGTTCCTTCTGCGGTGTTGGCAGCAGGGTTTACAACGTCATTTGCACCGATAATTAAGGCGACGTCAGTCGAGGCAAATTCCCCATCGATCTCTGACATTTCGTGGAGCTTCTCGTAGGGTACGTCGACTTCCGCGAGTAGGACATTCATGTGCCCCGGCATTCTTCCGGCAACCGGGTGAATTGCAAAGTCGACTTTTTTACCAGCATCTTCGAGCTCGTCCATAAGTTGCTTAACCATGGGCTGGGCTTGGGATAAGGCCATGCCGTAACCCGGCACGATAATTACGCGCTCGGCGGATTTTAGCCAGGAGCCAGGATTGCTCTGTTTCTCGCTAGCTTGGGGACTAGCTTGCTGTGGGACCAAGGCGGCGCTGCGGTACTGCTTTTGTAGTTCTTTTAGACTGTCCTTTGCATCGCCTAAAACCAAGGCGACATGGTCGCCGCCGTCTTTAGCCTCAGTATATAAGGGGTTGGGTACACCGGCGTAGCCCGGCTGCTCGTCAAAGTTACAGATGATGACGTGCTTGGCATTCTCAACTGAGAGCACTGGCATACCGTAGATCGGCGTTCCTTCTGCGGTGTTGGCAGCAGGGTTTACAACGTCATTTGCACCGATAATTAAGGCGACGTCAGTTGAGGCGAATTCCCCATCGATCTCTGACATTTCGTGGAGCTTCTCGTAGGGTACGTCAACTTCTGCGAGTAAGACATTCATGTGCCCTGGCATTCTTCCGGCGACCGGGTGAATGGCAAAGTCGACCTTTTTCCCGTCGCTTTCGAGCTCGTCCATTAATTGCTTAACAATGGGTTGAGCCTGCGATAAAGCCATACCATAACCCGGGACAATAATTACGCGCTCAGCATCCTTTAACCACTTTCCTGGTAGGTCGACACAGGGCTCTGTGGATTCTGAAACTGCGCTGCTTTGTCCGGCATTGCGGTACTGCTTTTGCAGCTCTTTTAGAGTTTCTTTCGCATCACCTAGGAGCAGTTGGACATGGTCCTCGCTGGCCTTGGCTTCAGCATATAGTGGGTTCGCGACTCCGGCGTAGCCTGGCTGCTCGTCGAAGTTACAGATAATGACGTGCTTGGCATTCTCGACTGAGAGCACGGGCATGCCGTAGATTGGAGTACCTTCTGCGGTATTTGCAGCCGGGTTTACTACGTCATTTGCACCAATGATTAAGGCGACATCAGTTGTCGCGAATTCGTCATTAATTGCATCCATCTCGAAAAGCTTCTCATAGGGCACATCAACTTCTGCGAGTAGGACATTCATGTGACCCGGCATTCTTCCGGCGACCGGGTGAATGGCAAAGTCGACCTTTTTCCCGTCGCTTTCGAGCTCGTCCATTAATTGCTTAACAATGGGTTGAGCCTGTGATAAGGCCATACCATAACCCGGGACAATAATTACGCGCTCGGCATCCTTTAACCAATCGCCAGGTGTAGCCTTAGCGCGAGCTGCCGGCTCAGCGGCTTGGGGAGCAGCCTGGCTAGGAGCCTGGGCTGGAGCGCTAGCGGGACTTGAGCTTTTGGCCGCTGCCTTAGGCTGGGCCGGGGCGGAAGTCTTGCCGAGTAGGATGTCCATCAGGTGACGATTCATTGAGCGGCACATAATCTGGGTCAAAAGCAGTCCCGAAGCACCGACAATACCGCCAACTGCTACTAGCAGGAGGTCACCAATTGCCATACCTGCAATCGCTCCAGCGACACCGGAGAAGGAGTTTAGAAGTGAGATGGTAATCGGCATATCTGCGCCGCCGACGCGGATGGCAAAGATGTAACCAAAGAGGTTACTCATCACTACCGCAAAGATGATTAGAATAATTTTTGCCGCTCCAGATTCAAAGCTCGGGAGGAGGAAGGCAAAGACCGAGAGGGCCGAGAGGATTAGGCTCAGACTGGTCCACAGTTGGTGGCGCTTCCAGACGATGGGGCGCTGGTTCATCAGGCGGTGCAGCTTAGCTGCGGCAACTGCTGAACCTGACCAGGTCAGACCACCGACCATAATCGCCAGACCGGCGGTAAAGGTCGAGAAGGCATTGAGCTCACCACGCTGGACGGTCAAAGTTAAAATACCGGCGAGCATTGAGGCGAGACCACCAAAGCCGTTTAAGAGTCCGACCATCTGGGGCATCTGAATCATTGCGACCTTACGCGAGAGATAGAGGCCACAGACTGTACCGATCAACATGCCAATCCAGAGTTCGTAAACTGTGAAAATCCCGAAGTACCAGAGGGTTAAGAGGATAGCTGCGAGCATTGAGCCTGCTCCGAGCAGATTTCCGCTGGCTGCTTTTTCGACCTTTGACATTCTCGAAATGCCAAGCAAGACGAGTAGCGAAAGAATCGCCGAGATAATGTAGTAAATAATCTGGGTTGAGCCTCCGGAGACTGGCTCAACAAGTAGGAATTGAGGTAAGAAATTAAACATTATTTTCTACCTCCTTTTTTGTCCGACTTAAACATCCGCAGCATGCGATCTGTGACGCCAAAACCGCCAACTACGTTGAGGGTGGCGAGAATAATTGCAATCATGCCGAGGATTTTTGAGCCGAAGTGAGTGGCTGCTGCGGTGGCTGAGAGACAGCCGAGCAGGGTAACGCCAGAAAAGGCGTTCATACCACTCATCAGCGGGGTGTGAAGCAGACTGGGAACCTTAGTGATAATGCGGTAACCAATCACAGTTGCGGCGAGGAATACAACGAGAAGTAAACCTTGCGTAAGTGTCATAGATAACCTCCTCAAAGCGGAAAACGGAGGGCCGGCAAAACCGGGCCTCCGCTCCGTACTTTAGTCTTTAAATCAGATCGGGCAAGGCTATAGTCCCATAGCCTTACGGGCACCCTTGTGCACAACTTCACCGTTATAGGTGGTCAGTGACTTGTCGATGATTTCATCTTCGAGGTCGAGGACGATTTTTCCGTCTTTAACCAGATAGTTGACGAAGTTGGCGACGTTTTGGGCAAACATCCAGGTTGCACTGGTCGGCAAGAGGCCTGGGATGTTCTTAATCCCAACGAGTGTGATATTGTGTTTTACTTCGACTGTACCCGCTGGGGTCAGGGCGCAGTTACCACCCTGGTCGATAGAAATATCTACGATGACGGAGCCCGGTTTCATGGACTTAACCATTTCCTCTGTTAAGAGTACTGGGGCCTGTTCGCCTGGAACTAAGGCTGAGCAGAAAATAATGTCCATTTCAGGAACGTGCTCAGCGAGGACCTTGCGCTCTTTCTCGAGGAGCTCAGGGGTCAGTTGCAGGGCATATCCGCCGTCACCGACTGCGGCTTCTTTCGGGATACCGAGGTCGATAATCTTTGCACCGAGTGAGCCAGCTTGCTCAGCGGCATCGGGGCGAATATCTGCGGCGTGCACGACTGCTCCCAAACGTTTTGCGGTAGCGATGGCCTGGAGACCACCGACTCCGGAACCGATGACCAGGACATTGACTGGTTTAATCATTCCGACAGCAGTAAAGATCTGGGGCATGAAGCGCGGCAGATAGTTACCGGCCAGCATAATTCCCTTATAACCAGCACAAGTTGACATCGAGGTCAAAGCATCTAGATTCTGAGCTCTGGAAATCCGAGGTACACCGTCGAGGGTCAAAGAGATGACGCCTTGCTTGGCGAGCATTTTGACCATTTCGTGATTGACAGGGGCGGCCGGGTGGATAAAGGTGATAAGGTATTGCCCTTCACGCATCATCTCGACCTCGTGCTTACCCTTAGCTTCATTGAACAGGGGTTCTTTGACCTTTAAAATCAGGTCTGACTTTGCGAATAATTCGGCACAATCATCAATGATTTTCGCACCGGCTTCGACATACTGTTCATCGTGATAGAAGGAACCTTCGCCTGCACCCTTCTCGATCAGGACTTCTAATCCTTTATCGACCATCTGTTTTACAGTATCGGGAGAGGCTGCTACACGTGCCTCAGAAGGCATGATTTCTTTAGGAACTCCAATGACCATAGTCACCTCCATGAAAGTGTGTAAAGTACTGTACCGATTGTAACAAAAAAGGCCATACTTGTGAAGTCTGCTTAAAAGAGAAGCCGATAAAAGATGAGATTTAGACAATAATCATAAAGAAATTGCCCTGATTAAGGTCAAAATGCGAATAATCTTGTATATTGTCGAGTCCAGAAGAATTTCTGCTGCGGCTAGGCAAGAGAGATCTCAGTTCTACTTGTGGACAAGATAAGTTTTACTCTTTAGGCTTAAACTATTAAAGAATTAATAAGGGGTATCAATGAAAGAGTCTAAAAGCTTAGTCAATCAGTCTTTAGCTCAGCCGATTAAAGCTGTGCTATTCGGCTTGGGTCGAGTTGGGATGCAACATTTAAAGGCCTTGAAGTATCAGGCTAAAAAAGCGCGCTTCGAGCTTGTCGCTGTGGTCGACTTAGCGCCAGATACGGCAAGGCAGAAACTCGCTGGGTTGGGCTTAAATCCAGCTGTCTACCAGAGCTTTGATGAGTTAATGACAGATTTAGGAGCCGAGCTTTTCCCGCTAGATAAGGCTCTGCGCCCCCTATTTATCTTTGCGACTCCTTCGGGCCTACACTTTGAACAGGCCAAAATGACGATTCAGGCTGGGGCCCACTTGTTCTTAGAAAAGCCTGTGGCAATGACGGCAAAGGAAGCCCGTGAGTTAAAAGAGCTTGCAGCAGTAGCTGAAAGCGAGGGAATCCGGACTGCCGTGGGGCATAAGTACAGATATCTGCCGCCCTTTGCGGTACTCCTGCCGGAGCTTTTGGCCGGGCAATATGGACGCCCGCTCTTTGCTCAGGTTTCTGTGCGCTGGGGACATGACGCAGCTTATTATGCGCCGGCTTGGCGCGGAACGCTGGCGATGGATGGTGGGGCTCTTTTAAACCAGAGTATTCACGGAGTTGATTTGGGGGCCTGGTTACTCGGCGCGACTGCGATTCGCGACTCTGTCGTCCTCCGCGATAATTTAGTCCACTCAATTGAAGCTGAGGATTTTGGCGCTGGGGTCCTGCGTTTTGATAATGGCAGCTACTTGGCCCTAGATGGGACGACTGTGAGTTTGCCGCAGCGGCATGAGGCTTCGCTCTATTTACGCTACGAGCAGCTTGAGTTGAGGGCGTCCGTCCTCGGCAAAAGGGTCCGGCTGTCTATTTTAGATGCGCAGGGTCGGGAGCTGCGGATGGCTTATCTCAAACGATACCTCAGGGAGCTACGTAAGGCTGAGGGTTTTTCTGGGCTCGGGCTGTTAGCTAATCCCCATGCTCTAATTTACTCGGATCTTTACCGGAGTATTCAAGCTGGAAAAGAAAGTCTTGCCCCACTGGCAGCGGGGGCTTTGGCCGTGGAAATGACAGCTGGATTAAGCGAGCAGGCATAGCTTTATGCTGCTTTAGCTTTTATGAGTTTAAATTAATTTCTGAAGTATTTAAGCGTAGAACTTTCTAGTTACCAAAGTTCATAACCACGTACTCACGGTTATCTGTTGGGTCGTAGTAGAGGGCGATGCCGACTCTAGTGTAGGCTGCGCTGACCATGGTGCTGTAGTGGGCAGGGGAGTTGATGAAGGCCGTGAAGATCTGCTCGGGGGTCTTTGTTCCGGTGGTGAAAAAGCCGGTATTTTCGGCCAGTCCAGAATTCGCCCCGTAGACTGAGGCAATCCAGGTGAGCGCAAAGACTCCGCCGTGTGTGTGGCCGGTTGAGTCACCAGTTGCGCGATAGGAGACACCAACTTCAGGTGCGCGCACGAGGGCGATTTCCTGCATCACGGCATCATTGACTAGCTGGTGGATGCCCAAGGAGGCTCGGTGCTGGTTCAAAAGGTTGATGATAGTCATCGCCCCAGCGTAGGTGTCGTGAATGCCGGCTGAGCCCTGGGCTGCAACAGTTCCACTTGATTGATTAGCTTGGTTTTGCTGGGCAATCACGGAAGCAGCGGCCTGCTGTTGGGCTGCATAGGCGGCGGCAGCTTGGGCTTGGGCAGCAGCAGCGGCCTGTGCCTCGAGTTCGGCTGCGTAAGCTTCGTCATCGGCTTTGAGACGGGCTCTTTGAATTTCGCTGGACTTAAGCTGCTCGCTCAATTGGAATTTCGCAAATGAGGATAATTTCTGGACTAAGGGGTCCTGATTACCGACAATCATGGCAGTTCCAGGCTCAGAGCTGAGGTCGAGTCCAGTGCTGGGATCCTTATCTCCAACCTGGGCCTCAATTAATTGCTCAGGGGCTGTTTCAGACTCCTGCTCTTCTGCACTTAGCTCCTCTTCGAGAGCTTCACTTGCGTCGGAATCTTCTTCAGATTCGCTTGCAATTTCCTGATCTGTGGCCGCTTCAGGGGCTGCGCTGCTTTCAGCAGGTTTGAGCTCAAAGTCCTCGGAATTATCGTCCTTTTGGCCGCAGGCAATTAGCGAGAGGCTAAACATTAGACAAAGCAGAATTGCGGTCAATTTTTGGCCGTTAAATCTGGATTTACTAGGATTATTTTTTTGACTATTAAAAGCTCTGTTCTGGTAAGACATAGGCGCACTCCTTTAACATCAGGATATTACCACAGGAAGGCTGTGCTAGCTAGAGCTGAATTGTAATGATTTAGCGAGCTTATTAATTTATTATCTCTACTTGCCGAGTTCTAATCAGGCGCTCTAACTCGGCCGGAAGCTTCTATCTTTTTGGCAATTGAGCCTGGCTTTTTTACTGCTCTGATATTGAAGCACTGAGCTGAACAAGGTATGATGTTCCAGTAGATAAAGGTCCCATAGCTCAGCTGGATAGAGCGTCAGTCTCCTAAACTGCAGGCCGGCGGTTCGAATCCGCCTGGGGCCACCAGAACGAAGCCCTAGAGCCTCTGTGCCTCTAGGGTTTTTGCTTTTTCTGGAGATTAAGCATTTTGTGATTTTGTAGTAGTTCTTGTAGTAGTTTCAAAGCTGTTTGAATTCGCCATTAGCTTAACAGCGTCATCTATCAAATCGTATGTTCTGCCTATATAGTAGTTTAAAGTGACTTATATATAACTATTTTATGACTTGAGTATTAGCCTGCGTATTATAAAATTGAGATATCTAAAGTCCTACAGCGGAGAGCATAGGCCTAGCAAGATTAGCTCGATCTAAAAGTCCTAGCGGAGGGTGAAGATTGGATCTAAAGCTGGAAGTAAAGCAAAGGGGGAGGGGGAATGAAGCTCGATAAATATCATAAGATGGGCAACAAGCTTGTGGAAAAGATTTTCCCGCCTGAGCTAGAGGCCGAGATTAAATTGCGCTTGGCAGAATTAATTAATGAGAATCCCAATGATTCTAAGGCTTTAAGAAGACATAGTTACGCCGTTATTTACCCGATGATTGCAGCAGTCCAAGTTAGACAAAAAAAGGGCCTAGAGAAGAGCGAAGCAATCGCTGCAGTCAGTCAGGACTACTTTCAGAAATTTGTGCTCCCGAATAAAAAGATAATGCAGAAATTATTAAAGTTCCCCCTGGCCTATAAATTCTTTATTCCAATCTGTAGATTAGCGATGGGGACGCTTTATGGTGAAAAAGCAGAGTTCGTAAATGATCTGAAAGTAGCTAAAAATAACTCTTATAGCTATGACGTTCTAAAATGCCCTTATCATGAAATCTGCTCACGCTATAATTTAGCAGAGCTGGTCGATACCTACTGCACGACGGATGATATGGTTTACGGCGATTTACACGAAAAGATTGAATTTAAGCGCAGTAAGACCCTGGGTCGAGGTGACGAGCTTTGCGATTTTTGCTTTAAGGAAAAGTCTAAGACTTCGGGGTCGAAGTAAAGTTTTGAAAATCTCTCTGTTTTGGATTCCCCTAACTACTCTAGCTTTTTCAGGTAGAATGAAATTTACGTAAGCTAAGCTTGCATGGAAAGTTTAATACTGAGGTGAATATGTCCTATTATGCCCTGCTGCCCTGTCTTTTCGGAATAGAAGCAGCTTTAAAAAATGAACTTTTAGACCTAGGCTATTCTAAGTCTGATTTAAGCGTTGATGATGGCCTAGTTAAAGTTAAACTAGGCTCCGATTGGGTTTCAGAGCTTTTTAAGCTGAACTTAGAGCTGCGCACAGCGGAGCGGGTACGTCTCGAGCTTTTTACAGCAGAGGTCAGTGACTTCGATGCCTACTTTGAGCTGGTTAAAAGCTTCAATTGGCAAGATTGGATTCGGCCTGGCGAAGCTTTTACGATTAACGGTTCATCCCGAAAATCAAAGCTCTTTGGGGTTCCAGCCCTCCAGTCGCTTGCCAAGAAAGCGATTGTTGAGAGCTTATTAAAGGCCTGGAATCTTAAGGGGCAGCTGGCAGAGGACAAAAAGATTGGGGAAGTTAGAATTAACTTTGCCTTTAATCAAGATCAGCTGAGTTTCAGCCTCGATACCAGTGGTGAAGGGCTACATAAGCGTGGCTATCGCCCATTAAATCACAGTGCCCCCCTGCGGGAGACCGTTGCGGCGGCCATTCTTTATTATGCTCATTATAAAAATGTAATCCGCTTCAATGAAAAGCTCTACGACCCATTTTGCGGCTCGGGAACTTTTTTAGTCGAAGCGGCCTCCATCTTGTCCAATAAGGCCCCTGGCCTAGACCGTAGCTTTGCTATGGAGCGGGCAAACTTTGCCCAGCCTGTAAAATTTGCCAGATTGAGAACCCAGGCCAAGCGGCTCTGGCAACCTGAGCTAATTAAGCCCGGCCTGATTAATGGCTCTGACCTTTATGCCTCAATCCTTCAAGATGCAGAGCAGAATCTCAGTCGTGCAGGCTTTAAGTCCATGGTCGATTTGCGCCAACGTGATTTCCTGCAATTGACTGCAAAAGGTTTAGATAGCTGGCCGCAAGGTCCGGGTCTGCTGGTCGCCAACCCACCCTACGGAGAGCGATTAGGCGAGGTCGAAACAGCCCTCGAACTGACTGAAAAACTACTTGCAGTTGGCCTCGATTCAAAGCTAAATGAGCCCTGGCAGCTAGCCTTTATCCAAGCTGCGGAAGGGGCGGAAGAAATCTGCAAGGCTGCTGACCGTAAACGAAAGCTCTATAACGGTTCAATTCAGGTTAAGCTCTACCAGTATTTCAAACACAGTCAAAAGCGCTAAGTTTAAGCTAAGATCTGCTCTTTAGAATAATTTGCTTTATACAGCCCGAAATCCTTAAAAATAGAAGATGAGATGTAATGATGTGTAGCCGGATTAAGGGCTTAGGGGATAGCGCATAAATAAACATCAAGACTAATAATAAAAAGTAAGCTAAAAGCTGCAAAGGCTGATAAATCGTTAGCGGCGAAAATTTGAAATTAACTTATCAACGTTTCAATTATCTGCAAAAGCCCATATCTAAGGCTTTGATGATAAAATGTTGATAAGTTTTAGGCTTTGCAACTTATGCACAGTTTTATTAACATTATCAACAATAACTGCAGCTTAAATTCACTTTATCTTTCACCCTTACTGAACTGTATTTCAGATTGTTAAATTTTGATCACAATTCCTTCTCAATCAGCCTCAAAATAAAAATTGAGATCTGCGAATTTAAGTAGACATTTGTCCGGCAGCAGGATTTGCTTGCGGCGCTGCAGCCTGCGGCCATTGAGGTAGGTGCCGTTTTTACTGGCGAAATCTTCAATATAGAAATTCCCTGCATATTGACACAGACGACAGTGGCGTAGGCAGATGCTGCTTTCGCTTAAAACCAGGTCATTCAACTCAGGGTCACGGCCGATCCAAAACTCCTTGTTAAAGACAAAGTAACGGGCTTTAATATAGCCACTTTGGTCGGTTTTAGCGAGGAGGGCGATTCGCCCACCCTCCTCGCCGTCAATCAGAGAATTGGCCTCGCGGTAGCGGGGATCTTCCAGTTCTTTTAAGCGTAAGCGCAAGGCTGAGTGAAACTTTTTATAGTATTTCTTGGCTTCTTTAATCATAGGTGACCTGGTCGATAATTGAGTGGTCAAAGACCTTGGCGATTAAATCCTTGGCGAAATTTGAGATGGCCTCTCTAAAAATCAGGGCAATTGCGATCAAGATGGCAATAATTAGGACAATCTCGACTGTCCCCAAGGCCTCAGTTTCGCTTAGCTTTGCCTTTATTTTTGACCTTCTAGGCTGCTCTTCCTTTCTGCCTTGAGTCCAGGCTAAAAGATCGTGGAGGCGGATTGTGCTGGCGTGCTTTTGCTTTAGCCTTTCTAGGCTGCGGAAAGATTTTAAAGATTTTTCGTACATGCTGATCTCCTTTTTTTGACTGTTTTTCCTTTTAAATAGTGATATTGCTAAAACTAGCAATCGCTGGCAGGATGCTGGTCGCTAAAATGACTAGCAAGTCAAGCCCCATTGGAATGACTAGGGCTAGGTTTTGCCTTTCCAGCTTGGCTCGCATTGCGTTGCGGTAAACCTGCCAACAAGCGTTGGCTTGAAGCTCGAGAATGTCTAAAAGCTCTTTACCGCCATCGCGGGCGTAACGCACAATTAAGGCCAGCGCAGCGCTAATTTCGCGTGAGGGTAGGTGGCGACTGAGCTCGGCTAGGGCCTGCTCAGCTGGCACGGAATTTTGAATCCGCCGATTCAGGAGCAGTAGGTCGCGCTCCAAAATGCTATATGTACTCTGATCATCACTTAGGCTCTCAGCCTGCAAAGCAATTGCCTTATCCAAGGAAAGTCCGCTCTTCAAGAGTATCGACATCAGATTTAGAAAGTCTGGATATTCTAGGCGGTAGCTTTCGTTTTTAACTTTCTTGGCTTCCCATAAACGCAAGTCTTGAGCTAGGGGTAAAAGCGGAATAAGAATTAGAAAATGAATTGAGAGCAAGAAGGTTAAACTTAGTCCTAAAGCTAAGGAAATCAGAGCGTAGTGCAATTTCTGGCGGCAGTAATTTGGCCATGGGTCAGTGGATTCTTCGCTGTAGACAAAGCGCACGGAGGCGGCTAGGTTTAGGCCTAAACCCCAGGGCAAGAGGCTAAGCAGTAAGTCGGCCCGGCGATAATCTGAATTTTTTAAAGCGTAGCGCTTTAGCTTCGGTGCTTTTAACTTCCTCCGGCGGTAGGGGTTTTGTCTGGCGATTAAAGCCAAGCTGATGCTTGCAGCAAAGACCGCTAGAAGATAAAGAAAGTTCAAGGCCTGATTGGCATAGGCCAAAGATTTTAGGCTTTGGCCATAAGAGCCCCGGCCGATGACTGCCGCCATGATAAAGGGGAGGAAAAGCAGGATAAAAGCTTCTGAATTCTTTGCGCTCTGCTCTGCTTGAATTTCTTTTTGCGTCGAAATCTCTGCGTTCAGACTGCGGTGACTTTGCCTTACATAGACATCAATGCGGCCACCGAAGTGGTCGAGGAAGGGCAAGACCCGGACAAAAGAACGTGCTTTAGGGTGATTAAAGTCTGCCTGGAAAAGATCGAGGCTGCGCTCTAAACTGACCTGAGCCTCGAGTGAAGCGCGCAGACGATCGAGGCAGCGGAAGAATTGGCTTTGCTGGCCAAGCTGTGAGGCCAATCTAGGCGCGGCATTAGTCAGAGCGGCACTTAAGGTTTCCCCAGCAGCGAGTCGGGCCGAGAGGTACTCTAAAAACATTCTGAACTGCTCCAGCTCCAGATTGCTACTACGATTAGCCTGGATTTTACCCAGGGCCTTTGCCAGCATAACTGTTGCGAGGAAAATAATTGGCCAGGGGCGATTGTCAAATTGTGGCCAGAGCTCCCAGCTTAAAAGAGCAAGGCCAAAGGCGGGTAGGACAGCCATTAAAAGCTCCTTGATCCGCTTTAGAGATCTTGGCCTAGGCTTTTTCAGGATTTTAATTTTTGGCTTAGTTTTCATCTATTAACTCCAAGTCCCCATCAGCTTGACGGTAGAATACTTTTTTTAACTCGAACTGTTGACCATCGAAACCCTTAATTTGGGCAATTTCGCGGACCACCCGGCGCCCACTGCTTAAGCGTTCGAGGTGGATGATCAAATCCAGGGTTGAAGCCAAGAGGCGGCGGATTGCTTCCCAGGGGAGGGAAGAATTCATCAGAATCATTAGGGCCAGTCGGTCGAGCATCTCGAGGCAGTTATTGCCGTGACCAGTAGACATCGAACCAGGGTGACCGGTGCTCATGGCCTGGATCATCTCGAAGCTTTCCGCGCCACGGACCTCGCCGACAATGATTCGGTCAGGACGTAACCGCAAAGAGCTTTTGATTAAATCTTCCAGGCTCACCGCTCCCTGACCATCTGGTCCGGCTTGCCTAGCTTCGAGGCGTAAAAGGTTCGGCAGTCCCTGTAAATCCAACTCAGCAGCATCCTCAATCGTGATGATTCTTTCGTGCGGCGGGATGAGGCCGGAAAGTGCGTTCAAGAAAGTGGTCTTGCCGCTACCGGTCCCGCCAGAAATAAAAATATTGGCTTTGTTCAGGACTTCTGCTTCGAGGTATTTGGCGGCTTCTGGACTCAAGCTCTTGCGGCGCACCAGCTCACTTAAAGAAGGGCGAATACCGGTAAAGCGGCGGATGGCTAAACAAGGGCCGGAGGGCGCAGCTGGTGGCAAGACAGCGTGGACCCGGGAACCGTCGCTTAAACGCATGCCGGCAAGTGGCTTTTGCTCATTGATTAGGCGGTTCGCCCGCCCGAAACTGCGAGTGATAACCTGGGTTAGGTGCTCGCGATCATCAAAGACCGCAGCCGTTGGCCGAATTTTCCCAGCTTTTTCAATGAAAACAGACTTTGGGCCGTTGACCATAATCTCCGTGACTTCAGGGTCATCAATGTATGCTTGGAGGATGTCAAAACCGCGCATCGTATTATAAATTTCTCTGACAAAGCGCTTTTGCGCTTGCAAGCTGAGTTGACGCTGCCTGTTATAGCGGCTGACATAGCGGCTGAGAACGGGTAGGAGCTCTGTTGCAGAGGCTTTTTCTAAGCCGGGATTTTCACGTAAGAGCTCGGCGATTAGCTTTTGTCTCGCTTGGTAGTTCATGCTTGCAGCCCAGGACTCTCTGCTTTCAAACAGAGCAGCTCAACTTGTGGCGGAACTTCGGCAAAGAGTTTTTGCAAGGCTCGCCGACTCTCCTTGGCAGCGTAGCCCCTGGTCGCAGGGTCAAAACAAAGGCTGTCACTTAAAGCAGCGGTGATTGCAACTTGCTCCCAACTCAGGCCATCGCAGTCGATAAGTCCGAAAACAGGCGGCGGATACTCTCTGATTAACTTTGCAAAGTTCTTGATTAATCTTCTTAGGACCTCATTGCTGAGCTGAGTTAAATCATCGACCTGGCCGCTAATTAGGGGGATAAAAAATCCCTCTTGACTGCGCTTAAAAACTCGGCCGAAGTCAGACTCGGTGCTTTCTGCCCCGACCTCCCAAGCTAATAGCAGGTCATTTAACTTACTTTCTGTAGCAGCACTCTCGTCCTTTGGCCAAAGGTCAATCCGATAGGTGCTCATTAGTGGCAGATAAAACACGCTGTAGGCTTGTCTTGCCTTACGGGCTAAAAGCTCCTTGCGATATTGCTTAGCTAAGCTGCCTTCAATTTGGACCAGACATTGTAATTTGCGCTGGGCATTAATTCTCTCTTGCTCTGGCATCGGCTTGCTCCTCTCTTTTTCTCTGGCCTTATTCTGCTTTCCAGAACTCCTCTCACAAGCCTGTATTTACTGTCAAAATCTACTTATTCCAGCCAAAGTAAGACAAAAAAGCGCCTTGTTTTCTGAGGCGAAAAATGATAGCTTCAAGGTGCGCTGTAAGAGCCCTTTAATCTCTATAAACAGCAGATAGATAATCGAGTTCAAGGCAGGCCTTGACTCGCGGGAAGGCCGGGTAGATTACCCGGCCGGAATAGATTGGAGAATTAATATGAAACATTGGCAATGGAGCTCAGAGTCCGTTACAGAGGGACACCCAGATAAGATTTGCGATCAGATATCTGATGCTATAGTTGATGAATTTATGCGCTTAGATCCTCAGGCTCGAGTTGCTTGTGAGACCTTGGCCACAACAGGACTAGTTTTAGTTAGCGGCGAAATAAGTTCAAGCGCCTATGTAGATATTCCGAAGATTGTCAGGCAGACAATTAGAGAAATTGGCTACAACGATTTGAAGCAGGGTTTTGAAGCTGACTCATGCGCAATTTTAACCTCGATTGATGAGCAGTCACCCGACATTAAGGCCGGGGTCGACAAGGCCTTGGAAAGCAGAAAAGACGGGGTCACCGACTTAGCCCAAGAAGATAGTGCAGAACGGCAAACTGGGGCCGGAGACCAAGGCATGGTTTACGGTTATGCACGTCGAGATAATGAAGATTTCATGCCCTTGCCAATCCATTTAGCGCACCGCATTTGTGAGCGCTTGGCGGAGCTTCGCAAGGCCGGTGGAACCTGTCTCGAACCAGATGGGAAATCCTTGGTCACGGTTGCCTACGAGGGTGAGAAGCCGGTGCATATTGATGCCGTAGTTGTCTCAACCCAGCATACAGCTGAGGCTGAATATGAGGACTTGCGCAGATTTATCCTGGATCAAGTTCTGGCAGTCGTCTTGCCGGCAGATCTTTATGATGAGCAGACTAAAATCTACATCAATCCCTCAGGGCGTTTCGTCGTTGGCGGGCCGCAAGGCGACACTGGTCTAACTGGGCGTAAAATTATTGTCGATAGTTACGGCGCAATTGGGCGTAATGGCGGCGGTGCTTTCTCGGGCAAGGATCCGACGAAAATTGACCGCTCAGCAGCCTATGCAGCTCGTTATTTAGCCAAAAACGTCGTTGCTGCCGATCTTGCCAATGTGGCTGAGATTGAACTTTGCTACGCAATTGGTGTGGCTCAACCGATCTCAGTTTCACTGGATTGCAAGGGTAGTGCAAAATATCCTGAAGAGCAGATTGTAGAGGAGCTAAGAAAGCTAGTTGACCTCAGCCCAGACGGAATTATTGAACGCTTCAAGCTCAGACGGCCCATTTATAAGCAAGTCGCAGCTTACGGACACTTTGGGCGGCCTGACTTAGATTTACCCTGGGAAAAAACAGACCTCGTCAGCGATTTACAAAAAATCTTTAGCTAAGGAGCCAGGCTTTTGCTGAAGGATTTGCTCCTCCAATGTCTCGACCGTGAGATCTGCTTAATTTGCGCTGCGAAAAGTCAAGGCAGTTGGCGGCGGAAGCTCTTAGTTGATCCTTATCCCGGCTGGAGCCGGGCTCAGGCCTATCCGAGCTCACGGCTGAGCTCTGAAGCTGATTTAAGAGCTCATCTTGAGAGCAATCTCTGCCCCTCTTGCTTGGCGGCTTGGCCCTTTCGCCTGGCTGCAGAATCTTGTCTAAAAGCCAATGCAGTGCCGGAGGTCTTTGTCCTCTTTCCATATAGAGCTGAGGTCAAAGAAGCATTACTCCGCTATAAATTCAGGCTGGAGCGCCGCTGGGCACTGGTCCTAGCTGCCTTGAGCTTAATCGAGCTCAAGCGTTTCGTGCCAGAAGGCGCCTTGCTCTGCCCGGTCCCAGGCACAAAGCAGCGGAATCGGCAGCGAGGCTTTAATCCGCCGGCTTTAATTGTTGAGCATCTAGTTCAAACTAAGCTCTACCGTTCTGCGGCCGATTTACTAAGTAGAGAGCTTGAAGGACCCTACCAGCACGAGCTCCCAAATCGTCAGGCTCGCTTGCAGAATATGGAGCGAGGATTGCGTGTTAACGCAAGGGCCTTAGCAAAGTATCGGCATGAGAAGATTTACATTGTGGACGATATTGTGACCAGTGGTGCAAGCCTAATTGCAGTCGAGCGTGCTTGCCAGAGCCAAGGCCTTGAAACAGGCTTGATTGCAATCGCTGGAGGAGCTGATTTCTACTGCTACGAAAGGCTTCGCAGCAGTTGTCACGAGAGCAGCCAGGTTCACTTTTAGGCTCATTTGTAGTATCATATGCTTGCCTGAAATGTCTGACGTGCTTCGTTTTTGAACCTTCATGACATAAAAGGGAGCTACGGGTTGGCGGAATACGACCATGTCCCTCAGGGGGAAAGGTCTAAGACCGACACAGGGCACCCACCTGGCAGAATGCTAGGTGTCAAAAAGAAGCGGGGCATTTTAGGCTTTTTCTATTCATTAGGAGGCTATAATGCGCGTCTATAACGACTTAACGAGACAGAAAGAAGAGCTGCGTCCGCAGGTTGAAGGTAAGATTCAGATTTATGTTTGTGGACCAACAGTCTACGATTATTTTCACCTCGGCAATGCGCGACCCTTCGTAGTTTATGATACCTTGCGCCGCTACCTGGAATATCGCGGCTATGAGGTTGAGTATGTCCAAAACTTCACGGATATTGAAGATAAGATTATTACGCGGGCGAAGGTTGAGGGTATTACACCTAAAGAACTCAGCGAACGGATGATTGTAGAGTATTTCAAGGATGCCGACGGCTTAAATATTAAGCGGGCAACCGTACATCCTAAAGCGACCGAAACCATTCCCGAAATCATTGACTTAATTTCCGATCTATTTGACAACGGCTATGCTTACACCAATGACGACGGGGTCTATTTTGATATCGCTAAATTCCCCGATTATGGGAAGCTCTCGCGCCACAGTTTGGAAGATTTAGAAGAGGGCGCAAGCCATCGCCTAGCCGAGGATCGGCAGAAGCGCAACCCCTTTGATTTTGTGCTCTGGAAATTCCAGAAAGATGGCGAAGTTTCATGGCCATCACCCTGGGGCGACGGACGTCCAGGTTGGCATATTGAGTGCTCGGCGATGAGCCGTAAGCACCTCGGTAAAACCATCGATATTCACTGCGGCGGACAGGATTTGATCTTCCCCCACCACGAGAATGAGATTGCCCAATCTGAGGCTGCTAATGGCGTGCCTTTTGTCAATTACTGGCTGCACAATGGTTTCATCAATGTTGACAATGAGAAAATGGCAAAGTCAGCTGGGAACTTCTTTAGAGTCCGCGACCTAGTAGAAAAATACTCCTACGAGCTATTGCGCTTCTTTATCCTGCAACCGCATTATCGGATGCCGATTAACTTCTCAGCTGAATTACTAGATGCGGCAGAACATGGCTGGGAAAGAATTAAGACCTGCGTGGCGAACCTAGACTTCTTATTAGAGCAAGACGTTGAGGCTGAGGATCAGGAACTGAGTGCGAGCTTGGCTGCGGCAACTGCCGAGGCCCGCGAAAACTTCATCAAAGCGATGGATGACGATCTCAATACCGCAGAAGCCTTTGCCGCAATCTTCGAATTGGTGCGTGAGGTCAACACCCTAGTTGCAAAAGGGCAGGTAGGCAAGTCTGAACTTAGCGAAGCTCGGGCCATGATTCAGGAATTACTCGGGGTTTTAGGCCTTTCAGCAGCGGTCGAGTCGACCGAGATCTCAGCTGAGGTTTTAGCCAAACTCGAGGCTAGACAAAGCGCCAAAGAGGCCAAAAACTGGGCTGAGGCAGATCGCCTGAGAGATGAGATTTTGGCAGCTGGATTCAGGGTTGAAGACACAGCCCAAGGTCCGAAACTAGTTCCTGTGGAGGCTGAGTAGTGCGGGCTGAAGAATATTCGATTTCAAGCCTGGCCTGGCTAGGTGATGCACTATATGAATTAGCAATCAGGAAGCGCTTGCTCGAAAGTTCCTTAGCAGCTTCCGGAACCTTACATAAAAAAGCAATTGACTTTGTTGCGGCCCGGGCGCAAGCCCTGGCCTTAAATTCTTTGCTTCCAGATTTAAATCCAGAGGAACAGACAGTGGTGAGGCGAGCTCGGAACTTTCATACGCCGAGCTTACCGAAGCATCAAAAGCCTGAAGATTATCGCCTGGCAACAGCCTTAGAAGCCTTGCTGGGTTGGCATGATTTGCGCGGTGAAAATGAGCGCAATGAAGAGCTGATTGAACATTGCTTTAGTTATTTACTTGACTACTACCAAGTTGAATCAGGACTGTCCGGATAGGCGAGGCAGTAGAAAGAAGAGCAGATGAGTAGAGCAGAAGAGAGAAATCAGGAGCCAAGAAAGCGTCGCCCCCGCAAAGCGCAGGGCGGAGCTCAGCGCAAGCAAGACAATGCTAAGCGTGATTATCGAGCCAGGCGCAGTTCTCAAGAACGCGAGCGCAGGCCTGAACAAAACCATGATTCAGGCTTTGAAGCCGAGATTATCTGCGGGCGTAATGCAGTCAAGGCAGCGCTCGCTGCAGGTCGGACGATTAACCGTTTGTATTATTTAGATAGTGGTGACAGCCGCTTATATAAGCTGGTCCAGGCTGCACGTGAGGCCGGGGTGCCGGTCAGTGCTGCAAAGAATGAGCAGTTAGACAGATTGACTGGAGATTTAACCCACCAGGGGATAATCGCTGAGCCGGCTGCAAAAGATTATGTCGATGCAGAAAGCTATCTAAGTGAGCTCGAAGCAGCAGGTAAGGATCCTTTTATTCTGATTTTGGCAGAAATCCAAGACGGCCATAATTTAGGCGCAATTTTACGGGTTGCAGATGCTGCTGCGGTCGATTTGGTCATTATTCCAGAGCGCCGAAGCCAAGGCCTAGATGCCCGAGTTGCCAGAGCCAGCGCTGGAGCGATTGAATTCGTCCCAGTTGCGCGGGTCACGAATTTGAGCCGCCTGACTCTTGATTTAAAGGATCGGGGCTACTGGATTTACGGCTTAGATGGTGAAGCCAAAGAACGCTATAACGAAGTTTCATACAGGGGCAAGATTGCTCTGATTGTTGGGAATGAGGCCCGTGGCATCAACCAGAAACTGCGGGAGCACTGTGATTTTCTGCTCAGCATCCCGATGGCTGGCAGAATTAATTCCTTAAACGCCTCAGTCGCTTGCGGGATTGTGACTTTTGCCGCGCGGGCCGAGCGAGAAACTGGGCTCGCTAAAGACGAGGCTGAGTTAGAGCAGGTTTAACTAGCTAGCTTCCGAGTTTTTAGATGAAAGAGCGAGATCGAGAACTGATTTTACGTTACCGGGCAGGGGATAAAGATGCCCTCGAAGTCCTCTTGGCCTTGTATAAACCTTTAATCTTGGCTTGCAGTAAAAAGTATTATGTCCCTGGCTTGGCTAGTGAAGACTTACTGCAAGAAGCAATGATTGCGCTCTATCGGGCTGTCGAGAACTATGATACGGAAGCGGGGCCAGCCTTTGCGGCCTTTGCTGAACGAGTGGTCAATAATCGTCTAATTGACCGTGTTCGCCAGGCGCAAAGGCAGAGTGATCAGGCCTTTAGAGAAGCTATTTCACTCGAGAGTCCCTGGTCTGAACATAGTGATTTGAGTCCGGAAAAGACTTTGGCCGGAGGCGAGGATCCGGAAGAGTTAGTGATTCAAGCCGAGGCTCTCCGCTCGCTTTTGGATTTTTTCGAAGCAGAGCTCAGTGCCTATGAGGCCAAGGTTGCAGCGGCGAAGATTGATGGCAAGACCTACCGCGAGATTGCCTTGAAACTGGGCGCGAATGAAAAGTCAATTGACGGTGCCTTGCAACGGGTTCGGCGCAAACTGCGTGAACGCTTGAAGCAGGCTGATGCTGAAAGTAAGATAAAGTAGGAAGCGGTCGACTTAGTATCGAGTCTAAAAAACTTGAAAGTCCGCGGATTGTGAGTCTAAAAGAATGAAGAAGAGATTTAGATATCAGCATAAGATGGGGCGGATGGCCTTGAAAGCTCTTTGCTCTTGCTTGGTAATTGTCCTTTGCCTAGGTCTTTTTGCCTGCTCCTCGAGAGGGCAGGGCGTGGCCAAAAATGAACTTTTTCCTTTTAGCTACAATCGTGATGGCAAGCTTAGCTCAGTTTCTTTAGTCCAGGCGATTGTCGCCGCCTTGAATTCTGACCTACCCGCCCAGCGGATTTATGAGAGCTTTAATGCGAAGCACTTACGCAATCTTTCGGCCGATGAGTTTTGTCGCTATATCGAGGCCTTACGTCCTCAGAAAAGCATTCGGATTGAGAGCATCGACCGCCTGGGCGAGGAAGCTGAATTTGAATTAAGGCTTGAAATCGACCAGCGGATGCCTCTTTTAATGGACGGGACAGAGCACTCAATTTTCTTTTATTTAAATTATGTCGATTCTGAGTCCGATCTAGGTCAGATGCTTTTGGCCGTGCAATTAACGGACGAAGGCGAGCCTTATCTCGATGGTGATTGGGTGCGCGCGATACTGCGTTTACACGATTTCAGTGAGCTCTATTTCACGGCAATCGATGAGGGCGATGAAGCTGCATTAAGCTGGCTTTTAGCCAATGGTAAGCAGGATTTTCGAGAAGGTGATCCCTTTGTCCTAAGTGCCAAGAAGGCGAAGCAGCTGATTCAGTATTACAAGCGGAAAATTATTGGTGGCGCTAGTAAAAGTAGCTGCGATTACCTCTTGCCCGGCCGCGCGAAGTTTTCCCAAAAATATCAAATCAATCAGGTCCTGACTGGGGAAAGACAGCTCGAAATTCGCGAGGAAAAAGGGATTTTAAACATTCACGAGCAGTTGACGGAACCTCTCCGTTCAGTTGATCGCAATCTCTATGTCCAAGATGAGCGAGTTTTACCGACGACGTATAGTGGGAGCCTCCATTTCTACCGCTCAGAAGAATTGAGCAAAAAGCTAGGTAGTCTCCGCCGCGTTTACTATGACAATCCGGATAACACGAGAGAATTTAAGGCTGAATATCTAGGCATCTGCTTTACGGTCGATGGTGAATATGACCATAAGAGTAGAACTTGGTCCGGCGAGATCACCGAAATTGACGTCAGCTCTCCGCGCTTCCGCTTTGGCCCAGATTTAAAGGTGGGCCTATCTGCCTATGATTTCTTTTTAATCTATCCCTTTGCGCCGGAGTCGAACTATACGATGGAGTCTTCCTTCCTCAGAGGCACCTTGGCTATGACGGTGCAAATTGAAGACGATAAGATTGTGAGACTGATTTGGCAGTATCGTTAAAGCCAAAGATTAGTCACGGTAATTACATAAAAGCGCGCTAATTGGCGGCTCGAAAAGATAAATGCTATACTTCCTTAGATACGCCTATTTTTCAGGAGGTCAAGATGACACACAGCGTTGAGAAACATGAAGACAATACTCTAACAATTACAGTGGAAATCTCCCCGGAAGAGTTTTCCAAAGCCCTGGACAAAGCTTTCAAGAAACATCGCAATGAGTTCCAGATTGACGGATTCCGTAAGGGTAAGGCCCCGAAAAACGTCATTTTCAGTCGCTATGGCGAAGCTATGTTCTACGAAGAAGCACTCGAGCACTCAGTTCCCGATGCCTATCGTGAAGCAGTTGAAAAAGAGGCCATTGAGCCTTATAGCCAACCCCGCTTTGAGGTCAAGGACTGCAGCTCTAAAGCAGGTGCGACAGTTGAGGCCAAGATTGCGGTCAAGCCAGAAATCGAAGTCAAAGATTACTTTGGCGTTAAAGCCTACCGTCCACCGGTCGAGATTTCTGCTGAGCGAATTGAAAACGAATTAAAGGCCAAGCAGAAGCAGCTCGCAAGAATGCTGACTGTTGAAGATGAGCCTGTTAGCGACGGCGACACAGTTATTATCGACTATGCCGGCTTTGTTGGTGACGATCAATTCCCAGGTGGAACTGCTGAACAGCAAGAGTTGGTAATCGGTTCAAAGACCTTTATTCCAGGCTTTGAAGAGCAAATTATCGGGGCCAAAAAGGGCTCAGATATTGAGGTTAAAGTCACCTTCCCTGAGGATTATGGACATGAAGACCTGGCTGGAAAAGAAGCTATCTTCAAGGTTCACCTGCATGAAATTAAGCGGGAAGAATTGCCGGAAATTGACGACGAATTCATCAAAGATATTGATGATGAGTGCGATACAGTAGAAGAGTATAAAGAAAAGATTAAAAAAGATCTCGAGGCGGTAGACCAAGATCAGGCCGATCAGTTCTTTGAAAATGAAATCTTGCGTCAGATTGTTGAGGGCGTAGCTGCTGAAGTTCCGGCCTTTGCAATTGAAGACGAGGTTGAGAAGATTCTCGAGGAAGAGAATCAAAAGCTCAGCTATTATGGCTTGAGCCTAGAGAAATACTTAGAAATTGTTGGTCAGACCCTGGCGGATTTCCGCAAGGATAAGGCTGAGATTGCCAGACGTCGCTTGCTTTCAACCCTAGTAGTTGATCAGATTGCAGAGCAGGAGAAGGTCGAGCTGAGCGAGGAAGATTACGAGAGTGAGTTCTCACGCTTGGCCGAAGAATATCAGATGGAAGTCGCAAAGCTTAAATTGAGCTTTGATAACCAGGATGGCAGAGAGATGTTAAAGCCTGGCATTATCCGTCGTAAAACTATGGAGCTTTTGGTCGAGAAGGCTGAGCCGACCGATCAGAAACCTGATTTCTTACTCGAAGAGGAAGCTGCCGAAGAGGGTGCTGAAGAAGCGAGCGAAGAAGCTTAAATAGATGCCTAAGGGGGCTAGCTGAGCTAGCCCAAAGTGGCAGTTAAAGCTAGCCGGAATGATAGCTGAAAGGATAAATAGGGATATAGTAAAGTGGATAGAAAAGATTTACCGAGAATGAATCTAGTGCCGATGGTTGTCGAACAGACGAATCGCGGTGAAAGATCATATGATATTTACTCACGCCTGTTAAAGGAAAGAATCATTATTTTAAGTGATGAAGTCAATCATGTGACTGCCAGCTTAGTTACGGCTCAGCTCCTCTTTTTAGAAGCTGAAGACCCGGAAAAAGATATTCAATTTTATATCAACAGCCCCGGTGGTGAGGTTTCATCAGGCTTAATGATTTACGACACCATGCAGTACATTAAGGCTGACGTGCAAACTATCTGTATGGGTATGGCTGCCTCAATGGGTGCGGTTCTGCTCGCAGCAGGGACAATTGGTAAGCGCTTTGCATTGCCGAATGCTGAGATTATGATTCACCAACCTTCAGGTGGAGCCCAAGGTCAGGCGACTGATATTCATATCGCAGCAGAGCATATCCTGCGCAGCCGTCACCGCCTGAATAGAATCCTGGCTGACCGCTGTAAGCAGCCAATTGAGGTAATTGAACGCGAAACCGAGCGCGATAATTGGTTGGATGCCAATGAGGCTCTGGAATTCGGGATTATCGACAAGATTATGGAGAAGAGGGACTAAGATGCCGGATCAGCGCAAAAAGTCCGAAATTGCCTGCTCATTTTGCGGCAAGAAAGAATCCGAAGTTGATCGGATGATTGTCGGGCCTGGCGTTTATATTTGCAATGAATGCGTGATGGCCTGCGACTCGATTCTCGAGAACGATCTTTTTTTCGGCGATGATAGCAGTGATGATTTAACTGAGGCAGCACCGCAGCTGATGAGTCCGCAAGAGATTCATGAGGCCCTTAACGAGTATGTAATCGGTCAAGAAGATGCGAAGAAGGTTTTAGCAGTTTCAGTTTACAATCACTATAAGAGAGTTTTAGCTGAACGCCTACTACCTGAGGCTGATGGAATTGAAGTTGAGCTGCAAAAAACTAACGTTCTACTTTTAGGCCCGACTGGTTCTGGTAAGACACTTTTAGCACAGACTTTGGCCCGTCTTTTGGATGTGCCTTTTGCAATTGCCGATGCTACAGCACTGACTGAAGCCGGTTATGTCGGCGAAGATGTGGAAAATATCTTGCTCAGACTGATTCAGGCTGCCGACTACGATATGGAGCGGGCCGAACGCGGGATTATTTATGTCGATGAGATCGATAAAATTAGCCGGCGCTCAGATAACCCTTCGATCACTCGGGACGTCAGCGGCGAGGGCGTTCAACAGGCGCTGTTAAAAATTCTGGAGGGCTCAGTTGTGAACGTGCCGCCGCAGGGTGGTAGAAAGCATCCCCATCAGGATTTTATTCCAATCGACACGAATCAGATTCTCTTTATTCTCGGCGGGGCCTTTGATGGCCTAGAGAAGATTATCCAAGACCGTGTTGGCAAGGGCTCGATCGGCTTTGGCGCGAAGCTTGGCAAGTACAACGAAGAGCTCGAAGGCTCACTTTTAGCCAAGGTCTTGCCAGAGGACTTGTTAAAGTTCGGCCTAATCCCGGAGTTTATCGGGCGAGTGCCGATGATTGTACCTTTAGAGGAATTGGATAAGGAAAGTCTGATTCATATTTTAACCGAACCTAAAAATGCCTTAATCAAGCAGTACCAAAAATTGCTCGAGTACGATGAATGTGAGCTGAGCTTCACCGATGAAGCCATAGCGACTATTGCGGAACAGGCTCTGGAATTGAAAACCGGGGCACGTGGTCTGCGTTCAGTACTCGAAAAATTGATGATTGAAATCATGTACGAAGTCCCCTCCAGGGGCAATATCGCAAAGGTTGAAATCACCGAGGCGGTAGTGCGTGGTGAGGCAGAAGTAGAATATATTTTAAAGTCTGCAGGGCAGAATAAAGGCTCAAAAAAGGCCAAGACTAAAGAAGTCGAAGCCGGTGCCTAGAGCGGAGTAGGGTGTATGGATCTGGAAAGAATTGAAAAGGCGGTCAGGGAGATCCTGATTGCAATTGGCGAAGACCCCGACCGGGCCGGTCTCCTCGAGACCCCGGCCAGAGTCGCAAGAATGTACCAGGAAGTCTGTTCAGGTCTTCATAGTGATGTCTGGGAAAAGATTAAAGTCTTTGATGAACCAGGTAATGACGAGATGATTTTAGTTGGTGAAATACCCTTCTATTCACTTTGTGAGCATCATTTGCTTCCCTTTATTGGTAAGGCCCACGTGATTTATATACCACGTAAGGGTCGGATCTTAGGGCTGAGTAAGATTGCTCGAATTGTGGACCATTGCGCACGGCGCCCACAGCTTCAGGAACGTCTGACCTCAGAGGTTGCGGATCTAATTATGGAAGCAGTCGACCCCTACGGGGTTGCAGTGGTAATGGAAGCTGAGCATCTTTGCATGACCATGCGTGGCGTTAAGAAGCCAGGTTCACGGACTGTGACTTCGGCACTGAGAGGCATTTGCCGCAGCAACGAGAAGACGCGCCAGGAAGCTCTGGCCTTAATCGGCCAAAGCCGCAACGGCAGATAAGTTAAGTCGCTAATTGAGCTGGCAGGATTGGCCAGTTTTAAAGTCAAGCTTCAACTGCTTTCGCTCAGGCCAAAGCAGGGCGGGAGCGTGCAGGGATAGTAGGATTAAGAATGACTCCAGTAGCTTATAAAGATAGTGACAGAATCGAGATGCGGGGGCTAAAATTCTTTAGCCATATCGGCTATTTCGACTTCGAGCAGGAAAATGGACAGAATTTTCTAATCGACTTGAGTTATGAGATTGGTCAGCCTCCTGCAACACTGAATGACTGTTTAGAAGACAGTGTAAGTTACGCCGATGTCTACACATTCATTGCTGAATTTATGGCTAAGGCCAGGCATCGCTTAATCGAATATGCCGCTTCGGAGCTAATTTCAGAGCTCTTTCAAGCCTTCCCAGCAATTCAAGCTATTGAGCTAAGTCTAGCAAAGCCGGAGGCCCCAATTAAGGGCGAGTTCGAGGCGATGGCCTTTACTCTTTATCGCAGGCGCTGGACAGAAATTGCAATAGGGCTAGGTGGGAATCTCGGGCCGGTGCGCGAGAACCTCGGCCTGGCCGTCCAGCAGCTCTATCAAGATCCGCTCTTTCGCAAGCAACGTGTGTCATCTATTTATCGCTCCAAGGCCTGGGGCGTAAGGGATCAAGCGGATTTTTTGAATGCGGTTCTCCTAGCAGAAACCAAGCTTAGCCCCTGGGCGCTCCTCGATTATTTAAAGAGCATCGAAAAAGAGCTCGGTCGCCAAAAGAGCAGGCGTTGGGGTGAGCGTGCGATTGACTTAGATGTCTTAAGCTACGGCGAACTGAGACTAGAGAGTCCGAAGCTAAGTATTCCCCACCTCAGCATGGAGCAGCGGCCTTTCGTGCTCTTGCCTCTCGCAGAAGTCAAAACTGGCCTAATTCCTACTGAACGCCAGCTGGAATGGGTAGGTCTAGAGCTGCTTGACCGCTTCAATAATTTTGAGTGCCAGGTCCGAGTCGAGTGAGCTGGGGCTAAAGAGGAGTAAAGATGAGCGAAGAAGTAGAAAAAAAGATTAATAAAACCCAAATCGGAGATGGTCCCCAAAAAGCCGCAGCAAGCGGAGCTAAGGCTAAGTCGGAGCGCGAGACTAAGTTTGCGCCCAATCGCCAGGGCAAGAAGCGCAATAGAAAGAAAACGCAAAAGCAAGATAATCAAGCTAAGCCCAAAGCTGAGAAAGGCAATTTCAAGCCTGAGAATAAGCAGCAGAAACGGCGCAATAAGTTTAAAGCTAAGCCTGCTAATAATGAGCAGAAAAACGAGCGCGGAGATAGCAAGAAAAAGAATCTGAGCCAAGGAGCTAAGCCAGAGAATAAGGCTGGCGAGAAGCAGCAGGAGCAAGTGAAAAAGTCTCCAAATCAGTCCTTTAAGGCTAAAAACGATAGCGCTCAAAAATCTCAGGCCAAAGCAGGAAGTAGTAAAAATAATTTCCAGTCTGAAAACAGAAAGAACAAGCGCAGTGATGGGCAAGAGCGAAAGAGCAAGCGGCTTCTGAGCTTTACAGCCGAGAACATGAGTCTTGCAGAGATGGAAGCTGCGAACCAAGCCTTAGAAGCGGAAATTATCGAAGCCATTGACGATATCAATACCTATCCGGAGAAGGCTGATTTCGGCCTCTAGATAGCCGGACTATCAGCTAGTCCACTTGCTCTTTTAGAGTAATTTTAGAAAGCTAAACTATGATCGAAAAAAGAGAAGGCGAGGGGGTCTTGGAGCTGGCGCTTGACTATGCCAAAATCCAGGCTCAGGCGCCTTTATTTAAGCGTTTAATCGAAGTTTCAGAGCGTGATGTAAAGGGTTTTCACATGCCTGGAAATCGCGGCGGCAGGGCCTTTCCTCCCGGCTTCAGGACGGGTTGGTCGAGTCTGGAGACAACAGAGCTCGAGGCCAGCGGTGATGTCCTGAGTGGAAGTGGCGCAGTCGCTGCTGCTGCGGCTAGGGCGGCAGCTTTTGCCGGCTCGGCAGCAAGCCTATTTATCACCCAGGGTTCGAGTACTGGCCTAATGACAAGTTTAGCCATCTTACGCCACTTTAGTAAACGTGTCCTGCTGCCAAGAACAGTTCATGCAGCAGTCATTCGCGGCCTGGCCTTACTGGATATGGAAGCGGTTTTTTTACCGCTCGAAGAGCAGCCAGGCCAGCAGTTGCCGCAAATTGACATTACTAATAGCCTCGCCCTAATTGAAGAGCAGAAAGGGCCAGTCTGTCTACTCTTAACGCGGCCGGACTATTATGGCAGTGTCGTGGATATAACTGAGCTAGTTAAGGCGCTTCGAAAAAGCGGTGGTTTACTGGCTGTCGATGAAGCCCACGGGGCGCATCTCAGCCTAGGGGCAGCAGAATTTCCTGCAAGCGCGATTTCAGAAGGGGCGGATATTGTCTGCCAAAGTGCACATAAGACTCTAGCGGCTTTAGCTCCTGCAGCCTTAATCCAAATTGGGCAGAGGGCAGAGGCCGAGTTTAAACTAACTGAGCTGGCCAGACGAGAATTGCGCCTTTTCCACTCAACTAGTCCCTCCTTTCCAATCGCCGCCTCAATCGATTGGGCCCGCGCCTACTTAGAGCTCTATGGCCTCGCGCAAGTGGAGCAGCTGACAGTAGCTTTAACTGATTTTGCCCGCGCTTTGCCCGCAGATCTAAAAGTCTTAAATCCCCGGCTCGGGGCAGGTGAATCTGAGCTTAGAGCCTTTGACCTCCTCCACCTTTTAATTGAGTTTCCTTATTACGCCACGCCTGCACACTGGTCTAAACTGCTTTTGGAAGCAGGGCTCGAGGCTGAGCTCGTGAGCTTTAATCAGGCCTTATTCCTTTTGGCCCCGGATAGTTCGCGGGCGGATTTAGCAGAGTTGGCCAAGCGTTTAGCACGCTTTAGTGAAATGGCAAAGCTGAGAAGGCCTGATCTAGAGAGTCAAACTAAGGCTCAAAAGCTAGCAAAGGAAGTTTTTTCAAGCTACACCGAGCTACCCGAGCGCGGACTTTCCTTGCGCAGGTCGAGGCTTGAAGGAGAAGTCGAGGTAATAGATCTGGAGGCTGCTAGTGGCCGCATAGTTGCGGATTTAATCGCCCCCTATCCGCCAGGGATTCCCCTGCTTTGGCCGGGCGAGCGTTTGAGCCCTAGACTACTACGACTAATTAGCCAATGCTTGGACTCAGGTTTAGATCTTTTGGGCATTGATCAGCGGAGTTTAGCGGTGCTGAAGTCTTAGCTCAAAAGCTTTATTTATTTTTTAATGTATAATATAAAGGTAAGTAGCTAAGGATTTAGCTCGCAGGAAAGGATCTTAGTTTTAGACGATGACTTTGAGCTTTAATGACGAAAAAAATCAGCACTTAGATGAGCTAGCATCTGGGCAGCTGGAGCCTAGGCAGAAAAAAGCCGCTCTCTTTATTAGCTTTGAGGGTATTGATGGTTGTGGTAAAACCACACAATTGCAGTATTTGAACCAAGCTTTAAAGGCCGAAGGTTACCAGACTCTTTGTCTACGTGAACCAGGTGGCACTGCGGTAAGTGAGGAGATTCGCGAGCTGCTTCTAGCGAAAGAAGAGCTGGCAATTGATGCACGAACCGAGCTAATGTTGTTTTTAGCAGCGCGGAGTCAAATCGTGGTAGAGCAGATTAAGCCTGCACTGGAGGCAGGGGTGATTGTGCTCTGTGACCGCTTTGCAGATTCTACCATGGCCTACCAGGGCTACGGCAGAGGCTTGGAGCTCAGTGAGATACGTGAGCTGAATAACTTTGCTTGTCGAGGTCTAAGTCCGGATCTGACCCTGCTACTAGATTTATCGAAAGAGCAGTTTATGGCTCGTCTCAGTAAGCGTGAGGCGAGTGAGAAGAATCGTTTTGACAATGAAAGCGTCGAATTCCTAAGTCGAGTTCACCAGGGTTTTGCTGAATTAGCAGAGCAGGAACCGGAACGCATTAAAAGGGTTTCGACAGCACGAGATAAAGAGCTGAGCCGGCAAGAGATCTTGAGGCTGGTCATGGCAAAGCTCAGAACCTAGGAGGGATTTATGAAACTGATTTATGCCATCGTGAGTGATGAAGATAGTCCGCGTCTAATGGCTGAGCTTAACCGAGCCGGCTTCAGAGTGACAAAGCTGAACTCAACAGGCGGCTTCCTGCGCTCGGGCAACACTACCTTAATGATTGTAGTGGAGGACGAGAAGATGGAAGAAGTCATTTCAATTATCCGCAAGTACAGTTCCAGCCGTAAGGCCGCAATTAATGCAAACATGGCACCATCAGGGATGTCGGGTTCATTTATTCCCTATCCGGTGGAAGTGCAGGTCGGCGGTGCGACAATTTTTGCGGTTGAAGTAGAGTATTTCGAGAAGGTCTAATGACCCTCAAGCAAAATGACGATAGAGCACAGTTCTACCAGCAGCTAAAAGCGGGAACTGTGCCGCACGCAATCCTGCTTAGCGGAGCTGAGGCTGGCCAAGTCCTAGCAGTAGGCAAGGAATTTGCGGCAGCTTTACTCTGCGCAGAAGCTAGCTTAGAGGGAGCCTGCGGGTCCTGCTTGAGATGTCAACTCTTTCAGGAGGGCAATCAACCTGATTTCAAGTTTTTAGATAAGGCGGAGGATCGACTGATCAAAGTTGAGAGAATCCGCAGCGAAGTGATTGCAGATTTATATATCAGTCCGCAGTTTGGTACACGTAAGGTCTACCTAATATGCGCTGATGAATTAAATGAACAGGGTCAAAATATTCTCTTAAAGTCTTTGGAAGAGCCGCCGGAGGGTGTGTATTTCATACTCCCCGCAGTGGAAAAAGCCAGACTCTTGCCGACGGTGCTCTCGCGCCTTGCGGAGTACCACATAATGCCCTCAACCAATGCCTCGGCAGAGCTTACAGGAGCAGGCGATATAGATTTTACTCGCTTGCGCAATCTCTTCTTTGGCCTCGTCTCCTTCACGCGGGCCGACCTGCTCTTAGAAGGCCTAGATTATCTCTTAGGGGAGCGGGAGAATATCGACAAGTACCTCCGAGAATTGCAAGATCTTTTACGTGACCTAGCCTTTGCTCTAAGTGATCCTCAATTCTTAGCTGATGACTTAACTGTAATTGACGAGTACGAGCGCACTAAGGCTCTAGCAAATCGGATGAGGGAGAATTCGGAGACGGCAATTAACTGCCTCAGTGATTCCTTAAAGGCGAGTCTCGAGCTAGAGCAAGCCCTGGCTGTCAATAGTAGCTTAGAAGTCAGCCTCGGCCAATACTTGCTGGCTTTACGCAGGAACTTGGCAAAGGCCGTGAAAAGTGATGAGATAGATAAGTAATGAATAAGCATGAATTTGATTTAGATAAAGATATAGCTAAAAGTGATTTAAAGCGAGCGGAAAGCTCCGTAATTACTAGCCCGGATTCCACGCCTGAAGAAGACTCAGGCTCGAGGGATCTGAGCGACGTGGAAGCCGCGATAACAGCAGAGCTCAGGGAAGCTGCTGGAGTTTTCGCGCCGGAGAAAGAGCCGGAAATAGAGGCAGAGAAAGAGCCCGAGAAAACTGAGCTGGTCAAGGTAGTGCCAGTCCGCCTCTACGGACGCGGGGTGAAGCGCTACTATCTTTTAGCGGAAGAAAAGCTGCACCGCGATGATTTTGTCCTCGTCGAGTACGAGGAAGAGCCGATTATGGGGCGGGTTGAAAGCGAGCCCTTTGCCCTGCCGCAAGCGGTCTTGCGCGAGGGCACTACGGCTGTGATTCGGCGGGCTGATGAGGCAGATTTAGCAGCGCACGAAGAGAATATCGCGCGGGAGGTCGAGGCCTTTAAGATTGCCAGCCAAAGGATTCGCGAGCACAATCTCGAAATGAATTTGGTCGATGTCGAGCTCCTCTGGAACCACAGCCGCCTAGTTTTCTACTTTACAGCTGATGGCCGCGTCGACTTCCGGGACTTAGTAAAGGATTTAGCCGCCGTGTTCAAAATGCGCATCGATTTACGCCAAATCGGCGTTCGCGATGAGGCCAAAATGCTCGGGGCACTGGGTATCTGCGGGCGCGAGCTTTGCTGTAGCTCCTTCCTGCAGAATTTCGAGCCAGTTTCAATTAAGATGGCCAAGCTACAAAACCTCTCAATGAAACCGAGTAAGATTTCAGGTGCCTGTGGCCGCCTACTCTGCTGCTTAAAATACGAGGAAGAGGCCTATCAGGATTTACGTAAGCGCCTACCTCGTAAGGGCGAGCACGTGATGACACCGGCTGGCGAAGGCAGGATTGAGAAATTAGAAATCCTCAAAGAGCGGGTTATTGTTCGCCTGCTACATGACGATGATGCGGATCCCTTAAATTACTCCCTGGACGAGGTCGATATAATCAGACGGCCAAAGAAATAACTCGGCATAGTTATACATAGCTAACTAAAAATAGGTTGCATATAGCTAACTGAATATATTAGAAGAGATAGGCTAAAAGCCCTGATATTAAAGGCTTTTTAGCGTAGAAAACAGAAGCTGTATACTTGAAATTCCAATGAATAAAATGCTATAATTAGCTTGCGTTTAAAGTACTTTAGGAGCAGAGCCTGAAAGCTCTTTTCTGAAGTCAGAAGGAGGAATATTATGGCACACGTAATTGAAGCAAGCTGTATTTCATGTGGAACTTGTGAAGGCGAATGTCCGGTAGATGCAATCACCCAAGGTGATACTCAGTATCTGATTTGTGCAGATACCTGCATCGATTGTGGTGCATGCGCTGCAGTCTGCCCGGTAGATGCAATTCACGCAGAGTAGTTTAAAGCACGCAGAATAAGTAAGGATTAAGAGTCAAACTTTGACTCGAATAGCTGAAAGAGAGCCACGGCTCTCTTTTTTATTTGCTAGAAAAAGCAGTGCAAGCAGGCTTAGCTTAAAGCTAAAGTCGGCATCTAATTAGGGGATTAAATGCTAAGATAGAAAGAGTCTTCAAAAAAGCAGCACGGAGGTTTCAAGCTATGCTTTCAGGTTTAATCCTCATTCCACTACCAATCGGCAATCCCGGGGACCTCAGTCCACGAGCGGCTGAGCTATTAACGCAGGTCGATTTAATTCTAGCTGAGGATACCAGAGTAGCCGGCTTGCAATTACAGGAGCTGAAGTCGCGTGCGAGCTTCCTATCCTACCATGCCCATAATGAACAGCAGAGGAATGCTGAGGTCTTAAAACTACTGCGCCAGGGGAAGTCTGTGGCCCTAGTTTCAGATGCCGGGATGCCAGTGATTTCAGACCCAGGCGCCTCCTTAGTCAA
>JAUNVR010000005.1:45436-57068 GCA_030537595.1 Eubacteriales bacterium
TTGGCGGCAGCAGAGAGCGAGGCTGACTTAGTTTTGGCCATGCGTGAGGGCCTAGCTGCGGGGCGTGGGATTAAAGAGCTGAGTAAAGACTTAGCCGACTTATTTAAGCAGCCAGCGCGGAAGATCTATCAGGAGCTTTTGGCCTTAAAGAATGAGGCAAAAGACTAGCTTAAATTACTTTTAGACCGACTCTAATTGCCTAAAGATTTAGAGATTATTAAAGTTTAATCCTCTAAGTTTTAGGCTATAATAGGCGCGGAGGTTCGCTCTATGGTCTTTTTTGATAGTCATTGTCATCTACAAGATGCAGATTTTGCAGCTGATCGCAAGGCTGTTTTCGAGCGTGCACGCCTGGCCGGCGTTCAGTATTTTATGCTGCCTGCATCGACTCTTGAAGACTCAGCGACAGCCCTTGAACTAGCCTTAAGTGAAGAGAACTGCTATTCAGCGATTGGCCTACACCCCCATGAGGCAAAGGACTGGGCTGAAAATACTGCAGAGGAATTGGAAAAGATTTATCTGCGGGCAAAGCGCTTGGCGTCGGACTCTGGCTCACTTTTGAAAATTCGCGCCTATGGCGAGATTGGCCTCGATTACTACTATGACCACAGCCCGCGCGAAGTACAGAAGCAGGTCTTTAGAACTCAGCTGGAACTGGCTCATGAATTAGATTTACCCGTAATTATCCACGAACGTGAGGCCTTCTTGGACTGCTACACCATCCTGAAGCAAGCGAAGGCCGACGGTCTGTTGCAGAAGACAGCTGGGGTCGCTCACTGTTTCTCAGGCTCTGCTGAGTCTGCACTACTCTTGAAAGATTTAGGCTTCATGCTGGGTTTTGATGGGCCGATTACCTACCACAATGCGCGGCGAGCCTTAGAAGTAATCCGCCGCGTGGATGAGTCTGACCTCGTAATAGAGACGGATTCACCTTACCTTAGCCCCTCGCCCTTCCGCGGCCAGCGCAATGAATCTGCAAGAATTCCTTTAATTGCCTTAAAAATGGCTGAGATTAGGGCTTGCAGTTTAGAGCGGGTGGCAGAGTTCACAACTGCGAATGCGAAACGTTTGTTTAGGATTGATTAGCAATAGTTTAGATAAAGTGGGAGTTTTGATGAAAAGATATATCAGTCTAGGCTTGGCCTTAATAGTTCTGCTCTTTAGCTTAGTTTTAGCTCCGGCGACTGTAGCCAAGGCAGTGGATTTAGATAAGTATCCCTGGCGCGATCAGCTTTTTGGCCGTGATTTAGTCGAGGTCAAAGTTGACGGCTATGCTTATTACGAAGAGGCGCGGAAGATTTTGGCCATGGTGAATGAGCTGCGTGCCTCCCTGGGTTTGCATCCCCTAGTTTATAACGCACAGCTCGAGCAGGCTGCGATGCAGCGTGCGGCGGAGACTTCAATTCTATGGTCTCATATGCGTCCGAATGGTACTTTTATTTATTACAGCTCCCCTTATAGTAGTGAAAATATTGCTGCTGGTAATATCACGCCAGAAAAGACTTTTAGACAGTGGGTTGAATCGCCCTCGCATTATGAGGCGATGGTCAATCCGAATTTTATTTCAATCGGGATTGGTTCCTTTGGCTCGGCCAAAGCTGATCCCCCGCTCTGGTGGTCGCAGGTCTTTTCCTCAGTGATTGGTGGGACTGAGTTTGAGCCTCACGAGGCAGTTGAGCGCTACCAGCCGACAGTCAGCTTAGCTCCGGAGATGTTAAAAGTTCGGCCTAAGGCCTCTGAAGAATTTGCCTTGGCCTGGGAGCAAAGTTTCGAGGATGGGCACTTTGCTTATCGGATGCCACCGGGGCGGGAGTTACTGATGCGGCCTTTTGTGCATTACGACGTTAATGATGAGTACCAGGTGATGAGTCTCTTCACGCCGGATGAGTGGGAGTGGTTTAATTTAAACCCGAATGTCGTGACCTTGGAGGATGGCTATAGAGCCCAGGCGACAGGCTTAGGCGAGGCCAAGGTCGAATTACAATTAAAGGCTTTCCCCGAGCTTAAAACGAGCTATATTTTCAAGGTTGTACAGACCGAGTCCTACGCTTTGAATGCTTCAATTCAGCCCGAATTAGCTCATCAGCTGGAGGCTAAGGTCTTGGCTGAAAGTCTAGCTAAGGTCCAGGCTGAAGCGAAGGAGAATGAGGTAGCTGAGCCTAGTGACTTAGATGCAGAAGTCGAAGATCTAGAGCTTAGGGATGAGCAGTCTGCCGAGACTGATCAAGACTTGCAAAGAACAGGTGAAAAAACAGAAGCTGAGCCTCTAATTGAGGCCAAATGGGATAGTGGCCTCGAGCGTTATGCGCTGGAAATTGCAAAGCACGCTAGTTTATGTGAAAGTTCGAATCCGGTTCAGGATTATCCGAATTTACAAGAGGCCGACCATATTCTCGATTTAAGTGCCAATTATTGGTGGATTTATTTTTCTGATGCTGATCAGCCAGAAGATCAGCAAGTTGTCCTTCCAAGCTGGGCAAAGTCTTATGCGATTGTGGTCCTCGAATCAGCCGGCCAAAACTTTACTGCGGCAGTTTTCTCGGACAGCCCTCCGGATGAGCAGAAACTGTATTTTGAGCCGCAAGAGCTGCGCTATCAGGTTTCAGTTTATGAGGACAAGGCGGACTATGACTTTTCCATCCAGGCCCTGGAGATTAAGGATAGCAATCTCGCTGACTTTACTAGGGAAGTAGAGCGGAGGGCAAAGTTTAACAATGCTCCTGCAGCTCCTCCCCACAGCTTGGATCCACTGCCCGAATTTACTCTGGGTCAGGGCTTTTTCGGAGCAGAGGCCGAGACTGTAGAGCCAGCAGCTGCTGAGTGGCCTTATGCTTTTAGGCTTCAGATGAGTTCTGCCAAGGGTGAGGTGCGGCCAAAGGTCGACCTAGATCCAGCCTTTGTCCGCTACGAATCGAATAATAATGAGGTCTTAGAAATTCGTCCTGACGGCTCCTTCAAACTGCATAATAACGGAACTGCTGATCTTCTAGTCTCAATTTATGATTCAAAGCATTTTTACTCCTTGGACAATCAAAGTCCACTAGAGCAGAAGCGCTTTAGCGTGAAGGTTGAATTGGCGCAGTTTGAGCCTGAGCCTACGGTAGAAAGTGGAAAGCAGAGCGAGACAGAGGCCACAGAGAGCCCGGATTCGCCTGCAGACAGCCAGAGCGGGAAGATTCTGCGCTACGGCTTGCCTTTAGGCTTAATCTTAATTGCCTTAATTTTAATACTGGTCTATATCAAGCATAAAAATAATAAAGCAGAAAAGAACTAAGGATGGTGGGGGAATAGATGAATAAGAATCGTGTCAAAGGTTTACTTGTAGATTGTATCGGTGGCTTTTTAATCGCTTGCGGCTTAGTTATCTTTGCAAAGGACGCAGGCTTCGCCCCCGGTGGGATTCAGGGTTTAGCCCTAATTCTTTATCACTATACTAAATTGCCCTTGGGCGCATTGACTTTATTTTTGAATATTCCTCTAATCCTACTCTCGTACAAGCTTCTGGGGCGACGCTTTATCCTGCGCACCTTGCAGAGCGTGATTATCTCTTCAATTTTCACGGACTTCCTCGGGCCTTTCATGCCGAGCTATCAGGGCGATCCGATGCTGGCCTCAGTCTTTGCCGCTTCGCTGATCGGTCTGGGCCTGGCCCTAATTTACCAGGTCGGCTCCTCAACCGGAGGGACTGATTTAGTAATTTTCTCGCTGCGTAAATTGCGCCCCGACCTCTCGGTCGGCCAGGTGACCAACTTAATTAACGCCGTCATTATTTCGCTCGGTGGTTTCGTCTTTAAGAACATTGATGCAGTGCTCTACGGTTTTATCTTTACCCTGGTTTTGGCCACTACTGTAGATAAGATTATGTACGGTTTCTCCTCGGGTAAAATGGCCTTTATCATCTCTGACCACGCCGAGTTGTTGGCCACAGTCATCGGTGAGAAGGTGAAGCGCGGATCGACGATTATTCCAGCGGTCGGGGGCTATACGAAGCAACCCCGCGACCTCATCATGGTGGTCTGCACCAGGCGGCAGTTACAGTTATTAAGAGAAGTCGTCCAAAATGATGACCCCGACGCCTTACTGATTGTCTCGGAGTTTAATGCGGTCTACGGACATGGCTTCCTCCCGCTGATGGCAGATATTCAGGAATCTGATTTACAGCATTTGGAAGGCCGCGAAAGCGATTTATCGAAGGATCAGACGAAGCCCTAATTAGCTGGCTGGTAGCCGGTAATTAGGTCAAAGCCGGCAGCCCAGAGCGGGTTGGAGCAGGCGAAGCTGTAATTAACAACTAAGAGATTATTAATTTCATTAGCTTTTAAAAACTTGATCAAATCGCCGGTGAAAACTCTGGGATCGATAATATAGACCTCAGCAAAGTTATCCATTAAATAGGGTGCTAGCGCATTGCCAAAACTATCCTTTAGAACGGCGATGCGCTCTTTTTTTGCACCCTCTAAAGTGCTGCTCAACTTATTGATTGCCACGTCGCCACCGGAATAACCTAGGTAGGGATAGTCCGGGTAGATTTCTGGACTCATCAAGGTCCCAGCGTAGGTCTCGCTAAAGCTCTCATCAGCAGAAACCGTGGAGCTACCCATGTGGACGGGGTGGTAATACTCGCAGTAGTCTGGGTTGGCAGCTAAAACAGGACTTTGATCAGAGTAGGAATAGATGGTGCCGAGGAAGCTGTTCGAGCTAGTTTTCTTCATCTGACTCAGTTCGGTCGGCTGTAGCCCAGCTGCAGCACAGAAGCTTTGATAAGCATAGTAGGCGCCCAGTCCGGTCCAGTGGTGGTCTGTGCGGAAGTAAATATATTCCGAGCTGTGGCGGGAGAGGTAGCTATAAGCATCGCATTTGATAATCCCAGGGCTCATCTCAGAATAGGCCTGCTTGATTGCATCTAGGCTGGAGTAGGCTCCGACCCGGTAGGTCTCTGGGCCATAAAAGGCAATCGCTGTAGGTGCAATTAAGGAGTACATCTTTATTTCCTCGGGGAGCTTGGAGCGGAGATGGTTGAGTCTTCCTGCATAAGCTGTCCAAAGCTCAGGGCTGTAGTTAAAAATTTCCATGCCCTGCACACCCTTAATTACGACACTATATGATTCATAGGCTAGTTCACCCTCTGTATGCTCAAGGTTAAGCTCGGCTTTATTCTCAGCCCAAGCGCCGTCCGGCTTCGCTTTTTCAGATTCAGAAGGGGCCGTGTTTGGGGCTGCCTCTGCCTGGCTAGAATCTGGGCTGGGCACAGCAGCTTGGTGCTCTGGGCGGGGAATTTGGTTACCCTCGTCGTGGCGCTCACGCTTCCCATGGACGATCTCGATCTGTTCCTCATTAGCTGGGCTAAGGCGCAGTTCGAGCATGCGCTTTGCAGCTCGATCGACGCTAATTAATAACTGCCGGAAAGGCACATGATCATTGAGGTAGTTTTCTACCTCGCGGTGCCAGCTGCCTTCTAAAAAGCTCGCGGCAGAAAGCTTAGGAAAGCTGGCTAAGCTTCTGCGCTCAAGCTTACTTTCCGAAGCCTTGGGTAAAAGCAGGTAAAGCAGCTGAAAAATTAGCAGAAAGCCTAAAACCGTGCCCAGGGCGAGCTTGAGATTACGTGCGGCCTTGCGTTCTAAATGGACTGCCGCTCTGCGCCCGCGAGTTCTAGCGCCTGGGGCTCTAGCTTCGCCTTGGCTATATTGAGGCGCGCTTCGCCCAGGGCTTTTATTGACGCGGCCGCGTCGCGGATTGGGCGGCCGTCCTGCGGGCCCTTGCTCTGGAGCTGGGCGGCGCGGTCCACGGTCTGGACGTGGGCCTCGATTCTGCGGTCGAGGTCTAGCCCCCGGGCGAGCTCTAAAATTCTGCTCAGCTCCCGGCAGCTGAGGCTGCCCTACGAGTTCTGTTCTATTTACTAATTCGCCTTTGATTCTATTTGCTTGATCATCTCGGTGCATGGTTTACCTCATTAGAAACGGAAGTACAGGAAGGGGTTGAAGCTGTCAGCAGCCAGGGCGGCTAGGGATAAAACTAAGAGCAGTAGCGGCAAGACTATGAAGCTTAAAATATAGTCAGTAGAGGCTAGATATTGGAGCTTCGAACGGGCTTTTCGCCGGGCTAAAAAGGCTTGAATTTCGGGCCAGGAAATCTGGGATAGGAGGACTGCAATCAGTAAAAATAAAGCGTACTTTCTAAAGAGCAGAGTCCCGGATAAGGAGAGGAAAGGACCGCTAAAGACTTGCTTTAAAACTTGCCCCAAGAGCTTTAAGTCGGTGAACTTAAAGAGCAGCCAGCCGCCGAGTGTGACGGGAATCATATAGATTCGCCCGACAAAGCGGGGCAGCCGATCCAAGGCGCGCAGGAGAAAGCTTTTTTCAAGGAGGAGGAAGCAGAGATAATAAAGGCCCCAGAGAATAAAGTTCCAGCTTGCCCCGTGCCAAAGCCCAGTTAAAAACCAGACTATACTGAGGTTTAGAAATTGATGCCTACGATTGCCTCCGAGGGGGATATAAACATAGTCACGGAAGAAGGAGCCGAGGGAAATATGCCAGCGCCGCCAGAATTCTGTGACTGAGGCCGAGCGGTAGGGTGCTGTAAAGTTTTCTCTCAGGCGGAAGCCAAAGATCTGGGCCAGACCGATTGCCATATCCGAATAGGCCGAGAAGTCAAAGTAAATCTGGATTGCAAAAGCGATCGTACCGAGTAGAATCTCTAGGCCGCTGAGACTTGCGACTTGCTCTAGATCCAGGCTTGCGGCAACCAACTTACCGGCATAATTAGCAATTAAGACCTTCTTACTAAGCCCGATTAAAAAACGCTGAAAGCCAAAGAGAAAAGTCTCGACACTGTGCTTACGATAGTTAATCTGGGCTGCGATGTCGCGGTAGCGGACAATTGGCCCGGCAATCAGCTGTGGGAAAAATGATTCGTAAAGTAAAAAGTCAGCGAGCGATCTTTGGACCTCGGTCTCATTGCGATAAAGATCGACTAGGTAAGTAATGAGCTGGAAGGTGTAAAAAGAAATCCCAATTGGTAAGCTCAGGCCCGGGATGGTCCAGGCTGCGCCGAAGAGGAGGCCCAGATTTTCTAAAACGAAGCTCAGGTACTTGAAAATCAAGAGCGGAATTAAGGCCAGGGTGAGTCCTAGATACAGGACCTGCTTGGCCTTTTTCTCAGCCTGAGCAGCAGCTCGCCGATTTTGACTTCGACTCCTGCGATTTAGCCAGAGCTCTAATTTTAAGCCACTAAACCAAACTAAAGTCCCGGAAAGGAGCATTTGCAAAATCCAAATTGGCTCGCCCCAGGCATAAAAAATAAATGAAAAAATCAGGAGCGCGCGATTCTTCGAGCGAATATCTGGCAGGAGGTAGTAAACTGCTAGACAGGCCGGAAGAAAAAAGAAGATGAAGATAAAACTTGCAAAGACCACGAATGCTCCTTATAAAGCTTAAATTAGCTGCTGGCTTCAAGCTTAACTAGCCTAGTTCAGCAGCCGAAAGGCTTTTGAGCTTAAATATAGTTTATCCGATCCGGCACTGCAAGAGCAGAAACTTAATCTTTGTCCTGAGGCTTGCAGAAGTCGGAAAAGGAGCAGGCCCCACAGCCAAAGTTAGCTAGGTCATCAGTCGCCTGAGGACAGGCTTTGGATTTTTCTTTGCCCTCTGGCGCAGCCGATCTTTGGTTGGAAGTGTTTGGATTCATTAGCTCCTTTTTCATCTCCTCCTCATCAGGATACTGCTGTTCTGGATTCGGCAGACCTCGCCGAATCTTTCGCGCTAGAGCAGTTAGGCCAAGATAAAGAAGATTAACTAGGACAACCAGTAAAAAGGCTCTTAAAATTTGCGGCATAACAGAATCTCCTAATATTGGGCTGCAGTCCAAATTCCGCCACCGAGGACTTCATCGCCTCGATAAAAGACAGCAGCCTGTCCGGGGCTGATTGGCGGGAAACCATCCGGGTTCGTGAGTAGAGCCTGAGCACCGGGCTCGAGGTGGCTAGCATTAGCTCCCGGCGGCAAATCAATCCGGGCCGGGACTTTGCGCCCACGATAGCGCACGCAGAGTTCAATTTCGCTGCCCACTGGAATTGCTTCCGGGGCGATGAAGCTGAGCTCGGAAACCAAAGCACTCTCCTGCTTAAAGTCTTTGGCCGGGACGAGGACAATGCAATTATCTTCGGCTCTAATTTCGGCAACGCACATCTTTTCGCCCAAGGCAATACCTAGGCGCTTTTGCTGCCCGACAGTGTAGTGCGCCAGACCCTGGTGCGGGCCGAGAACGCGACCGGAGGGGGTGACAAAATTGCCTGGTTTTGAGCCGCAGTTGCAGCGGCGGAGGAAGTCATGGTGATTTTTATCGGCGACGAAGCAGATGTCTTGGCTCTCCTTGGCCTTAGCAGCGGCAAGCCCGTAGCTTTCGGCTTCTGCCCGCACTTCTTCCTTGGTTAAGTCGCCGAGGGGCAGGAGGAGTCGAGCTAGGTCCGCTTGCTGCAGGTGATAGAGCATATAGGACTGATCCTTTTTCGGATCCTTTGCGGTCTTTAGCTTGTAAAGTCCAGTCTCGGGCGAGAATTCGACTCGCGCATAATGTCCCGTGGCAAAGTAGCGGCAGGGCTTAGCCCCGGCCAAAACGGCAAGCTCCGGGAGTCGGAATTTGAGGCTGAGATTACAGTAAATACAAGGGTTCGGAGTCTGGCCTTCGGCATAGGCAGCCAGGAACTTTTTAATCACCCAAGACTTGAAGTATTCTTTCAGGTCTAAGGCGATGAAGGGTAGGTCCAGCTTTTCTGCTAAGCTTTGCGCACGTTCAAGCTCGGCTCGACTCTGCTCCGCAGCGGCGGGCTCGGTCCACAGTTGCATATAAAGAGCCTGGACGGCGTAACCTGCACGCTGTAAGCGAAGCGCTGTGACGGCACTATCGACACCACCACTGAGGGCTAAAAGGACAGAGTTATCCGGCGCCGTAGCAAAGCTTTTCGGAGACTCGGGAACGGCCGCATCGGCCGGTACAATTAAGTTTTTGGCAGTAAAATTACGCACTCAAAACCTCTAAATCGAAAAATTATTAAAGCTGGGCTGATTGGCCTTTGGCCTAGCCCAAAGCTTCAGTAGAACTATAACAGAAGCTAGTCCCTATTTTGCAAATCGTATCAATTGCTTAGTAATAATTGGGTTTTAGTGTAGAATAAATACAAATACATAAGCATACAAAGGAGCTATTTATGAAATTTTCCGAGATGAAATATGAACGCCCTAATTTTCTGGAGCTATTCGATGAGATGAAGGGCCTCTTGGCAAAGATGCGTGAGGCAGAAGATCAGGATAGTTTTTTCTCGGCAATCTTGGAACTCGATGATTTGTCGGGCAAATTGCAGACACAGGGAACCTTGGCCTACGTGCGTCACTCAATTGATACGACCGATGAGTTTTATGACAAAGAGCGCGAGGTCTTCGATGAGGAAAGTCCGCGCTTCGGCGAAATCGGCTCCGAATTAGCCACGATTGTGCTCGAAAGCCCCCACCGCAAAGCCTTTGCGGATAAATGGGGCAAGCATATGTTAGAAAAGTTCGAACTGCAGCAGAAAACCTTTAAGCCGGAAATCATTGAAGATCTGGTCTTAGAAAATAAGCTGTCCAGCAGCTACGATAAATTAATCGCCTCAGCTGAGATTGAATTCCAGGGCGAGAAATATAACCTCTCTGGTTTAGCCCCCTTTGCGCAGAACAAAGATCGTGAAGTGCGCAAGGCAGCCAGCTTTGCACTCAATAATTGGTTAGCAGAAAGAGAGGGCGAACTCGACCAAATCTATGCCGACCTGGTCGAAGTCCGTGACCGAATTGCGAAGAAACTAGGTTTTGAGAGCTTTATTCCGCTGGCCTATGCCCGGATGGGTAGAACTGACTGGACGGCCGCAGATGCCAAAGTCTACCGCAAGCAAATCGCCGAGCATGTCGTGCCTTTAACCCAGAAGCTAATTGCTGAGCAGCAGGAGAGACTGGGCCTTAGCGAGATGAAGTTCTACGACTATAGCCTGAGCTTCCTCAGTGGCAATCCGAAACCCCTGGGCGAGGAAGAGTACCTGGTCGCCAGCGCAAGTGAGATGTACAACGAGCTCTCACCGCAGACTGCTGAATTCTTCCAGACCATGACTTCGCAAGAGCTGATGGATCTGACCACTAAGCCGGGTAAGTCCGGTGGTGGCTACATGACCTTTATTCACGATTACAAAGTGCCCTTTATCTTCAGTAACTTTAATGGCACTAGTGGTGACGTCGATGTCTTGACCCACGAGGCTGGGCACGCATTCCAGGGCTGGTTGCAGCGCAATACCAGACCGAGCTTCTTAGCAGACTTTACGATGGAAGTTGCCGAAACTCACTCCATGGCAATGGAATTTTTCACCCATCCCTGGATGGAAAAATTCTTTGGTGAAGATTGTGAGAAATACTATTACAGCCACGTCGCAGATGCTCTACGCTTCCTCCCCTACGGGGCAAGCATTGACGAGTTCCAGGAGTGGGTCTTTGAAAATGTTGAGGCGAGCCCAGAAGAGCGCCGGGCCGCTTATCGCAGAATCGAAGAGAAGTACCTACCACATCTGAAGTATGAGGACTGCCCCTACCTCGCCAATGGTGGACGTTGGCAGCGTCAAGCCCACGTTTATGCGATGCCGTTCTACTATCTCGACTACACCATCTCACAAGTCTGTGCCTTCCAGTACTTCCTCTGGGATCTCAAGGATCATGAGGCAGCCTGGCAGAGCTACCTGAAGAATTGTGAGCGCGCTGGTCGCGTACCCTTCACCGAATTGGTGGCCGAGTGCGGCCTGAAGAATCCCTTTAAAGAGGGCTGTATCGCCTCAATTACTCCGGGCTTAGAAGAATACTTAGACAGTTTAGATAAGAGCAAGATTAAATAGTTAGACCGAGCCAGCGGGCGGATCATTGATCCGCCCGTGCTCATTTAAGTAGGAGGATATTATGGAATACAAAATTACGAAGCAGTTTCCGGATGAGTTTATCCTGAATCCAAAAGGAACAGTCCTGAGTATCTATCAGGAAACACATCTCAGTTCGCCTGATAATGAACAGGATCCGATTCGCTTTAAGAACTTGGTCAAAGAAGCTAAGCAGGCAGAAAATGCAGAGTTAAAGCTGCCTGAAGCAGCCTGGGACTGCCTCGATAGGCTGGCTAAGGATGCCCAGTTCTGGACCTATAATGCCCACGGTTTGGCGATTTTCCTGACTGCCGAAGGCTGTCAGATTTATCGCTTAAAGGCGGCTGTTCCGAACAGCTACTACTTAGGTCATAGTTTCTATCTTTTACCCCTATTGCATTACTTTGATGCTCTGGACCATGCCTATGTCCTAAGCTTTGACCGTGGCAGCTTCCAGCTCATGGAAGGCAATCGTTATGGTCTAAACCCCAGTTTAGTGCCAGAAAAATATGCGACGAGATTTCGTGATCTCTTTCCCGATTTAGATAAGGATAGTAACCTCAATGCCGGTTCCTACGGTGGGCGCCAGGCCAGTTACCATGGTCATCGGGCCCGCCCTGAAGAGGTCGAGAAAGATCAAAGCAAGTTCTTCCTCCACATCGACCATGTTCTGAGTGATATGCTGGCGCCACACGACCCGATCATCTTAGTTGC
>JAUNVR010000005.1:57168-90002 GCA_030537595.1 Eubacteriales bacterium
AAGGAGGGGCGAGTCGATACGCTCTTAATTTCTGCCGCCTTGATGGAAAAAAGTAGTGGAGTTGAAATCAAAAAGGTCAACGACTTAACCTTCGCGACCTTAGATCAGGGTGGGCATTTTTATGTCTTACCAGCAGAGTACTTTGCCCATGGGGCGGACTACACGGCAATTTTACGCTACTAGAACTCGGGCGGAATGGAGAGGTCACGGAAGCGAGTATCCGCATCCGTGCCCGGTAGAAGTTCAGTAATCATATTTAGAAAATTACTCGAGAGGTCGGAGGCATAGAAAATGTCTTCGGCCTCTTTTTGCTCGGCCAAAAGCTTTAGTTCTGAGAGTCCCTCTTTGACGACTGGCACTAGACTCTCGCTGGGATCATACAACTTAAGTCCGGGATAGAGCCGCTGCAAGCTATTTTTCAAAAGGGGATAGTGGGTGCAGCCGAGGAGGAGACTATCGTAGTTTTTGACCAGATCAAGTGGTAGGTGGTACTGAATCGCAGCATCTAGAAAGGCTCCATCTCGGACCCCTTCTTCCAAGAGGGGAACCCAGGTAGGACAGGCCACTGCGCCCAATTCTAAGTCTGGGCGCAGGACCTTTAGACCGCTCTCATAAAGACCGGAATTAATTGTGGTTTTAGTGCCAAGAATCAGCAGGCGTTCGCCAGGCGCAGCGCTTCTGCTGAGTCTTTGGATCACTGGTTGGATAATGCCAAAGATCGGTAGCTCTGGATGCTTTTTGCGCAGCTCAGGGAGGGCTATAGCGGTAGCTGTGTTGCAGGCGATGATTAGGGCCTTAATCCCGCGGCGAAGTAGAAAGTCTGTGATTTCGCTAGAGAATTTTAGGATTGTTTTTGCTGACTTAGAGCCGTAGGGTGTGCGCGCTGTATCACCAAAATAGATGAGCTGTTCATGCGGCAGCTCAGCCTTTAAAAAAGGCAGTACTGTAAGGCCACCTAGCCCTGAATCGAAGATCCCGATAGCTGCTGATTTATGCATAGTAGAATTGCGGCCTGCGCTTTAAAATTATTTGGCCTCAGCAATGAGGCAGTGGAGCAGGGCGATTGTCGCAGTCACTCCACGGCGGTGAATGCGCTCGTAACCGTGAGAGTTTGCAACCCCAGTGCCAACTAGAGCAAAGCGATAATCGTAGCCGGCAGCCATTGCGCAGCTGGCGTCAGAGCCGTAGAAAGGATAGATGTCGACGCAGTGCTCGAGTTCTTTAGCCTTGGCGATATTGACTAATTCTGTAGTGAATTCGAAGTTATATGGGCCAGAGCTATCCTTTGCGCAGATTGAAAGTACGTGCTCGTCGGTGTCGAGATCTGTTCCGACAACACCCATGTCGACTGCCAGCATATCCTTAATGCCGAGCGGATGTCCGGAGGCGGCACCGTGGCCGACTTCCTCGTAATTAGAGAAGTAGAGGTAGACCTTGCGGCTGGGCTGGAGACGTCCGGCGGCAATCTCTTCAGCTAAAACCAATAGCATGGCGGCTGAAGCCTTGTCGTCTAGGTGACGGCTCTTTAAATAACCGTCGCCAGCCAGGCGAGCCCGAGCTTCCAAGGCGACAAAGTCACCGGCAGAAATGCCCAGAGCTGCAACATCTTCGCGCGAAAACACCTGCTCATCTAAAACTAATTCAACAGAGGCATCGTCACGCTTTTTATCGTTGACTTCGCGCGAGGCGTGAACGGCAGGATTGATCAGGTGGACAGAACCTTCGTAGCTTGTACCCTCCCGTGTAAAGACGAGCACGTTTTCTTGCTCGACATAGTTATAGGGGAAGGAGCCGAGAGTAGTTAAACGCAGGCGACCATCGGCTTTAATATGGCGAACCATTAAACCCAGAGTATCAATGTGAGCGGCGAGTAAGAGCGCAGCATCGTCGGCTTCGGCGGTCGTGGCATCGTGCTTCGGGTCGAGGCAACACCAGACGCCACCCTTGACTGACTGCCAGGGCTTGAAGCCGAGCTTTTCCAAATAGTCTAGGACGAATTTCTCAGCCTTTGCGGTATAGCCTGTGGGGCTGGGAATTTCACAAAGTTCTAGCATTAAATTCATGGAGCGGGTGGTCAAATCTGAGATCTGATTGTGGAATTCTGTGTTTTCTGGACTACGCTTAATTTCTCTACTCATATTTATCCCTTCATCTACTTGTATTTCTGGCTGGCAAGTCTTTTTGCCAGCTCTAAGAGTTCAGGTCACGTCTGCTCGAGGCCAAGACGGACTCATTTCATATCCGCCCTATTCTAGCAATAGCTTGGAACGAAAGTCCATGCCCCCTCTAAGCATCGCTGGGCTGCTTTTCAAGTTCGAGGCTGGCTAAAGCTGCGCTAGCGCGTCGGCGGATCTCAGCTAGAGCCTCGGGAGACTTATAGGAGCTTTTTGAGTTTTCACAACACTTGGCATAAGTTAAGGCATGTTGAAGATAAATCTCTGCAGTCTCGCTGCTCTTCATGCTGGTAAAAATTTCACCCTGTAAACAGTAGTTTTCAGCTAAGCGGAGGAAATAATCCGCGGAGCGTGAGCTGCGCCGGTGGAGTTCATGCCGTAAAAGCGCAATGGCTTCTTGGCGATTGCCGGTCTCAACCTCAATTTCGGCCAATTCACGAATTAATTGCAGCTCGACTTCGCGCTCGTTCCGCTCTAGGCTATCGCGGTAGGCACTGCGCAAGACAGGTAGAGCGCGCAAGGCTTGCCCACTCTGGCGATAAAGGGAGGCTAACTCTTGCTGTAGGCTGAATTTTTTTGCGGGGCGGAGGTTTTTGGCCGCCAACTCTGTGCGTAGTTCAGAAATCCGTTCTTCAAAATCCATAGTGAGACCTCATTTGTCTTTTTTGGCTAAAGCTAGGCTCATTAACAATTTATTAATATTTGCCTCGTGAAGCTTGAACTTCAGCGCTATATGTTAAAATATACCACAAGGAGGACAAGTAAAATGCCGAGAAAAATAAAGCTTATAACAGCTGTGCTACTCCTATCCCTGGGCCTGAGTCTCAGCCTTGGCTGTCAATCCACTCATTCGGGCTACCCTGTAGATGATCATAAGTCTGCGGACTATCTTGATATTCCGAATGCTAAGGAAGACGTGTATTATGATGAGTTTGCGAATGACTCTGCTTCCGAGGAGGCTATTGACGATTGGCGACCTGGAGCTGATCCGATCACAGGTCAGGAAATTACCGATGGCAAGAAGATTATCTACAGCTACAACTTGTACATGGAAACGACAAATGCCGATAATGTTTTAGAAGATAGCCGTAAGTTAATCAAAAAATATGATGCCTATCTGGTGAATTCAGAGATTTCAACTCGCAATGGTCGTGATAACCGTAAATTGCGGGATTTCCACTTTGTTTGGAAGGTTAAAGCAGAGCAGGCCTCAGACTTTGTTGAGGACCTGAAAGAGTTGGCGACAGTCACAAATTTGAGTGTCTCCAGAGACGATTTAAGCCGCGAATATTATGACACGGCAGCTCGAATCGAGAATAAAAAACTTGAGGAAAAAAGGCTGCAAGAATTACTCAAGCAGGCCGAGTCCGTCGAGGACATCATGCAGATTGAGGCGCGCCTTAGTGATTTGCGCGCGGAAATAGATGGCCTAAGCGGGCAAAACTTAAAGATTGACCGAGATGTTGCAGAATCCACGGTCACAGTTTTCATTTCTGAATTTTACCAGACCGGCTCTAGCACATATCAGGAAGAGTTGAGTTTTTCCGAACGGGTTCGCGATTACTTTATCATTTCTTGGAACACGCTCCGTGAGGGTGGTGAGGCGATTCTCTACTTCTGCATCGTTTTTGGCCCATGGCTAATTTTGATTGCACTGATTGTGGTCCTGATTATGCTGCTTGTCCGCAAAGTTAAGCGAAAGAAAAGACCGGCTAGAAAAGCTAAGCGTAAAAAGTCAGCTCTAAATCAAGCTCTGCCGCCACAGTTTCCAGGTACTGAAGTAGACGGTTCAGTAGAGTCTTGGCAGCAGCCGCTGGGAAGCCCAGGAGAAGTTAAGCCGGCAGATGATGATGCGCCGAAAATTGAGTCTTAGCTTTAATTAATTAAAGACTTAAAAGACAGTTTATACTCTCAAATTAAAAGAGGCTGGGGTTAATCCTCCGGCCTCTTCGCTTCTCTTTGGCTTTTCGCTTATAATAGAAACGTTACTACTCTACATCTGCTAAGATATAGCAGAGCACATACAGGTGCGAAATCTTGGAGGTAAAATGATGAAAAAGTTTTTGAGCTTAGTACTGGCCATGCTGATGGTCTTTGCTTTGGTTGCTTGTGAGCAGCAAAAGGCCCCAGCAGAAGATGCAGAAGCTGATCAAGCAGAGCCTGCTGAAGATCAAGCGGCAGCAGAACAGGACACGCCCGCAGACGAAGATGCAGCTACTGATGAAGAGGCTGCAGCCCCACCTGATGTTGATTACAGCAGTAAAAACGTGACCATGATAACGGACGAGGGCGGAATCAATGACGAATCCTTTAACCAGTCAGCTTGGAATGGTATGGAACGTTTAAAGAATGAGCTGAATGTAAATATCAGCTTTATCGAATCCCACAAGGATGCAGACTACACCCCGAACCTTGAAATGAGTGTTGACCAGGGCAATGACCTGATCTGGGGTATCGGCTTCCTGATGAAAGATGCAGTTGACAACGCCGCTCGTGACTATCCTGAGCAGCTCTTTGGCTTGATTGACGATAACTGGGAAGACGGCGAGTTGCCGAACACAGTCGGCGTTCAATTCAAGGCTGAGCAATCCTCATTCTTGGTCGGCTACATTGCTGGTCTGATGACTGAGAGCAATAAGGTCGGAATGGTTATTGGTATGGAGTTCCCAACCATGTTCCGTTTCAGATATGGTTATGAAGCGGGCGTCAACTATGCAGCTAAAGAGTTAGGCAAAGAGATTGAGTTCCTCTACACCAATATCGAGAGCTTCTCAGATACAGCAAAGGCCAAGGCTTCTGCACAGCAGATGTACCATGATGGCGCAGACATTGTTTTCCAATGTGCTGGTCTGGCAGGCAACGGTGTAATCGAAGCTGCTAAAGAGTTGGATAAGTGGGCGATTGGGGTTGACCTCGATCAGAACAAACTGGCTCCGGACAATGTTTTAACCTCTGCTCTGAAGAATATTGATATTGCGATCTTCAGCCTTAGCAAGAGAATCTTTGATGGCGAAGACCTAGGTGGAACCACCGTCTTCTTTGGCCTCGAAGAAGGTGGCGTCGGTATTGCCCCAAGTTCGGACAAGCACGTTCCAGCCGAGATTTTAGAAAAAGTCTCAGCCCTGGAAAAGAAGATTGCTGAAGGCGAAATTGAAGTACCCTTCACTGAAGATATGTTTAAGGCGTTCACCTACTAGAATTCCAAATACAGCATATTTGGCGACCGGCGCCCCTGCCCTTGGCGGAGGGGCGTCGGTTTTTTTTAAGGAGGCGGAGATGACAGAGGAGAGAGTGCCGGCGGTTGAGATGCGCGGGATCGATAAGCGCTTTGCCATGGTCCAAGCTCTGGATAAAGTTAATTTAAGAGTTGAGAAGGGCACAATTCATGCCCTGCTCGGGGAGAACGGTGCCGGTAAGTCAACCCTGATGAAGATACTCTATGGGCTCTATGCTGCTGATTCAGGCGAGATTCTGATTAATGGCCAGCCAGCGGAGATCAAAAGCCCGAAGGCTGCAATTGACCTCAGTATCGGTATGGTGCACCAGCACTTTATGCTGGTCCAAAATTTCTCAATTGCAGAAAACATTGTGCTCGGCAGCGAGCCGGTAAAGGGTCTCGGTGTCCTAGATCGGGCTGCAATTAGTCAGGAAATATCCGCATTTGCGACAAAGTATGGGCTGGATGTTGACCCTGAGGAGCTAATCCAGGATGTATCCGTGGCAACCCAACAGCGTGTTGAAATTTTGAAGGCGCTCTATCGGGGGGCGGAGATTCTGATTCTCGACGAGCCGACTGCAGTTTTAACACCGCAAGAAATAGATTCCCTATTTAAAACCCTCAGAAGTCTTAAAGAAGAGGGTAAAACAATTATTATCATCACCCATAAATTAAAGGAAATAAAAGCGGTTGCTGACTACTGCACAATCCTACGGCGCGGAGTCTTTATTGATACGGTTCGGGTCGATTCTGTGACCGAGGCTGAACTAGCTGAAAAGATGGTCGGTCGTGAGGTTAAACTCAGCACAGAAAAGGCTAAAATTGAGCGCGGCGAAGCACTTTTAAAAATCCGTGATCTCTATGTAGATGATGAGCGCAAGATAGAGCAGGTTTCGGGAGTATCTTTAGATGTGCATGCCGGAGAGATTGTCGCTTTGGCCGGGATTGATGGCAATGGACAAAGCGAATTAATTGATGCGATTACCGGCTTGAGAAAGGCCAAGTCTGGCTCGATTAGCATGGCCGGAGTAGATATTTATAATCAGCCACCAGCTAAGGTCCACCAAGCGGGGCTGAAGACTATTCACGAAGACCGGCATCGGCGCGGTCTGGTTCTGGATTTTACAGTCGCCGAGAATACTGTTCTCGAGCGCTATGAGGAGCAAGAGTTTTCGGGTCAGGGCATTGGGGTTTTGAACTGGGCAAATATTCGTCGCTATGCTCAATCTTTAATCAAACGCTTCGATATTCGGCCGGCTGATGCCGCAGCTAAGAAGGCTAGGCAGCTTTCCGGAGGTAATCAGCAGAAGATTATCGTAGCGCGGGAAGTTGATCAGAATCCCCATTTACTGATTGCCTGCCAACCGACTCGCGGCCTCGACGTCGGTGCGATAGAGTTTGTGCGCAAGGAATTGGTTGCGCAAAGGGATGCCGGCAAGGGAATCTTTTTAGTCTCCTTCGAATTAGACGAAGTACTCGACCTGGCAGATCGAATTCTGGTCATCTACGCCGGAGAGATTGTGGCCGAGTTGGATCCCAAGGCGACGACCGAGACCGAAATTGGCTTGTACATGTCAGGCGCCAAGCGTGACAGTCTAAGTGAGGAGGCTTACGATGCTTAAGCGATTTTTGAAAAACTCTTATTCTTCAATCGTCCTGGCACTCTTATTCGGATTTGTTTCCGGTGCAATAATTCTAGCAATCGCCGGCTATTCGCCAGCTGAGGCCTACGGGATAATGTTTAAAACCGTCCTCTCAAAGCCCAAGTATATTGCGCAAATTATTGTCAATGCTGCACCAATCATTTTAACTGGTCTGGCGGTTGCCTTTGCCTACAATACTGGGCTTTTCAATATCGGTGCTGAGGGCCAGTACGTGGCTGGAACAATCGTTGCTGCGATGCTCGGACATTACCTGCCGCTGCCCGCAGTAATCCACCCCATCTTTATTTTAATCGTAGCCTTTATTGCTGGAGGCTTATTGGGTGCACTAGCAGCCTGGCTAAAGAACCGCTTTGGCATTCATGAGGTTATCTCGACCATCATGCTGAACTGGATTATCTTCTATATCAATAACTTTCTGGCGAACCACCCGAAGATCAAGGTTCCGGGCTCGGTTCACTCACCAGAAATTCGCCCCTCAGCCAGCTTGCTCTTTGTCAGTAAGGAATTCCTGCGCTCAGATAGCGGGCGAGAATTAATTAAGGCAAAGCCGGTTCTCGGGCAGATTATTAGAACCCCCTTATCCTGGGGAATTCCGCTGGCAATTGTACTCGGCATAGTCTACTGGTTTATTCTCAAAAAGACTCGCCTCGGTTATACGATGCGGGCTGTTGGCTTAAATAAAGATGCTGCAGAATTCTCTGGAATCCCGGTCAAAAAGAATGTCTTTTCTTCGATGTTCTTTGCCGGTGGGGCTGCCGGTTTAGCTGGCGCCATTGTGGTTCTAAGCTATGGCCTATATATCTCAACCTTAGGCGCTCAGGAAGGTTACGGCTGGGATGGTATCTCAGTTTCTTTGATCGCTAGGGCGAATCCAATTGCTTGTATTTTTTCTGGGATTCTCTTTGCCTTCCTGCGTTTTGGCGGTCAGATGATTCAATCGAGAATTCAGGCTCCGACCGAAATTATTAATATTATGATTGGTTCAATTGTTCTGGCAATTGCGGTTTCAGGTCTTTTACCGCGGTTAGCGGATTATCTGGAAAGAAGGGAGAAGAGCAATGTTTAATACCATCTTCTTGGCGCTTGCAATAACTCTAATGTATGCAACCCCGCTTTGCTTTACCGCCCTGGGCGGAGTGATTACCCAGCGTGCTGGGGTGGATAATATCGGTCTCGAGGGGATGATGGCCTTTGGTGCCTTTGCCGCTGCGGCCGTCGCCTATTTTAGTGAAAATCCCTGGCTGGGCCTGCTCTTTGGTGGCTTGGCAGGAGCTGCTCTGGCCTTAATTCATGCCTTTGTTTCAATCAGCTTAAAGGGGGATCAAACAATCTCCGGCATCGCAATTAACTTTATCGGCCTGGGCTTGGCAATTTTTATGACCCGGCTCTTGTTTAATGGTATGGCGAGTACGGATGCGGTGTTAAATAAGATTCCAAAGCTCTTTAAAACTCTAGGCGTTAAGCTGGAGAATCATCCGCTCCTCCACGCCTTGGAAATTGATTTAACCGTAGTGCTCGCATTTATTTTAGTTTTTGTCGTGCATTTTGTCCTTTATAAAACAGCCTTTGGCCTGCGCCTTAGGGCTTGCGGAGAACACCCTGCGGCAGCTGACACCCTAGGTGTTTCAGTTGTTAAGATCCGCTACATCGCAGTTCTTTTGTCCGGCTTATTTGCGGGCTTAGGCGGCGGGGCGATGACCCTTGCGGTAATTTCTCACTTTACCCCAACTGTTATCTCCGGCCAGGGTTTTATTGCCTTGGCAGCAGTCATCTTCGGTAACTGGAAGCCAATCGGCGCGGCCCTGGCCTGCTTGCTCTTTGGCTTTGCCCAGGCCCTGACTGTTTTGCTCACCAGCTACACGGCCTTGCCAACTCAGATCTTAGCCACCCTGCCTTATGTTTTAACCCTACTCGTTCTGATATTCTTTGTCGGACGGGCAGTTCCCCCAAAGGCCAATGGGCAGCCCTATTTCAAGGGCGAGGCCTAGTCTATAATAGTCTTATCTAATGAAAGGAATTACTTATGAGCAAGAAATATCATATTGACTTAGATGAAAGCATTAATTGTGAAACAGTCCTGCTGCCCGGCGACCCCGGACGGGTTGAAAAGATTGCAGCTAAGCTAGAGCAAGCTGAGTTTTTAGGACAGCACCGCGAGTATACGACTTGGCGAGGCAAGCTCGAGGGCAAGAATCTACTCGTGATGTCAACCGGAATGGGCGGACCTTCCACGGCCATTGGTGTCGAGGAGCTGATCCAGCTCGGGGTCAAGAATTTTATCCGGATTGGAACCTGCGGTGGAATGGATTTAGAGGTCAAGGGTGGAGACATCGTCATCGCCCAGGCAGCAATCCGGCGTGAGGGCACTAGCCGTGAATACTTACCGCTAGAGTTTCCGGCAGTGGCCAACCTCGAACTGACCAATGCACTAGTTAAGGCAGCAGAGAATCTGAACTTGCCCTACCACGTTGGGGTGGTTCACTGCAAAGATTCTTTTTACGGTCAGCACTCCCCAGAGACCATGCCCGTAGCCCAGCAGCTCTTGACTGAGTGGGAGAGCTGGCTGAGAGCACATACTCTGGCTTCTGAAATGGAATCTTCAGCCCTCTTCTCAGTCTGCCAGGTGCGCGGAGTCAAGGCTGCCTGTGTGCTCCAGACCATCTGGAACCAGGAGCGTGAGAAGGAAGGTTTAGTTGAGGAGAAGTACACTGGCCCGAACCAGGGTATCGATGTGGCCTTAGAGGCAGTTAAACTCTTGCAGCAAGCTTAGTTTTGTAGCTGCAAGAGTCGACATTAATTTGGAACAAAGACAGTGTAAGGACTGCAATAAGTAGGAGAGTATTATGAAAATCAAAGCCTTTTATATCCGTGCCGATGGTGCGGATCCGCGTCAGCTGGACGAGTATAATCAGAATTTTGCCGCCGAGATTTCGGCTGCAGCCGGGCTCGAACTGGAGTTGAGTACAGAGGTCGAAAGTCTAAGGGAGAGTGCAGAGGAATTAGGTTTCCACTTCATTTTTATTGGCTCTGGTGGCTCGGAAATGCAGTTTTCAAAGCACGCCGATCTGCTAAGCAAGCCAGTGCTCTTAATTACCACACAGGCGAACAACTCACTGCCAGCTTCGATGGAAATTTTGACCTTCTTGCATGATCGCAATCAGCAGGGCGAGATTTTGCACGGTGAGCCAGAGCAGGTTGCCTTAGCCCTGCGGGAAGAAGTTCATTTGGCTGCGACTAAACAGCGCCTCAAAGGCATGCGGATCGGGAATACTGGACGCTCTGATTGGCTAATTGCCTCCGGTGTTGATCCTGAGCTTTTAAAAGAAAGATCAGGCCTAGTTTATGTTGATGTGCCGATGTCGGAAATCATGGCCGAGATTGAGCGGGACGAGTATCCGCAAAATGCTTGGACCGAGGAGCTGAAGCGGCAGAACTGGCCGGAAGAGCAAATGGAACGCGCCTTGCAGGTTTACGGCGGTGTTAAGCGAGTGGCAGAGCGCTACAATTTAAAAGGGATTTCCCTGCGCTGCTTTGACCTTCTAGCTCCCTATAAAATCTCTGGCTGCTTGGCGCTAGCAATTCTGAATGCAGAAGGCTTTTGGGCGGCCTGCGAGGGCGATGCTAAATCCCTGGTCTCGATGACCGTAATCGGGGAGATTACCGGCCAGCCAGTCTTTATGGCCAACCCCTCACGCCTGGACTTCCAGCGCAACCATGCAGTTTTAGCGCACTGTGTGCTACCTTTAAATATGCCGGAAAAATATAGCTTAGCGACCCACTTTGAATCCGGCCTCGGTGTTTCGGTGGCGGGGGAGTTTAATCCCGGACCGATTACCCTCTTTAAGATGAAGGGCGACTTTGTCAATTACCATGTCCAGGAAGGTGAGCTGTTGCGGAATCTGCATGAAGGTTGCCTCTGCCGGACACAGCTGGAGCTACACCTGCCAGATGGTCTAGACTACTTTGTAAAACGCCCGATTGCCAACCACCAGATGCTGGTCTTGGGTCACCACGCAGATAAGGTCAGACGCTTTTTTGCACAATATAGAGAAGAAGATTAAGTGAGTAAAGTAGATAATCAAGACGATTCCCGCCGCGTCAAGGCGCGTGACGAGCATCCCGAGCCAGTTGAAAAGCTGCCACGGGCCCACTTCATATACCGCTCCTTGCTGAATATTACAAAGCCGCTTTTTAAGCTGCTCTTCAATCTAAAAATCCAGGAGGAGCCCGGGCTCGAAAAGGAGCACGGGCCTTGCCTGGTTTTAGCAAACCACGTCTCATACTTGGACGTCTTGCCAGCTGCCTATGCGATGAAGTGGAGAGATATTAACTTCGTCGCCGGGAAGGAATTATTTTACAAGCCGATCCTAGGCTCCTTACTGCGCTCTTTACAGGCGATACCGAAGGAGCAGTTTTATCCGGATCCGGGCTCAATCGGGCGGATCCTGAGAATTCTTAGAAATGACGGCGTTTGTATTCTCTTCCCTGAAGGACAAAGATCATATACCGGAGCGCCGCTGGCTTTTTCTCCGGGCGCAGCAAAGCTGATTAAGAAATTAAAAATCCAAGTTTACACAATCCGCATTAAGGGCGCGGGATTAGCCTGGCCACGCTGGGCAGATCAGCTGCGTCGAGGCAGGATTGAAGTTGAGTTGGCGAGTTTTATGACTAAAGAAGAGGTGCAGCAGCACTCGCTTGAAGAAATTCAAGAAAAGCTTAGTCGCGCAATTTATCATAATGAATATGAGTGGCAGGAGAAGAGCCCGAAAGCGCATAAGTACCGCAGTCGGAAATTGGCTGAGGGCCTAGAGCGAATTATCTACTACTGCCCGAGCTGTAAGTCAGAGCTAGGTTTTAGAAGTCAGAAAAAGCAAATCTTCTGCCGCTCCTGTGGAGCCAGCTATAAGTTAAATGCGGATTACAGCTTTAACTTGGATCATGCTTCAAGCCCAGCTAATCCCTACCTCTGGACTGAGCTTCAGTTAAAGCGGATGCGAGCAAAGCTAGAAAGTGCTGAGCCACTCTACTCTGGAAATTTGGAATATTGCACCCTGAATCCGGAAAGCAGGGAGCCGGGTCCTCTGCAGAACGGACGCCTGCTTTTGACCGAGCAGAGTCTAGAACTGATTCCTTTGGAGGCTGGTGAGAAGCTCGAATTGCGCAGTAGTAGTGAGGGTAATACCTATGTCAGTCTGGGCAATTTCGTCCAATTATTCGGCAGTGATGGGACAGTCTATCGCCTGATTCCGGAGCATCCGGCCGAGGTCTGTAAAATTGTCGAAGCCCTCCAGGTCAGAGCTGAAGCCCAGGCTCAAAGCCTCAATTAAAGTACTGTCGGCTCACGATACTCACTCGGGCTCAAGCCTGTGGACTGCTTGAACACAGTGGAGAAGTAGGCCGGTGAGTGGAAGCCACAGAGATTTGAAATCTCCTCAATTGAATAGTTAGTACCGAGGAGATAGCGTTCCGCCTGGCGGATTCTTTCCTTGCGCACGAAGAGGGTCAGATTTTGGCCGGTGACTTCTTTAAAGAGGGTAGAGAAGTAACTGCGGTTCAAGAATACGTACTCAGAAACCGCCTTGAGGGATAAATCGGCTGCCAGATTCTCACGAATGTAGTGGACGGCATCTAAGACTGCATGATTTCTTTCATCGCGAAGTCTAGCTGCGGCTTCGGCGTAGCTTTGGAGAATTTCTTCTCCGACCCGTAGGAAATCGGCCCAGTTTTCGACTGTATGGAGGCGGCGGCCATTGCTAAAGCAAATTTCATGCAGTGAAATATCAAAGTAGTTCAGGAAGTAATGATAATGTGCCTGATTCATAGCGTTTAGAAAAACGCGGTAATAGCGCACGACCCCACACTGTTTTAAAAACATAGCTTGAGAGCGCATCCTGAGTAGAGCTTCGGCAAATGAGCCCTGCAAGGTGAGATGACAGATTTCTTGGAAATGATACATTCTTTCATCTGCACCGATGGGGCAGTCGGAGCTTTCTGCTTCTGGCTTTTGCTGAGGCTGCTCGGCGGCTCCTTGCTCCTCTTTACTCAGCTCTTTGTCCTGCTGCTTAGGTGAATTATTTTTAGCTAATCTATCTTCCATCTTTATCCTTAAAAATAGCATTCTAATTTTTATTAAAGGCTTTGAATATAAAGTTACCATAGGCTAACTTTCGTGCTAATTGTAGCATAAAAATCTTTTCTCTCGTAGCTGATAATCCGTAGAATTCAAAGAAGCAGGCAAATTTTTCTAAAGCAGAGAGGAGTTTGCCTATGCTAACCTAAGTAATGCAAAAGGCGATTTACCGTGAACTGAGCTTCAGGTAAAACGCTTTATCTAAATAAGGGAAGGAAGCAAATTTGTGAAGAAAATTGCCATTTATGGTAAAGGCGGAATCGGTAAGTCAACAACTTCTTCGAATCTGAGTGCGGCACTAGCCTCGCTCGGGCATTCGGTGATGCAGATCGGCTGCGATCCGAAAGCAGATTCAACAAAGAACTTGATGCATGGCGAGCGGATTCCAACCGTTCTCGATCAAATTGTTGCCAAGGGCAGAGACTTGAGCTTAGATGATCTAGTCTTTAAAAGCCCGACAGGCGTTCTTTGTGTAGAAGCCGGAGGTCCTGCACCAGGTGTAGGCTGTGCCGGTAGGGGGATTATTTCAGCTTTTGAAAAATTGGAGGAATTGAAAGCCTACGAGATTTACAAGCCCGATGTCATAATTTATGACGTCTTGGGTGACGTAGTTTGCGGTGGCTTTGCAATGCCAATTCGTGGAGGTTACGCAAGGGAGGTCTACATTGTTTCGTCAGGCGAAATGATGAGTCTCTATGCGGCGCACAATATCTCGCGTGCAATCAACAATTTCAAAAAGCGGGGTTACGCTCGTTTAAGTGGCTTGATACTCAATGCCAAAAACATCGAAAACGAGGAGCAACTTGTGCGTCAAGCTCTTCCTGAAATTGGTACAGACTTGGTTAAAATAGTTCCCCGCTCACCGGAGATCCAGACAGCAGAAGCCAAAGGTATGACTGTATTCGAGGCTTTCGAGCCCGGCGAGTCAAAAATGCGCGAGACTTATCTCGAGCTGGCAGAGCTGATCATGGCACGCGGGGTCGAGGAATAAACCAGGATTCTCTACAAGAATAAATAATAGAAGCAGAGAGGTTAGAAAATGCTTAAGAAAACACTTGCCTTAATTTTGGCAATGACCATGCTCTTCGCCCTAGTTGCCTGTGAGCAGCCAGCGGCAGATAAAGCGAAAGATGCTGCGAAGGTAGCCGAGGATGCAGCAGATGCTGCAAAAGATGCAGCTGATGAAGCTAAGGACGCAGCCGAAGAGGCCGCTGACGAGGCTAAAGATGCAGTAGAAGATGCTGCTGATCAGGCAGAAGAAGCAGCTGATGAAGCAAAAGACGCTGCCGATGAGGCTAAAGATGCCGCCAAAGACGCCAAGGACGAAGCCGCTGATAAGGCTGACTCAGGAAAGCCACCGCACGGTGATGCTGATGCTGATGAAGAGCACGTCGATGTAGGCGCTCTAGATACAATGGAGATCAAAATCGACTACGAGCGCGACCCGGCAAAACCCTTTGTCATGAAGTACCCCGAGTCCTTAGTCGATAAGTACGATGCAGCTCCTGAATTTGAAGAATATCCGGAAAAGATCATCGTCCTTTCAACTTCCACACTCTACCTGCTGAGCTTAATGGATGTAGAGCCCATTGCTGTCTCCAGAACAGTGAAGAACACCAGAGCCTTTGATGCCTACGGTGAACTGCCCTGGATTGATTCAGGTATGAATACCGTTGACACCGAAACCATCGTTAGCATGGAACCGGATCTGGTCATCATGAGTGGTGGGATGCGCGAGAAATTTGGCAGCCTCTTAGAAGAGCTCAAGATCCCCGTGTTCTACACCAGTGAAGGCCCTGGCGTCTCCTACGCTCAGAACAAAGAAGAGAGCTTGAACCTCGCTGAGATCTTTGGTGGTCAAAAGGCCAAAGATGAGGTTGCAGAAATTTACGCTAAGGTCGAAGACCGCGCCAAGGCATTCAAAGATGCACACGAAGAAAAAACTACAATGATCCTCTTTGGTATGGATTCAAGCATGCAAGCTTCTTCAAAGTCATTCTTTGGTGGTATCGTAGCCCAGCTGCCCTTCGCCAACTTAACCGACCTCGACGAGGATAAAGAAATCAGAGTTGCTCCAATCAGCATGGAAAATGTAATTAAGAACAATCCTGAGTACATCTTCCTGATTGCTCCTCCGATGGGATATGACCCGAATGCTCTCTTTGGCATCTTCATGTCCAACGTGGCAAAAGATCCCCAGCTGTGGCAGAACGTTGAAGCGGTGAAGAATGAGAATATCATTGCCTTGCCCGGTAACTACACCACCAGCAAGGGTCTGGAAATTGTCCAGGACTTCAACAATCTGATCAACTTACTCGAGGAGAAGCTGGCAGATTAAAATGAATAAATCTCGTGTTTCTTTAATTAGGAGCTTGGGAGTTCAAGTAAGTTTAATACTGATACTGTGCCTAATAGCGCTGCTCTCCTTGACGGTGGGCAGCGCAGGCTACAGTCTTCGTGAGATCTTCAACGGCTTGATGGACGAAAGCTCAACGACGGTTCGCGATATTATCTTCCACTTGCGCTTACCCAGGATTATCGTTGCAGTTGTCGTTGGGGCTTGCTTGGCAACAGCCGGAGCTCTGCTCCAGGCAGTCATGCGCAACCCCTTGGCAGACCCTGGCATTATCGGCGTATCAGCCGGTGCAGGAACCGCTGCAACCACGATTCTACTGCTTTTTCCAAATGCTGCTAAAGTTGTACCATTGGCCGCCTTTGTGGGAGCAATGTTAACTTGTATTTTGATTTATATTCTGGCCTACGACGGAGGCATCAGTCCTCTGCGCATAGTTTTGGCCGGGGTCGCAATCAATACAGTCTTAGGTGGCTATAACTCGATGCTGCGCTTACTCTATTCAGATAGTCTGAGTAGTGTTATGGCCTTCATGAACGGTAGTTTAGCGGCAAAATCTTGGAGCCATGTGCGCCTGATTTTGGCCTATGGTATTGTCGGATTAATTTTGAGTTTTCTCTGTGTGCGTGGGGCTAATGCCTTGCAACTGGGTGATGAGATGGCGAGTAACTTAGGTTTCAGAGTTTCTTTAACTCGAATCCTGCTCTCAGCCTTGGCTGCCTATCTAGCAGCCGCAACTGTTTCAGTCGTCGGGATGATCGGTTTTATCGGCTTAGTTGTACCGCATATCAGTAGAATGTTAGTCGGTTCCGACTACCGCAGATTATTGCCCACCAGCATGTTACTGGGTGGGGTGGTTGCCCTCGGTGGTGATACCCTCGGGCGCGTAATGATTCCTGGTCTGGAATTACCACTCGGCATTATTATGGCAGTTCTCGGCGGTCCGTTCTTCTTATACATGCTGCGCAGACGTGGCTCAGTAAGGGGCTAGCTATGGACATTAAGGTTAGGAATTTATCCGTTAGCTACGGAAGTAAGAAAGTCATACATGATTTTGACTGTGAGATTCGTGAGGGTGAAATCCTGACGATTATTGGGCCAAATGGTTCAGGCAAGTCAACAATCCTGAAGGCGGTGACAGGTCTTTTGCCTTATCAGGAGGGGACGGTCGAGCTTTATGGCCGCGATTTGCAGGATTGGAAAACTAAGGAAATCTCACAAAGGATTGCCGTTTTACCGCAAATCCACCAGGCGCCTGGAGACTTTACGGTTGAGGAGTTAATCAGTTACGGGCGGATGCCCCACCAGTCTTGGTTTAAGACTGACTCGAAAGAAGATCGAGAAATTGTCGCTTGGGCGATGGAAACTACTGGGGTAAAAGAATTTGCAAAGCGCAAAATTCACCAGCTTTCTGGAGGTGAATTACAAAGGGTCTGGTTGGCCTGTACCCTAGCCCAAAAGCCGCGCATTCTCTTTCTTGACGAACCGACCACTTATCTAGACATCGCTCACCAGCTGGAGATTATGCATCTGGTGCGAGATCTTTGCGATAAAGAGGGAATTGGCATTGTGATGGTGCTCCATGACCTCGGTCAGGCCCTCGATGTCAGTAATCGGATTATCGTCATCCAGGATGGGCATAAGTATAGCGATGGAGCAGCAGAAGACGTAATCAATTGTCAGATGCTGCGTGAAGTCTATGAGGTTAACTGTGACCTGGTTTCAGTGCACAGCCGGCCGCGGCCTTTAATCTCTTATCGCTTTGACCAAAGACCTGGGCATTATCATCACCACCACCATCACTGTCATTGTGGAGAAAGCAGACAGCAGGGTGTGGTCCTAGAAAATAACTAAGATTTGATTAATCATTATCTGTTCTAAGTAAAAGGAAAACTTAAGGAGTTAAGATGGCAGTTGAGAATTTAGGTGAAAAATATTTAAGTCGGGCAAAGAAGCTCTCGGAAGTGACAGAGATTTACGATGTAAATCCACTTTCCGAGGCGCTCTTTCCGGGGAGCCATTGCCCGCTCTTTGGAGCCCTGTTGGCAATCAAAGAAATTTCTGGAGCGGCGACTTTAGTCGTCGGCAGCGATGAGTGTACATACTATTCGAAGTCAATGGCAATGGGCTCACCGGAGTTTGGCGAGCAGGCAGAATACTGCTACTCCCTAGTCCTCGATCAGGCGGACATTAGTTTCGGTTGCCAGGCTAAGCTGAGCGAAGCGATTCGGGAAATTGTCGAGAGCACAAAATTCGAAGTAATTTTTGTTGTCACGACATGCCTAGTCGAGTTGATCGGCGATGACTTGGATAGCGTCTGCGAGCAGCTGGAAGCAGAGCTGGGGATTAATTTACCGATCGTGCATACCGAGCACTTTAAGTGTGAAAATCACCTGCCCGGCCTAGAGCGCGTAATGGCAGCTTGTGCTGAACTAATGACAGAGCCAAAGGAGCAGCGCAGCGCAGATCAGGCACGCAGAATTAACCTCTTAGGTCACCGCCACGGCGATTTTGAGCAGTCAGAATTGGCCGAGTATCTGGATCGGGCTGGAATTGAAATTCATCTAGTCCTGCCCTCTGCTGCAACTGTTGCCGAAATCCGAGCTGCGGCCGAGGTCGATCTAAACCTGGTGACTGACGCAATTGGCCTGGCATTGGCAAAGGAGATGGAAGCTGAATTCAAGATTCCTTACCTCTACTTTGACCGCTTTGTGACTCCCGAGACAATTACTGCAGCATATGCCAGGCTCGAGGCTGAATTATTTACTAAGCAAGGCCTGAGTCTGCCGAGTGAATTAAAAGATTGGCTGGAAAATAAGGCAGCAGAACTGCGTGAGCAGGAAGCTAAGCTACGTCCTCGACTCGAGGGTTTAAGCTTCATCTATGGCAACACTCCGCTGGTCGCCTTGGAATACAATGCGTATCTCAGCGAGCTGGGTTTACATCCGGCCTTAATTCAACTTTCGCGCTTGAATGAAGATGATCTTGTCTACCGCGAGCGGATTCTTAAAGCTTGTGATCCTTATGTGACTAAGAATGCCAATATTGCGCCCTTACAGCCGATTTATGACATCTTGAAGCCGGACTTTTACTTCGGGCATGAGTTTGCAGAAAAACTGCGCAAGAAGGGCATAGTTCTAATGGCGATGGATCGCCTGGGTAAGCTCTATGGCTATCAGCTGACCTCAGCCCTTTTGGAATACCTGAGTGAGGGCTTAGCAGCAAGAGATAAACTTTTATCGGCTAAGCAGCATTTAGCTGAAGCTCAGGCAGCTGGACATCCAGGCGCCAAAGCTCCGGGCGGGCATCCCGGTGGACATCCAGGCGGACATCCCGGTGGACACCCTGGTGGGCACCCGGGTGGGCATCCGGGCGCTAGACCTGGCATGGCCTCTCCAGTCGAGAGTAAGAAGCTGAGCGGAGTCCGTTTAGTTAAAAGTAGAAAAGAGGCCGAATAAATGAGTGCATTAACTAGATTGTTACCACTGCCCTCAGACCGTATGGGCGTACTTTGGAATCTTTTAGCAATTCAGGACAGCTATGTCATCGAATATGGCCCAGCCGGCACCACTCACTTTGGTATCGGGCCGCTCGGTCAGCTAAAAATTCAGCCACGTGGCCGCTACTTCGTAACTCACATGGATGAGGGCGACGTAGTCATGGGCGACAGCTCGAGACTCGAGCGTGCGGTCATGGAAATTGACCGCGATCACAAGCCGGAACATATCTTTATCGTCGGCTCCAGTATCTCTTCCACGATTGGTACTGACCTAGAGGGTATCGTTTACTACCTCCAGGACCAGGTCCAGGCACAGCTCCACATCTTTGATAGCGGTGGCTTTAAGGGCGATATGCTGGACGGCATGGCTGATGTTTATAAATCATTGGCTGAACTGGTTCGTGAAAGTGAAGTGGAAGCAGTGCCAGCAAGTGAAAAGTCTGCTAGCTATAATATTCTCGGTGCTTCCCCGGACCATTTCCGTCTGAGCTCAGACTTAAACGAAATCAAGCGCGTGCTAAACGAGGCCTATGATCTCGAGGCCGCCACCACCTATGTCTTTGGTGGTAAAATCCAAGATTTTGACCGTGCAGCAGGGGCAGAGTTTTCCTTGGTTTTAAGAGAAGCCGCCCTACCTTTGGCCGAGGCTTTAAAAGAAAAGTATGATGTACCCTACCTCTTAGTTGACTTTTATGGCTACCAGGGCTGCCGCTCGGTCCTCGAGGCAATCGAGCCTATTCTGGGCCGCAGTCCCAATCCAGAGTTCATGCAAGAGCTGAGTGAACGCCAGTCTGAGATTGCCCTATTTCAAATGTCGCGGCGCCGGATGGGTAAGGAACTAAAGCTTTATAGCGTCGGGACAGAAGAGTTTAATCGTGGTCTGAGCCTGGCCTTTGCTGAGCTCGGCCTAGAATTCGCAGAACAAATCGAACATGTGGAGCCTGAAACTGAGCGTTTAGCAAAGTTGGCAGGCTGGCAGCAGGGACTGGTTTTCGCCGACAGCGAAAGCTTGCATCGGATGGATCCTTCCAATTATGGAGTGCTGACTTCATTCCCCTGGCTGAAGCGTTCGCAACACGCTGAGCACTTGCCCTTTATGGGGGTACGGGGGATGGATTTCCTCTACGAGTGCCTCAGTAATTATATCTTTCAAATAGTGTAAAAATTTTCCAGGAGGAAAACAATGAAAATTCATGTAGTATATTCAAGTTTAACCGGCTGCACAAAGCAAGTCGCGGAAGCAATCTATGCAGGTTACGAAGGCGAAAAAGCAATCTCCAAGGTCAGCGATAAGCCAGATCTTAGTGATGCCGATATCGTTGCCTTAGGTTATTGGGTCGACAAGGGTGGCCCGAATGAAGAGGTGCAAAAATTCATCTCAGAATTAAGCGGTAAGAAGGTCTTTGTCTTTGCAACCTTGGCCTACTTTGCTGATTCAGAACACGGCTTCCAGAGTGTCTGGCGTGGCGTTGAAGCAGTTAAAGCTGCTGGTAACGAAGTCATCGGACACTATGTCTGTAATGGTGCACTCGCTCCGGCCTTAATCGAAAAATTCAAGAAGATGGCTGCTGAGGGCAGTGGCAATCACCATGCCTTTACTCCGGAAAAGGGTGTGCGCTACGAGATTATGAAGAACCACCCGACCCCCGCAGAGCTGGCTCTCGGGAGTGAACGTTTCAACGAGCGAGTTGAGTTAAATAGAAGAATTGCCGAACTCCAGGCCTAAGTCTTTAAAGCAGATTTTTCAGCCTAAGTTTAGGTATATCTAAACATTAAATCAGATTTATCAGAAAAAGCTCCGCCTTGTGCCATCTGGCCAAAGCGGGGCTTTTTTGCTGCCCATTTATAGATATATTTAACAAGTTCCGTTATACTTAATACAATTGTTTGTGGGAGGTGACTAAATGCAAAAGATTCGTGTAATGATCTGGGGCTTTGGTGCAATGGGCAGCGGAATTGCTCGTGCCTTGCTGCAGAAAAAGGGCGTCGAAATCTGCGCTGTCTTCGATTTATGGGAAGAGCTGCAGGGACGCGAAATTCATGAATATCTCGGTCTCGAACGAGGCGAGCATCCGCCGGTTCCAATTGAGTCAGATGCGCTGAAGGGAATTAAAGCAGGCGCTGCAGATGTGGTTATTTTGGCCACGGATTCCTTCACGGCCAAAGCTTTTCCGAAGCTGAAGCACTGTATCGAGGCCGGAATCAACGTAATCTCGACTGCAGAGGAGATGAGTTGGCCCTGGGCCCAAGAGCCTGAATTGGCGCGTGACTTAGATCGGCTTGCGAGAATGCATCAGGTCTCTGTGCTCGGCACCGGAGTGAATCCTGGTTTTGTCCTGGATTATTTAATTTTAGCCCTCTCGGGCTGCCTAATTGATCTCGATCAGATCTCGGCAGCGAGAATTAATGACCTTGCCCCCTTTGGTAAGGCGGTGATGGAAGAGCAGGGGGTTGGGATTTCCTTAGCTGAGTTTCAGGCTCGCTTGGCCGCCGATGACTTAGCTGGTCACGTCGGTTTCCCAGAGTCGATTTCGATCATTGCGGCCGGACTCGGGATCGATTTACCGAGAATTGAGCAGAGTAAAGAGCCAATCGTGTCAAAGACTGAGCGAAGCACCCCTTATGCAGAGGTTAAAGTCGGTGAAGTGGCAGGTATTCGTCAGCAGGGCAGAGGCTTTACTGCGAGCGGTGAGGAGTTTATTCACCTCGATCACCCGCAGCAAATTAGGCCTGAAGCTGAAGGCGTGAAAACTGGTGACTTCATCAATTTAAGCGCCGGCGAATACTGCCTGAAGATGGCGATTGAACCAGAGATTCCGGGCGGTGTTGGCACGATTGCGATGTGTGTCAATATGATCCCTCATGTGATTAATGCGGCTCCAGGCTTACGCAATCTTTTGGAGCTACCTGTACCGCGCGCTATCCTCGGTGATATGCGGCAGTTAATTCAGGCCAATGTCGAGGAGATTAGAAATTATAAGGCAGGCGATTTAGTCGTGATTGAGCGCGTAATTTTGCCGGCCGGAGAAAGGGCGCCTTCAGTTCCAGAGGAAACAGCTGGAAAGCCTCTAATGGCCTATTACAAAGGCTACTTGAAAGAGGCGGCAAAGACTGGCGATGAGGTCAGTATTGAAACTGTGATTGGGCGCGAAATTACTGGGCGCTTGAGTAATCGGGAGGTCAGCTACCGCCATAACTTTGGCACTGTAGTTCCGGAGTTAGCGGAGCTTGCCCGTAGCGTACGTGAGCTGGTTCGGGAGGAGGCATAAGATGCGGAAAGATTCATATGCTGAGGTCATGGCAGCAAAGGAAGAGATTATCAAAGCAGCAGTAGGTCTGGATTACAGCCAGTTCGAGCGCGGGCTCGGCTTTGATTATGCTGGCCTGATGGATTCTGTACCCTATACGGGAGCTGAAGTCCGTGAGATTTTAGCGGGTCTGGGGGTCGGCAATACACCGCTGATTGAAGCTAAAAATATTACCCGTTTACTGCGCAAATTTTCCGCGCCAGGTTATGGGGCGAGAATCGTAATTAAGGACGAGGCCCAAAATCCCTCCGGTAGCTTTAAGGCGCGCCGCGCCGCCCTTTCAGTCTATGAGGCGAAAAGACTCGGCTACGAGGGTGTAGTTGCGGCAACTTCTGGAAACTACGGGGCCGCAGTCGCAGCCATGGCTGCGAAGCTTAATTTGCGCTGTATTGTGGTGCAGGAGTGCTATGACTCACGTGGCATTGGCCAACCTGAGATTTTAGAAAAGCAGAGAGCTTGTGAGGCTCTGGGTGCCGAGGTTGTCCAACTTACTGTCGGGCCAGAACTTTTTTATGAGACCCTGTGCATTTTAAAAGAGACTGGTTTTTACAATGCATCACTTTACACCCCCTCAGCAATCCGGGGTATTGAGAGTCTGGGCTATGAGCTAATTCAGCAAAGCCGCGAACTCTTTGGCAAGGATCCAGACTATGTGATAGCGACCAATGCTGGGGGTGGGAACCTGAGTGGTACTGCTCGCGGGATTCGTGCAGCCCAGGCGGAAGGGGCAAAGGTCTATGCCGCTTCAGTTGATTTAAGTGGTTTACACATGGCCTCGGATCTAGACTTTAACCGCAAATCCTTTACCACAGGTCATACTGGCTTTGGTATCCCCTTTACAGTCCGCCCCGATCGCTCCGATGTGCCGCGCAACGCTGCTCGGCCTTTGCGCTATCTGGATGGCTATCTCCTAGTGAAGCAGGGCGAGGTTTTCTACCTGACCGAATGCTTAGCAGCACTCGAGGGGCTAGAGCGTGGGCCAGCTGGAAATACTTCCTTAGCTGCGGCCTTTGCCCTCGCCAGAACACGGCCTGAAGATGAATTGATTATTGTCCAGGAGACTGAATACACCGGAGCTGGCAAGCACCCGATGGCTCAATTGAGCTTTGCTCGCCAGCAGGGTATTGACTTGAGCTTTGGTGACCCAGATACGGAAGTGCCGGGCCAGTCCATAGTTCTGCCGGATAGTCCAGCCGCGCTTAAGCTGCGGGAGTATCCCTTGGAGAACTTACGCCTGTCCGCGCTTCGCCATTGCTTAGCTGGACGTTCCGTGGCTAGTTTAGCAGCTGAGGAGCTAAGCTATTTAGCCGAGGAATTAGGCCTCGAGCGAGAAGCTTTAGATCCGCTTTTAGAGCAGTTTGAAGGATAAAGGAGGATAAGATGCCGAGACCGGATGATTTTGAAAAACGTAGAGCTCACTTAAGAGAATTGAGTGACGAGGAAATTTATGAACGCTTCTGGCAGCTTGCGAACCAATTAGTTGATCCGCTGTTGGAGGCTGGAAAGATTTATACAACCCCCGCAATCGAGCGCTCAATCCTCCTCCGCATGGGTTTTTCCTCGGTTGATGCAAAGCCCCTAGTCGACCAAATGATTGAGCGAGAGCTTTTAAACCATGGTGCAGGACATCTAATTTGGCGACTCGGGCAGCATTGGGATATCGACTATCTGGAAGCCGGGCAGCGTCTCCTGAAGGGAGAGGGCTGGACTGAGCTGGCAGAAATCTTTGGCCAGGAGGTGCAGGATGACTAAGTCAAAAGCAGGTCAAAAGATCGACAAAGGCTTGGGCAAGAACCCCTTAAAGGCCAATCAACGCATGGACATTCGCGATGTCTTGGCAGGCTTGGAGGACTACCATCCGGCCAGGCATCCCTGGCATTGGCGTGAGGGCCGCAACGAGCCACGGAAAATTGGTGACTTCGAGTATTACGAAAGTTCAAAGCCGGTCAAAGCCTCAGTCCCGCTTTCCGGTTCTCGGGGCTTTGGCTATATTGATCCGCAGCCGGATTGCGTGATCACTACAGAAATAGCTTCGGGGCGCTTCGAAGATGATATTCGCAGAATGCGGATGGCAGCATGGAATGGTGCCGACCACATCATGGTTATTCGGACTGCCGGCCAGTCCCACATTGACTCCTTACTGGAGGGCACGACCCAGGGTATTGGCGGGATTGCGGTTACACGTAAGCAGTGCCGGGCGACCAGACGCGCCCTCGATTGGATTGAAGAAGAGGTCGGCAGACCTTTGAACTTCCACTCCTATGTTTCCGGGGTGGCTGGCCCAGACATTGCTGTAATGTTTGTCGAAGAGGGCGTTTCCGGGGTCCACCAGGATCCGCAGTACAATGTTCTATACCGGAACATTAATATGCTGCGCTCATTTGTCGATGCCTGTGAGTCAAAGAAAATTCTCGCCTATGGAGAAATGCTACAAATTGACGGAGCCCATAATGCGAATGCGACAGCAATGGAAGCCTGGAAGGTGATGCCGGAGCTGATGGTGCAACACGCGATAAACTCCGCCTTCTCACGGCGCGTCGGAATTAAGCCGGAGAACATTGCACTCTCGACGGTACCACCGACGGCACCGCCAGCGCCTTGTATGCGCTTAGACTTACCCTATGCGGTAGCCTTGCGCGACCTCTTTAGAGATTACAAGATGCGGGCTCAGATGAATACTAAGTACATGGAATCGGATATGCGGGAGGCGACTGTGACCCACAGTTTAAACCTAGTCATCTCGCGTCTGACCTCAGCAGATATTCAATCGACGATTACTCCTGATGAGGGGCGTAATGTGCCCTGGCACTATAACAATATCGCAGCTTTGAATACTGCAAGACAGGCCTTAACAGGTCTGGATGGCTTCCGCAAAATGGTTAAGATTGACCGCTCAGGTGAGCTCGGTAAAGAGGCCAGGGAGCTGAAGGAGCGTGCCATCCTCTTTATGGAAGAAATGCTCGAAAGCGGCGGTTACTTCTCGGCGGTTGAAGCAGGCTTCTTCATCGATTCCGGACTCTATCCAGAGCGTAAGGGTGATGGAATTGCCAGAGAGCGTGAGGGTGGAATTGGGGCGAATGCTCTGTTCTACCGGGCGGAGGATTATTTTGCCCCGGTCTCAGTGCACTACGGCAATAACAATTTACCTGAAGGCATTGAAAGAGCTGAAGACGCAATCGGTGGAGATACCTTCCAATGTCCTGAAAAAATCGTCTTTATTGATGAATTAGACGAGGATGACAACGTCAATAAGAGGATTGAGGCAAAGCAGAAGTACTACGATCAGCACAACCTAATTCGGCCGGAGGTCGAGTGGCTGGCAGATGGGGTCGTCGTTCTCCAACTCTTCCTCCCCCTCGACGCACACAGAGCAGAATTTGCGGCGATGGCAATTGGTGAAAAGCTCGGCCTAAAGGACTGCGTTGTAATCAATAAGCAAGTCTGCCACCCGGCTGAGGGCTGCCTGCTGGAAATGAAGGGAGTAGTCGACTTTGACATTGATATTAATGACTTAGTCATTCCTGAAAAAGTTGAAAATCTCTCTGAAAAAGAAATCCGCGCTGCGATTCACGAGCAGCCAATGACTGTGGTTGCGGCAACTGTAGGTGAGGACGAGCACTCGGTCGGCTTAAAAGAAATATTGGATATCAAACATGGCGGGATTGAGGGCTTTGGGATTAAGTACCACTATCTTGGCACCTCCTGCCCGGTGGACAAATTGGTCGATGCGGCAATTGAGACTAATGCGGATGCAATTTTACAGTCGACAATTATTTCGCATGACGATATCCACATTAAAAACATGCAGCGCTTGGCCCAAATCTGCGTTGAACGTGGGGTGCGCGACCGCTTGATTCTGGTCGGCGGTGGTACTCAGGTCAACAATGAGATGGCCTTAGATGCGGGCTTAGACGTCGGCTTTGGCCGCGGCTCCAAGGGTATCGATGTTGCTTCCTTCCTGGTCAAAAAGCGCCGTGAGAAAGCAGCAGAAGCAGAAGAATAAGCAAGCTGCCGCTCCAGAAGGGGCGGCAGAATAAAAATAGAAGCGAAGTGCAGAAGTGAAGAAAGTGGACTTATTACTGGCGGAAATTGGTTCAACTACAACTGTGATGAACGCCTTTACCGATCTCGATAGTGATGATCCAAAGTTCTTGGGCCAGGGGCAGTCGCACACGACAGTGCTCGAGGGAGATGTTTCGATTGGCTTGCGTTTGGCGCTAGAGGACTTAGAGGCAAAGTTGCCCGGCTGGTCTTACGCCGGTGCCGAGATGCTGGCGACCTCCTCAGCAGCTGGAGGCCTTCGGATGACAGTCCACGGTTTAGTTTACGACATGACCGTTAGGGCGGCTCGTGAAGCAGCCCTAGGCTCTGGAGCAGTTGTCACGATGGTCACCGCTGGGCGCCTGCGCCGCGGTGATTTAAAAAAGATCCAAGAACTCAAGCCAAAGATGTTCTTTTTAGCCGGGGGCACAGATTACGGGGAACGCGATACGGCAATCTATAATTACGAGCTGCTGATGAGTGTAATGCCAGAAATCCCCCTAGTCTACGCCGGGAATATCGAAAACCATGAGGAATTGACTTTGCTCGGCGAAGAGGCGGGCTATAAGCTCTACTTATCGGAAAATGTTTATCCCTCCTTGGATCAGTTGAACATCGAGCCGGCTCGCCACTTAGTGCATCAGGTCTTTGAAGAGCATATTGTGCACTCCCCGGGCATGGGGAAGATTCGTGAGCTGGTCTCCGGGCACATTCTGCCAACCCCTGGCGCAGTTATGGAAGCGACCTTGTTGGCGGCTGAAATGCTCGGTGATGTAATGGTTTTCGATGTTGGCGGGGCGACCACGGACCTGCATTCTGCGACCGCAGGAAGCCCGACAATTGAAGCAATCCAAAGTCAGGCCGAGCCTTTTGCGAAACGAACGGTTGAAGGAGACCTGGGCCTGTACGTCAATCGGCAGAGCTTAATTGAGCAGTTTAGCCCGGAAGAGCGGAAGGCAAAACTGCCGGAGGCGGAAAGGTTTTTAAAAGAAGCTAAGGAAATTCCCACTGATGCAGGGGAGCGAGACTTCCTCGAAGCCTTGACGATTAAAGCCTGCGATGTAGCTTTAAAGCGGCACGCCGGCAGATTAGTCAATCTTTATGGGCCGACCGGCCGACAAACCATAGCCAAGGGCAAGGACCTAAGCCAAATAAAATATGTGATTGGGACGGGTGGTGCCTTGACCCGCCTGCCACATGGGCGCAAAATCTTAGAGCGTGCTTTGACCGGCCAAAAAAGGGACCTCCTCCTACCGACGGAGGAGCTAAGTTACTTACTGGATCAGGATTACATCATGGCTGCGCTCGGGGTTTTGGCCAAGCGGCACCCACGGGCGGCTCGTATCCTGCTCTTGAAATCCCTGGGTCTGCCCTTGGATTTAGCCCAGAACGCAGTAGCCGATTGACGGAAGTTTGACGGGAATTGCCGGCGATTGACAGAAAATACTTACTTGTAAGCGATAGGTACTGCAATAAACTAGCTTTAAGCTTTAAAAAATCTTTAGCTGTTATTGCAAGGAGGTACAGAAATGACATATCCATCACTCTTAATAGACCGTAAGAAGTTCCAGGAAAACGCCAGTAAAATGGTCGAATTTCTAAAGTCAAAAAACCTAGACTACCATCTGGTGACTAAGGCCTTCTGCGCCTGGCCACCTTTAATCGAGGCTTTACATGAGCTTGGGATCAGAAACTTTGCCGATTCACGAATCATTAATTTAAAACGGCTGAGACCATATTCAGACTCGAGCCTCTTAACGCGGATTCCGCAGATTTCAGAGGCGGCCGAAGTCGTCGAATTTGCAGATATTTCACTAAATTCAGAACTGGCAACAATCCAAGCCTTAAACGCAGCAGCCAAGGCTCAGAATAAAGTCCATAAAATTATTGTGATGCTGGAGATGGGCGATTTGCGTGAGGGTATGCCACTCAAGCAGGTGCCCTATATCTTCCCGGAAATTATGGACTTAGAGCAGATTGAAGTAATTGGGATTGGCGCAAACTTTAATTGCTATGGTGGGGTCATTCCCGACTTTAACTTGCTGCACGCCCTAGCCGTAGTGCGTGAGGACTTAGAGCACGACTATGAACGTAAGTTCCCGCTGATCTCCGGCGGTAACTCGGGCAGCCTGCACCTTCTCTTGGCAGGTCAATTACCACCAGAGATTAATCACCTAAGGATTGGCGAGGCCTACCTACTGGGTCGCGAGACCTCCTACGGTAAACGCGTCCTGGACCTACATGAGGATGTGTTCACCCTGCGGAGCGAAATCATCGAGATCTATGACAAGCCTTCAGTGCCCCGGGGTAAACGCGGCTTGAATGCAGCCGGGGAAAGGACTGAGTTTATTGATCAAGGAATTATTAAACGCGGAATTTGCGCGATGGGTGGACAAGATGTAGTTCCCAAGGGTTTAAGATCGCTTTTACCAGGGGTTGAGCTACTCGGTAACTCCCAGGATCATACAATATTTAAGTTGGAGGGTGCAGGAGCGACACTAGATGTTGGTGACCAGCTCGACTTCAGCTTAAATTACGTCAGTTTAGTTCAGGCTTTCACCTCAGAGTACGTGAATAAGGAATTAATTTAGAGAAGCCGGCCAAAGAGAATTAGGTCGGTGAGAATTAACTAAGCTAAATGCGGCTGAATTAAGAGCTCATTGATTATTACTTGAAAGGAGTCCGCATGACTTATAGTAGAGAAAAGTCGCGAACTTGGGTTGAGGTCTCGCGGAGCAGATTGTTATATAACTTGCGGGCAATCCGCAAGCAAGTACCAGCCAGCGCAAAGTTTTGTGTCGTGGTTAAAGCGGATGCCTATGGCCATGGCGCTGAGTTTGTGGCCGGAGTAGCCGAAGCCTATGGTCTGGCAGATTTTTTTGCAGTTGCCAATCTTGATGAGGCAGAGCGCCTGCGCCAGGCAGGGATTAAATTGCCGATCTTAATCATGAGCCATGTGGCAGTTGAAGAAGTAGAGCAGTTATTAGACTTAAATTTACGCCCGACCATAGCTAGCCTGCGTGAGGCAAGGGCCTATGCCGAGGCCTTAAAGAAATTAGGCAAGAGCTTAAAAGTCCATCTAAAATTAGACACGGGAATGGCTCGACTCGGCATCTTATGTCACGAAAAAGAGAAGCAGGCGGTGCTTGATGAACTTAGCGCGATTGGCGAGCTGCCCGAAATCGAAATTGAGGGCATCTTCTCCCACTTTGCTTCCGCCGGCAGTGACCCAGAATACCAGAAATTACAGTACGCGCGTTTTATTGGGATTTGTAATGGGCTTGCTGAACGCGGGCTTGAGATTCCAATCCGTCACATTGCAAATTCCTCAACGATTGTGAACCACCCTGAGATGTCCTTAGACATGGTTCGGGCAGGGATCATTGTCTACGGCAGCTATGAAAGTTATCTCGACTATAGAATCCTCCCACTTAAGCCAGTCATGGATTACCAGTCGCGGATTTCAGAAATTCGTCAGATTGAAGCAGGTGAGACAGTTGGCTACGGAAGAACCTGGACCGCAGAGCGAGCGACTACCCTGGCAGTAATTGAGGCTGGATACTCAGATGGCCTGCCGCGAAGTCTGTCCAATTGTGGTGTAGTTTCAATTCGCGGCCAGCATTGTCCGATTGTCGGCCGGGTCTGCATGGACCGGAGCATGCTGGATGTTACGGATTTACCGGAGGTCAGAATCGGCGACATAGCACATTTATTTGGGGGAGCAGAGCCTGATTTCATCAGCGCAGATGAGCAGGCAGCGCTGGCCGGCACAATCTCCTACGAGCTATTTTGTAATGTAAATCGGAGAGTTCCCAGGATCTACGTTGACTAATTTGCGCTCACAGTTGAAGATATAAGTTGAACTGTGAAAGAAGAGGAGTCAACGATGCGTCGCAAACTGCGCGTTTTTAGAGAGCAATTTTTCAAGATAGCTGCCTTTGTTATTTTAGGTGCAGTTCTCTTTTGGGTGTATAAAAGGCGAGTAGTCGCGGCCGAGTATATCCCGGCGGAATACGTTCGTGTGGCCTTAATTATTGCCCTTTTACTTTATCTCATATATGGTATCTCACTCTTGCAAGGTCTCGGCCATAGCGGCTGGTTAAGACGCTTTGATCCGGGTGATCCGGATAGCCTGAACGAGCTGGCTGAGATGAAGCGCTATAAGCTACCGGCAAAGTATGCAGCCCTAGTCCACGATGAGGGTGATGAACTTTTAGAAAACATTCATCTATACTTGCGCTCGCGGGGTTTTAGCGAGCAGATTAGGCGAAGCTTCGGCCTGGTATATGAGCGGAAGCTCTTTGGTGTCGATAGCCATTTAAGAGAAAGGTGGCAGCGGGTAATTGTCCTCTACCGCCCCCTTTTAAATGTAATTGTCGTCGACCAGATGCTGAAAGAAGCGATTGATTATATTGATCGCAGCAGCCCCTATGCAAATATGAATCAGTACATCCTTTTAACTGATATGGAAAATGATCAGGAAGTGCTTTCTGCGGCTGCCGGTGTGGTTAACTTCCTCGGTAAATTGAATAAGTCCTACCTCAGTCCAATCCTAATTGATCAAAATGAAGGGCGGCTCTTTTTCCCTTCAGACCGTTCTTTAATTAGTTTTAGACAAAAACTCTTCCACGATTTTTTCCGCTACGATTTCGTGCTTTTCCTAAAGCGTGAAAGAAAGTCTAAATTAAATGCTCAGTCAGCTAAGCCGATTCGAGATAAAGAGCCTAGGCTAGGGCGACAAGAGCGTCAGCCCAGGGCAGGTGGCGGACGGCCCAACGCAGCCGATCAGCGGGGCCGAACTGGCTCAGCTCGAGCCTCCCGTGGCCCTGGCCAGCCTGGGCCTAGACCAAGTCCTGCTACAGCAAAGGAGCGCAAAGCCTTAGCGCAAAAAGAGCTAAGTCGAGAGCGCCTGAGAGCTGGAAGGCCTGGAGCCGGACTCCAAGCTGGAGCAGATTCTCAGAGCCGAAAAAATCCTCGGCCCGGGCGAGCTGGAAAGCTTCCTAGCTCGCGTCAGGCGGAAGATCTTAGAGCAGTCCAGCCCCAGCCTGAGAGAGCCCCATTTATAGATTCAGCAAGTAATCAGCGAGCAGCAGAGCGTGATGAATAAGCCTGATTTAGATCGAGTCGAGCAGCCAGAAAGGCTGAGCTACATACACCCTGAGAGTAGGAAGTTTGAAGTTTTCGGTCGGCCTAAAACACGTCACCCAATTCAACTCGAGTTCAGCAAGGAAGGTTTATTACTAAGGCTTTATTTAGTCCTGAATCAAAGGGCTGCTACAGAGCTGCGCGGGCAAAGCCTCTGGAGTCTTGCGAGAGCAGGGATAGAGAGGGTCTGGCAGCGGGACTTTCTGTTGAGCCCAGAGCTTGAAGAAGCTTTTTTAAACTTTGTTCAGCGGCAGCAGCCAGCAGACCTAAGTTCTGCAGTCCTCTACCTTGATGAGCGCGTTAAATTAGCCCTCGATGAGGCCAAAGCCTTAGGCCAGGCCGAAGTCTTGCCAAAGCTTCCACTGAGACTTGAGCTAAAAGTTGCCGGACCGACAGCTTCTCCGACGCTACATTTAATTAAAAGTATAGTGACTGGGCAAAGGCGAGCTGTGAGAATGTACTTTACCCCCCTCGAGATCTTTCCCTCCCATGTTGGTTCCGCGCTCTGGCGCAGATTCTGGGGCATCTTTCGTTATGGGCATCTCGAGACCATGGGCTTTAACTGGTCGCCTGCGGCCCCGGGCTATATTGTCCTCAATAGCAAATTGAATGAAGGGCGGATTGGCCGTGTAGCGGCTCATGAACTCGGGCATATCCTGGGTCTGGGCGATGCCTATGCAGCACCCTACCGCTTTTTTTACGAGCATCCGGGCTCAGAAAACTATTTGATGAATTCGAATGGTGAGCTAGCAGAAGAAGAGTTTATTATGTTTCTGCGTGCCCATACAGTTAATAAGGCACAGTTCTTTCCCTGGCGCTTTTCCTGGGCTCGAGTCAAGTCGGGGGCGAAAGAAGAAGCAAATTATTACCGGCGCAAAGCCAAGGCTGCTAAAATTCAACGTCAGGCGCAAAGAGCGAAGCGCAGAGCGAGGCGAAATCAGCCCGCAGACTTAGACAGAAGGCCTGACAAAGAGGCGCCGTCTGAGCAAGTAGAAAAGCTCTAAAAAGTTCCAGAAGAATAAAACTAGCTTTCAGGAAAGTTACACTTTCACTACAAAAAGCTTAGCCTAAGCTTTCTTTGCTATAATGAAAGAAGTAGCTGAGGACTATTTCAGCTGCCTGAAAATGCTTATATTACAGCCTTTGACCACTTTTAATTGGCAGAGGCAATTAGATATTTAATTACGGATGGGGATTAGGAGCTATTTATGCGGAAGAGATTTAAGGTTCATAATTTAAACTGTGCTGCTTGTCAGGCAAATGTTGAGAAGACATTGAAGGCTTTGGCCGGGGTAAAACAGTA
>JAUNVR010000005.1:90102-92613 GCA_030537595.1 Eubacteriales bacterium
GGATGTAGAAAGTGCGGACTCAGAGCAGGATTCGCCTGTAGCTGAGCTCGAAGCAAAGGCAGAGGCTGAAGTCGAAGCAGAAGCAGAGAGCGCTTTTGAAATTCCGGAAGCGGAGGCTGAACAAGCTGCGGCAGAGGATGCTGAGGACTCCAGCGGAACTGAAAGTACTGCAATCGATGCTGAAACTAAGGCGGCTCATGACTTAATCGACCGCCAGGCAGAAGCTGAGCGGAAGCGCAAAAAAGAGCTACATGATCCCCTAGCCCAGGAGCAAAAAGTTCTAAAGGATAGGCTGATCTACTCTTTTATTCTCTTAATTCCCCTAGTCTATTTTATGCTGGAAATGATTCCCGGCCTAAATCTACCACTGCCGAGCTTTATGCAGGGTGATGCTGGCGCAGCAAACCGAGCCTTTACTCAGCTACTCTTTACGGTGCCGGTCTTATTCTTAAATCGCTCCTTCTTTAGCTCAGGAACGAAGGCTTTAATTAAACGCCATCCCAATATGGATTCTCTGGTTGCAATTGGTGCTGGTTCAGCCTTTGCCTACGGGGTCTTTACGATTTTCAAGCTGAACTGGGGCTTAATGATTAATGACGCTTCAATTTTGGCCACTTATGCCCACCAGCTTTATCTCGATTCCGCAGCGATGATCGTGACTTTAATTAGTCTCGGTAAGTACTTTGAACTGCGGGCAAAGCGCAAGACCACGACGGCAGTAGAGTCCCTACTCGAGCTTGCCCCGGCAGCCTGTAATGTCTTACGTGATGGGGAGGAAATCCGCCTGCCTGCAGCAGAGGTCCCAGCTGGCTCAGAAATTATTTTACGACCTGGGGAGCGGGTTGCTCTCGATGGTGAAATCATCGAAGGGCGCTCAGCTTTTGATGAGCAGGCTCTATCCGGGGAATCGCTGCCGGTGGATAAGGAAGTTGGCGATAAGATCTTTGCCGGTACAGTGAACCAAAATGGGGTAATTATTTACCGCAGCTTAAAGCCGGCACATGACACAATTCTGGCCCGGATTGTGAATATGGTCGAGGATGCCGCAGCCTCAAAGGCTGAGATTGCACGCCTTGCGGATCGGGTAGCGGCAATCTTTGTCCCGGTCGTCTTAGCGATTGCGGTGCTCACATTTATCGTCTGGCGACTGAGTCGTGGTGAGTTCGAGTGGGCGATGAACATGGCCGTTTCAGTACTTCTAATCTCCTGCCCCTGCGCCCTCGGTTTGGCAACTCCAGTCGCGATGATGGTCGCCAGTGGTCGTGCCGCCCAGGAAGGTATTCTGATTAAGGGTGCCGATAGTCTGGAGCGGATCAACGATGTCACTGACCTCGTCATGGATAAGACTGGGACAGTAACCCTCGGCAAGCCGGAGATTGTTGAAATTCAGCCACATCCGGCCTCAGGTTTAAGCGAACGAGATCTCTTAGAGCTTGCAGCATCAATCGAATCTGGTTCAGATCACCCCCTGGCCAAGGCAGTCTTACAAAAGGCCGAAGAGGTCGGGCTTAAAGCCTGGCCCCAAGAAGACGGTCAAGCCCTGCCAGGACGAGGTGTTTTCGCCAGAATTTATGGGCATAACTATTTTGCCGGGAATCTGGCTCTATTAGCTGAAGCTGGGCTCTCCTCAGAAGAAGTTGAACTCTTAACAGAACGCGAAGCCGAGCAGGGACGCTCCGCCTTATTGATTTTCTCAGAAGATCAATTTTTAGGCCTGCTTTCCGCCTCTGATCAGATTAAGGACGAAGCAAGATCGACCTTGCACTCACTGAGGCAGCGCGGTCTCGATTTACTCTTATTAACCGGTGACCATAAAGAAGCTGCTAAATCTATTGGCAGAAGACTGGATCTTTCCGAGTCGAGCATTGTCGCAGAGGTTTTACCGCACGAGAAAGCCGAGATTATCCGCGAACGTCAAGCAGATAAAAAGATTGTGGCCATGCTGGGAGACGGTATCAATGATGCCCCGGCCCTAGTGACAGCGGATCTTGGGATTGCGGTTGGCGCTGGTACAGACATTGCTCTAGAGTCTGCTGATGTAGTCCTCATGCACTCCGACTTGCGCGATGTGCTGACCTTCTTTGAATTAGGTAAGAAGACCTTAAAGGTGATGAAGCAGAACCTTTTCTGGGCCTTCTTCTACAATGTGATCGGCATTCCACTAGCTGCGGGTGTCTTTTATCCTGCCTTTGGCTGGAAATTGAATCCAATTTATGCTGCTCTAGCGATGAGTTTAAGCTCAATCTTTGTCGTGACTAACGCCCTTAGACTAAAGCGTTTTGTCCCGAGCTGGCGAAAGCATGAGGAGCAGATCGAGGCCGCTTCGACGACTCGCTCATTACTCGACAGCCCAGGGTCTAAGGAATTGAAGTCAAAGAAGTTAAATGGAAAATTCTTAGAGGCCAGAGCTCCAGAAACCCAAATTCTAGAAGGTGTAGTCAGTGGCGAAAAATATAGCGCTGAACTGACGGCAGAAGAACTTGCCCAATTAGCTGAAAGCGAAGCCGAAGC
>JAUNVR010000006.1 GCA_030537595.1 Eubacteriales bacterium
CGGGGTTTCTGAGGGTTCGTTAGGCTGCTCTGGTAATTCATCTACATGTACGACCTCGAAATTTGGATGATCAGCCTCAACGCCTTCCGGTATGAAAACTAACTTAACTGTGGTCTTTCCCTTTTCTAGTTTATTAGTAATTGCTGAAAACCCCCCCTCATATCTAAAGCCTTCGATCTGTGGAGGATTGTAAGAAATCTCAGAACCAGTTGGAGCTAGAAAAGCCTTGTCAGCCAATTTGACATAAGAGCCAGTCGCCGTATCGAAATAAAAAATTTCAACTGTAAGCTGGCTAAACTCATCATTTTCATTTTCCGTAAAGCTTACAGGAGCATCATTCCACGCAAATGGCGGAGCTTCGGCTTGAACCCTTGCGCTATAATTCCCAGGTAAAAAGAGCAGCGCTGAGATAAGAAATAAGAGGCAAAGACTTAAAGCCAAAATTCGATTTCGCCAGTGATTCAGCTGTTTCATAGCTCAATCTCCTTTCATTCAGCAAGGATTAAATGCTGAGGCAGATTGTATATATTATAGCCAAAATCTTCTTTTCAATCCTGTACTTAATGTGCAGAATTGTGACAGAAATTTGAATATCAAATTATTAAGCAAGATTTAAATTTCGAGTGTCAGCCTAGGCTCTGAGATTTAAATTTGACAAGTTTCAAAATATAAAGCATAATACCCTAGCGCCTGAGTAGCTCAGTAGGTAGAGCAGCTGATTTGTAATCAGCAGGTCGGGGGTTCAAATCCGTCCTCAGGCTCCATTAATAAAACCCTTGAAACAAAGCGTTTCAGGGGTTTTATTTTCTACGAATATTATGCGACCAGTGTTTTTCACTCAATTTTTTTGTCTTTGAATAAAGCAAGTCTCAAAATTTTAAATTAAAAAAGGAGCCAGCTGGCTCCTTTTCAATTGATTGCCAAAAGCTATATTAGCTCTAGAGCTTCTATTTCTTTGCGAGTAGATCTCTGATTTCAGTCAGTAGGCTCTCTTCTTTACTCGGCTCTGCTACAGCCTCAGCTTTTTCAGTCTTCCGACGTAACTTATTCATTGCCTTAATCATGAAGAAAATTACCAGGGCAATAATCAGGAAGTTCAAAACAGTTTGAATGAAGCTACCATAGTTCAGACTAACAATTTCCTCTGGTGTCGCACCGGCTCGTAAAATAATTCTTTTTTCGGCCAGTCTACTTCCTCCAACCAGTAAACTGATGAACGGCATAATAAAGTCGTTGACCAAACTATCTACGATTGCCTTGAAAGCCATGCCCATGATCAGGCCTACAGCCATATCTACGACATTTCCTCTTTGAATAAATTCTTTAAACTCTTTCCACATACTATGTCTCCTTTTTTTATCTATCTTCTAAAGCTAGTTTATAATCCTAGCTCAGATTTTCACTTTACAGACTAAGGAGCACCAGCGTGGTGCTCCTTAGTCATTATCACACTCTTCATTTAGACTCCGTGCGCTAATTTAACCGTTGTTGTCATTCTGATCGCCAGTCTGGTCGTCGTTTTGATCGCCAGTCTGATTCTCATCTTGGTTGAAGTCAGTGTTGTCAGGATTGTTATCCGCTGGCGGATTAGCTTCCTTGGCTTCTCTGACCTTCTGGACTCCAGCGTCATATTCTTCCTTAATCTCAGGTATATCCATCCATGAGTCGAGAATTTTGAAGGGACCTGACTCAGAAGCAGGGACTTTCCATGCTGAACCCGCAGGCATCGGGCTGTCCATCTCTGGTAGGGTCGGATTGTAACGCTTTAAGAATTCGTAGTAAATCTGATCGTCCTTACCATAAATTGAGTTTAGGAACTGACGTGGTGTTTCATTCGGATCTGAATAGAAAGTGAGTTCAAAGAGATCTTCAACATCCTTATTCTCCTGCGGCTCCGGACGCTGCTGTTCAGGTATCGGTTGAACCTGCGGCGGCTGCTTTTCCTCTGAGGGTTTGACGACCTCTTGGAGCTCGGTAGTCTGAGCTGTCGTTTCGTTCTCTTTATTCTTATCTTTACCACTCAAGAACTTACGCCCTAAGAAGAATATTGCTAAGAGTAGGATTAGCGCGATGACGCCGAGGATGATTAAGCGCTTAGTTTTCTCGCGCTTCTCATAGTCGTAGTCATCATAGTATTCATCGTAATACTCATCGCCATAACCGTCGTCATAGCCATCACCATAATCATCGGAATAGCCGTCATCATAGTAACCGTCATTATAATCATCATAGCCAGCATAAGTTTCACCATAGTCGGCTCCACCGTAGTCCTGGCCGGAGTAATCTGGGTCAGCGTAGTCACCGTCCGCGTAGTTTGCTCCGTAATCTCCATGATAGCTATCGTCATAATTTTCACTGTAGTCTTCTGTGTAGTCATCCGCATATTCATCGGCAGCATAATTCTGCGTCTGATAGTCGGGGCTAAACTGACTGTCTGATTCCTGATAGGCATCGTGTTCCGTGTAATCCGCATATTGATCGTCAGCATAATCCGCTGGCGGTGCAAATGCGGAATCATCATATTCAGTATTCTTCGCTACCGACCACGTGCCCGTGTCATGCTGATTATTATCATGTCTGTTACGGTCACCGTAGTTGTCATTCCGTTTCATATTGTTTCTATTATCCTCCACGTTGTGGCTTTGGCCTTGTCCCGACTCTGACCGCTTCAATTCTTGCGGCGTGGGAGTTGAACCTGTGTTGAAGAGGCCGAGGTTTAAGCGGCCGGTCTTCGACTGTAAATTAACATCTTCAACGAAAGCTAGCAAGACTTGAAGTGAAACAGTAGGTGCCTTCGCTGCAGCAGCAGTCATTATTTGCTGTGCTGCTTCCATCTGATCCTCAGCTTCAAACAGCAGCCGGAGAAGCTCTCGTTGGCCAAGAGCCTCCAGTAATTCCCGATTACATAAGATTACGCAATCGTTAGGTTTAACCTGCGCAATATTGGAGTATCGGATAGTACCAGCCACCCCTGCTGCGTAGTCATTGATACCTTCGATTGGGTTTCCATTATAATCGATAGCTTCTAATTGAAAGTCACTCTCAGTTAGAGGGTATAGTACATCGCCACGGTATAGTAAGGCGCAACCGGCCGTAGTGGTTACCGCAGCTATCTCACCTTCTTTAAGCAAAATGCCTGAGAACCAGGATTGTCTAACCCCATCCCTGGCCAAGGTTGCCCTACCTGTAACGTCCACGGCGACATCAGCTAAGTCATTAATCTGCTCGTCGATGTTTTTTGCGCTGCCGCGAACTTCGTTGTTCAGTTTTTCCAGAGCCGGAGCAAAAGACATATCTGCGGTTGCTTTCTGCTCATCCTTCGGGTGAGCAAATATACCGTAGAAAAAACCTCTATCTTCACGTACTGTAGTCATATCTACAGCGCGTGATTCACGCCGACTCGGGAAGCGGCCATCCAGAAAATATGAATCTATAACAGCATCGTCTGGATGATAACGAGCATTAATTGTGCTGGCAATCCGCGTTCGTGCATAGCGGGGTACTTTAGCCATATCCTGCCTCCTAAGTAATTAATTGAATTCTTATTTACTAATTGTATCATAGAAAATCGACTTTCTTTGTCAATCTCCTTACGTTATTGAAATATTTCTGTATCATAATTCAGTCTATTTCTAAGCTTAGGCCCTGCCTAAAAGCCGATAATAATCGCTCTCTTCGTTTAACTTACTCCGCAGATAAAACTCTGCCAGCTTCAAATCAGCGTAGGTGGTAATCTTCAGATTATCGCGCGAACCTTGGACCAATCTAACCGGATAACCAATGGCCTCTAAGAGAGCCAAATCATCCGTATAAAGCTTTGCTTCATGGCGAGCCGCCTTTGCAGCCACTGCCAAAATCTTCAAGGGGGCACCTTGTGGTGTCTGCATCAGAAAGCATTCCTCTCGCGGGATCACTCGCGTGCGTTCTGGATCGGTTTTAGAGTAGCGCCGAATTGTGTCATAAACAGGAGTACAGAGTCCCGCGCCACAGCGCTCCTTGCTTAACTGCGAGATCACCTTTTCCAAATCCGCTAAAGAGAGCAAAGGACGAGCACCGTCATGAATTAGGATTAGAGCCTTTTCTGGCTCATCGACAATCCCAGATAGATAAGAAATCGCATTAAAAACAGACTCCTGACGTGTCTCTCCACCGCTAATAATATCAATCAGTTTCGGGTGTTCCGCTGTGCGAAGCAGCGCTTGCAATTGACGAATATCCTGGGGATTTGCAACTACTATATAGCCATCGACCTGAGCACTTGCGGCGAAGGCTGCTAAGGACCATTCAATCACTAGGCGGCCAGCTAATTTACTAGTAATTTTACTGGGCTCTGCTTGTTCAGGCTCAGCCCCCGACTTAAAGCGCTCGGAAGAACCTCCGGCGGCAATTATCCCGTAAACCTTTACCGGTTGCCTAGCTTCTGAATTTAGCATCACTCTTACCTCCTAGAGTCCTTTAGGGAAACATCCAATCAATCGCTTCACTCAGCAAGCTGGCGTAGAAAAATTCCGGATTCTCCTTTAGTTTCAATTTTGCCAGCATTGACTCACTTTGACTAGGTACGATAAACCTTCTAAAGCCTAATTTCAAAGCTTCCATCACCCGCTTATCCAAATCTGGAACTCGTCTCAGTTCTCCGGCCAAACCCAGCTCGCCTAAGATAATTAGATTTTGCGGTAAGGCTTTGCGTTCCAACGACGAGAGGGCCGCTGCAACTACCGCTAAATCAGCAGACCTTTCACGTAAGCGTAAACCCCCAGTGACATTTAGATACACATCATGGAGGGCCAGATTGACTTCTGTACTATGGGCTAAGAGCGCAAGCAATAAGCTAAGTCGATTGCGCTCGAAACCCTCGGTCATCCTGAGCGCTTGCTGGTAGTTACTCGGGCTAACTAAAGCCTGAATTTCCATGACCATCGGTCGACTGCCCTCCAGGCCCACGGTGAGTGCTGTACCTGGGACATCCTGAGGCCGCCCTGCGAGAAGTTGGGCTGAGGGATTGGCTAAGGAATGTAAGCCCTTATCATCTAGGTCAAAAATACCCAGCTCGTCAACCGAGCCAAAACGATTCTTATGCGCTCTAAGCAGGCGGTAATATGAGTCTTTCTCACCTTCGAAATAGAGCACTGTGTCCACCATATGCTCGAGTATCCTCGGTCCAGCAATTTGTCCATCTTTGGTCACATGGCCGGCGATAATCATGCAAATATTTTCTGCCTTGGCAAGGCGGAGCAAGGCCGCCGTAACCTCCCGCAATTGGCTTGCAGAACCTGGGGCAGAGGTTAAATCAGCTGAGTATAGGGTCTGGATTGAGTCGATCAGGCAAAACTCTGGTTTGAGCTTCTCCACAGCTCGCGCAAAATCAGCTAAATCGGTGGACGCTAGTAATTTAACCTGCTGCGCAGGAATGCCTAAACGATCTGCCCTGAGTTTAATTTGGCCAGGAGATTCTTCGCCGGAGACGTAGAGTACTGAACCCGGCTTCTGCTCCTCAAGTTGATTTAAGATTTGCAATAAGAGGGTTGACTTCCCGACACCAGGCTCACCACCGAGTAAAATCAGTGAACCTGGGACCAGGCCACCACCTAAAACCAGGTCTAATTCGCTAATTCCGGTCTCTATCTTAGTCACCTCTCGCGCATCGACCTCGGCTAAATCTAAAACATCATCCGCCGCTAAATCTAACCAAGCCCCTGAGCTACGGGAGTTCTTTTTTTGCTTCTTTTCTTTTTCTTGCTGCGGTGCCTCGGCAAAACTATTCCATACGCCACAGGCCGGACACTTCCCGAGCCAACCACGACTCTCGTATCCACATTCAGTACAAAAGAATAAATTTCCGGCCATCATAACCCCTTTTCAAACTCGGCTGAGCTTTTGAAAAAAATACAGCCCTTAATCGAACGCGATTAAGGGCTGTGGTGGAGATAATGGGATTCGAACCCATGGCCTCTGCCATGCGAAGGCAGCGCTCTCCCAGCTGAGCTATATCCCCATCTTGCTGTAACTGCAGATTGTTCCTGCAAAGTACTGTCATATCATAATGACTCCAGGAGTAAAAATCAAGCAGTCAAACTAAGTCAAACTGAGCCCTTTTTCTCCGCTTTGAGAAAGCAAATTTAATTGCGGCTAAAAAAGCGTGCACCTTCTTGGGGTGGGAAAAAGAAACAAAGCCAGATGCACTCAGTACTGCTCTTAGTCACGCGATGCTTATAGCCAGCTGGCAGGTACAGTAATTCACCCGTTTTTAATTCCAGTAAACGACCGTCGGCATCCTCGATTATAGCCTCCCCCTGGACTAAATAGACCAGCTCATCTTCTTCCTGTTCAAAGAATTCAGTGCTTTGCCCATTGGAAGCAATGCGCTCAACTCGAAGAATCGGGCTGTGGAAGAGATGGTCTACCACCTCCTCTTGCTCACTAAAGCGCAATTTATCAAAAACATTCATACGCACCTCCGTTGATTCTCCTAGCTATGTTAAGATTAAGCCTGTGGTTAAGCCCATCAGAATTAATTAGGAGAGGCCTTCTCATGAATAATATCATTATTGGCACAGCAGGTCACGTAGACCATGGTAAGAGCTCTTTGATCCGCGCCCTGACCGGGGTGGAGACCGACCGTTTGGCAGAGGAGAAGAAGCGCGGCATCACGATTGAACTGGGCTTTGCCTGGCTCGACTTGCCCGATGGTGGGCGCGCCGGAATTATTGACGTCCCTGGCCACGAGCGCTTTATCAGCAATATGCTGGCTGGAGCCGGCGGCATGGACTTAGCCTTATTGATTGTTGCCGCTGACGAAGGAGTTATGCCACAGACTAGAGAACACTTGGAAATTCTCTCCCTGCTTGGCGTCCCTCAAGGTATTATCGTCATTAATAAAGCTGATTTAGTCGATTCCGAGTGGCTCGAATTAGTTAGTGAAGATGTCCGCGAAAACTGCGTCGGAACCTTTCTCGAAAATGCCCCTCTCTACCAAGTTTCTGCCCAGACTGGCGCAGGCATAGAAGAGTTGCGCGAGGCAATTTTCCAGGAACTTTCTCAAATCAAAGAAAAGAATCCAGACCTGCCCTTCCGCTTGCCGATCGATCGCGCCTTTGCCAAAGACGGCTTCGGCCTAGTCGTGACTGGAACCTGTCTTGAAGGCAGAGTTCAAAAAGGCGAAGAGCTCAGCCTCTATCCTGAAGCCGCTAAGCTGAAGGTGCGCTCAATCCAGGTCCATGGTCGAGAAGCTGAGCTGGGACAGGCCGGCCAACGCCTGGCAATTAATCTCGTGGGCGAGGCCAAAACCCAGGTCAGCCGTGGCAAGTGTCTAGCTCGCCTAGACTCCCTGATACCTACAGAGTATCTGGAGGTTCAAGTCTCAGTCTTACCATCATCAAAGTATTCAATTAAGACTGAATCGAGACTCCATCTGCATCTGGGTGCTAGTGAGCAGCTTTGCCGAATCATCCTTTACGGCAAAAAAGAACTAAATCCCGGCGAGACTGCTGTCGCTCGTTTAAACCTCAGCGAAGCCATAGTTGCCAAGTACCAGGATCCCTTTGTCCTGCGCTTCTACTCACCGCTTTCTACAATCGCTGGCGGTCAAGTCCTCGACCCCTTTCCGCCAAAGCAGAGCCTCAGCGCGAAAGCCCGTGTTGAATTCTTGAATGCCTGGCAGGAAGCCTCAGATAAAGAACGTCTAGCCCTCGCAATAGACAGCCAAAGCCGTCACTACTACAAGTTAAAAACAGCTGTACTACGAGCGGGACTGGATGCAGTAAAAGAAACTGAGCTAGCTCAGTTAGTCGCTGAATTAAGTAGTGAAAAAAGGATTTATGAATTAAGTCCAAATCTTTACGTCTCAGCTGCCTTCCTCGAAAAAATGGGCCAAAGTGCCCAGGCTATCTTTGCCGAATACCATCAAGCCCAGCCCCTCAGAGCAGGCATGCGTAGAGAGGAAGCTCGCAGTCGCATCGCCCCTAAGGTCGGACTCGAAATCCAGGATGGTCTTTTGAATGCATTAACTGAACTTAAATACCTAAAAAACATAGATAAGCTAGTCGCAGATTATAACTTTAGTCCTCAACGCTCCCCCGCTGTAAGCGCGTTTGAAAGCCATATTCTAAAGGCCTACGAAGCCGCAGGCTTTGAACCCTTCGTCCGAGAAGAAGTCGAAGCTAAGTTGATTACAGACCGTAACGCAGCCGAATTTGCAGCTCTAAAACAAGAGCTCACAGCAAAGGGCCAAAAGGAGAGTTCTAATAGTGAAATCCTCGATTTACTCTTAGAAGATTTAATTGAGCAGGGTGAATTGATTAGATTGAATTCAGAACTTTTAATTTCAGCTACTTATTACAATCAGGCGAAAGAGATTGTCCGCTCTACTATCGAGGCTGAAGGTGCATTACGTCTAGCAGATTTCCGTGACCAGATTAAGAGCAGCCGCAAGTATGCAGTCGCCATTCTCGAAAAGATGGATAAAGATAAGCTGACCAAGCTACGTGGTGACTTACGCTTCTTAATCTAAGCTTAGAGCGATTGATTTAGGAATTTTTGGCAAAGATTTTGAGAATGGAGCGACAGAGCTCCTCCTCTTCATCTTCCCTCACGCAGCGCAAATCAAAGAGCAGGCAATCCTTGCGAATGCAGGCAACAATTGGTGGATCCTGCTGTCTCAGCTCGGCTTCCACCTCTGCAGCGCTTCTGCCAATTTGGGCTGGGTCGAGTGCAATGGCACAGGAAGGAAATGCCTGGCCTGGAGCTGAACCCCCGCCGATTTCACCTTCGCTTGAAACTAGGCTGGCTTCTACCCCCTGAGCTTCTAATCGGTCAATAAAAATATCTGAGCGCGATTCGAGCTCAGCCAAGCTCTTTTCTAAGAAGGCAAAGATTGGTAATTCAAGCTTTAATCTCTCGGGATCGAGATAAGCTCTCAGCACCGCCTCTAGAGCGGACACAACCATCTTGTCAATCCTAAAGGCCCTGGTGTACGGATTCTTCTTCAGTCGCTCGATATATTTTTTCTTGCCGACAATAATTCCAGCCTGTGGGCCACCCAGAAGTTTATCTCCAGAAAAACAAATCAAGTCGGCCTTAGAGTTTAGCGCATCTCGAACTGATGGCTCCTCCGGTAAAAGCCGCTTTGCCTCCGGATGCAATAAGCCTGAACCGAGATCGTAAACAAAAGGTAGCTCGTGGCGCTCTGCAATCTGAGCAAGCTCCTTCGCTTCAAGCTCAGAGTAGAAGCCAGTAATTCTAAAGTTACTTTGGTGAACCTTTAAGATTAGAGCGGTTTCGGGATTTATCGCCCGCTCATAGTCGTAGTCGTGGGTCTTATTCGTCGTCCCCACCTCACGCAAGCGACAATTGGCCTTTAACATCACATCCGGGACCCTAAAGGCACCGCCAATTTCAACCAATTCGCTACGTGAAACGATGACTTCTTTCCCCTCAGCTAATTCATTCAAAATCAGGAGCACCGCAGCCGCGTTGTTATTCACGACAAGTGCTGCCTCCTGCCCGGTCAACCTAGCAAGGAGTGGCTCCAATGCTTGGTAGCGCTCACCGCGCTCACCTGCCGCTAAATCATATTCGAGATTGCTGTAAGAAATTAATGACTCGTAGACATGACGCGCAGCCAGATCGCCTAAAGGAGCCCGCCCCAAGTTAGTGTGGAGAATTACTCCAGTTGCATTGATTACTGGGCGAAAACTAAAGCCCTCATTCAAGGATAATTCGCTTTTTATGCGCGGCCTAAGAAAGTCTGCCCAGGCCTCACTTTGGCTGCAGTCTTTCTTTTCTATGTCTAAAGTTAAAAGAAAATTTTCTAAATCAAGGGCCAGCTCATCACTCAATAGCTGCTGCCGCAAATCTTGCAAAATATTGCGCAAAGCATCGGTCAAGGCCCGCTCACTATATCCTGAGCGCAAGTGCTGCATCGACTCACTACGTAAGAGGCTATCAATACCAGGTAAAGCCCTGAGCCAATTTTCTTTAGACATTAAAACCTCCCTGCCTCGGAACAAAGTTGATTAAAGCTTAAATAAAAGCTTTCGGATCTCCTCATATTCGAGAGCTTCTTCTTTAATCAGAGCTTCGATTAGGCTTGCGTTTTCAATTGCTGTCATAAAGGCCTGACCGCAATCGGCGCTGAACTCTCGCGGCTTTGGAATTAGCCGCCCTGAAATCCCAGCTTCTTGTGCAGCAGAAGCAAAAATTTGCGCTTCCGTACTGCCGCCAAAACTAATCACTAATCGCTCTTGGGTTTTTCGCTCTTCTCTCTGCACGTCGATTCTTGACTCCATTACTATGGTCTGATAACCACAGCTGCAGTCATCAATATCTCAACTATATCATACATATTTGAGATCTCACCGATTTCTAATTCCTCTTTTAGGCCGAAATGCTCCAGGCAAGTGCCGCAAGCAATTACTTTAACCCCATTTGCTGAGAGAGTCTTAAGATCTTCTATAACTGCAGAAGCACGACAGCAAAGCTTGACCCCAGTATTATAAAAAATCAGCTGATCACAGAGTTCATCTTGTTGACTTAGGGCAAATAGAAAAGAGGCAATTAATTTATCGCCTAAGCGATCATCACCACTACCCATCTGCTCAGAGCCAATGAGTACCACTCTTTTGGCCTTGCTTTGAACTGGCTCGGGCAGTGCTTTTGCGCTAAATGGACTCGTCTTTCCACTGCCACTGCGCGATATTTTAACTTCAATCAAATCTTCAGAAGAACTTTCAACTCTACTCTCAGCGCCCTGGCTTTGAGCATATTTAGAAACGTTCTGGCTTGCTACCTGATTGTCGACCTGAATCAGAAAGTCCTGACAATCTGGGTTTTCTGCCAGGGCCTTTTTAGTCATCACGACTGGAAAAGGGCAGGCCTGGCCCCTAGCATCTACGATAATTGGCTCGTGCATTTATACTTCCTCCAAACTTCCATCTGCTACTTACTTAAGGATAATTCTAGCTCCAGCTGTATATTCACAGACCCGCCCGATGATTGCGAAGTCTTCATTTTCTCGCTCGAATTCAGCCAAGCAGGCTGCTGCATTCTCCGGGCTCATGCTGAAGAGTAAACCACCCGAGGTCTGCGGGTCAAAGACTAGATCGACCAGAGCTTCCTTGACCCCTTCGCGCGCCTCAAAGCGCTCTCCCACATAGGCTTTATTCTGATAGGCGCCAGCTGGAATTATGCCCATCTCAGCCATTTCTTCTGCCTGAGCTAAAAGTGGAATAGCCTCTGCCTCGAATTCAAGCTTGACCCCGGAAGCTTCCGCCATCTCTAAGGCATGACCGACTAAGCCGAAACCAGTCACATCAGTTGCCGAGCTCGGCTTAAATTTACGCGCAAGCTCCATGCCTCTCCGGTTTAGTTTAGCCATCGTCTCAATCACTTCAGACTCAGTTTCTGCCCTGATTAGATTAGCCTTGGCAGCTGTGCTGAGCACACCACTACCGATAGCCTTGGTCAGAACTATCAGGTCTCCGACTTGGGCCGTACTGTTACTTAGTAATTCGTCTGGATGGCAGACCCCGACTACGGATAAGCCGTACTTCGGCTCAGTATCCTCTATGCTGTGCCCACCGAGAATATTAATCCCTGCTTCCAAGGCCTTTTCATTGCCACCGCGCAGGATTTCTTGAACCAGGGCTAAGTCTAGGCAGGAAGGAAAAGTTAGGATGTTTAGAGCCATCAAGGGAGTTCCACCCATAGCATAGATATCTGAGATGGCATTGGCAGCTGCTATCCGCCCATAATCGTAGGGATTATCAACTAAGGGAGGAAAAAAGTCCATGGTCTGAATGATCAGTAAATCATCCCTTATCTTATATACAGCCGCGTCATCACTAGCTTCAAAACCGACCAGGACATTGGGGTCAGGCTTCTGCTCAAGCTTAGCTAGCAAAGTTGAAAGGACCTCCGGTCCTATCTTCGCGCCTCAGCCCCCAGCCTTAGTGTATGAGCTAAGTTTAACTTCTGCTTGCTCTTTGTCTGCCATATCATCCTCCTTTTAGACTTATCAAAATAAGTAATTAATTCTCTAGCCAGTAATTTGTTTTCATAATTAGCCATAAAAGCAAAATTCCCCCGGCGCTTGCCGGGGGATAGTTTAAAGTCTAAGGCAAAACTTTTACTTTAGGCTTCTTCAATGTAACCTGCTGCGGCTAAAAGCTCGCGTGATCTAGCTAGGTTCTCTGCACTGATTCGAATAATCGGACCGGTGCAACCCATGCCAGTTTCTGCGTAAATCTTTTCCTTCCACAGAACCTTCGCTGCGTCCTCCAAGTCGAGAACATCAATTCCAGCGATTTGCTCGGCCACCGGTTCGGCTGGCGGGCAAACGACTTCTTCTGCAGAATCTTTGGCCTGAGCAGACTTGCTTCTGGCAGCAATAATGCCTTCCAGACCTGCTTTTTCAGCAGCAGCAATTTCTGCGTTGACCTTTTCTTTCAGCTGACCGTTAACTAAGTCGGAAGCATAGATTAAGGCATTTGCAATAAGTGGTGCACCAGAGGCTCTCGAGATAATCAGAACCTTGCGGTCATAGCCCTTACCGACGCCCGGACCATAACCGTAGCCGACAGTTTCGAAGCTACCACCGGTGGAATAGGCTGCGAAAAGTTTAATAATCGCATTACCGGTCAAAGTATCCATAACCATTACGTCGGCTGAACCTTTAAGCAGGTCGTTACCACGCATGATCATGCCACCATCGGACCTTGCGCTTTCGGCAAAGTTGATCTCGTAGCCCTTCTCCTGAAGCTCTTTCAGAACCATCTCGGCCTGACGAGCACCGTTCAGATTTAAGAGCCCAACGCTCGGATTCTCTATCCCACAAGCCTTAGCTGTAGCAATCCCAGCGACGGCATTGCGAACCAGACCTTCAACCAGGTCGGTAGCACTGGTTCCAGTAGTGGTGGCGAGGAACATTTCCCGGCCGTTTGCCGGACAAACAACCCGTCCCACAGTGGCCACACCAATTGGGAATGGATAGTGCATTGCTACTGCAGCCTGTGCTTCACCGCTGTCGAGAAGTTTTTCCATCGCAGCAAAGCAAGAATCTTCGTCATGTGCTTCAACCTTAGTTACACCACAGTTTTCAGGCACGTCAATTGAGCCGATGAAATAGACCGAGACACCGCGTTTGGCAGCCATTATGGCACCTTGGAGAACGTTCTCTTCACCGTGTTCAGAGCCGATCCCCGTCACAGCCACTTTGACCGCACCGAAGCGGCCACTCTCGAGAGCATCGGCCAGTTCGAGGAAAGTGTTAGCGACAGTGTTTTGAATTTCTTTCATCATGCAACTTACTCTTCTTTCTGGAGGATACCTTCGGCAAATGAGCGGAGTGATTCACCGATCAGTTTGCGAATTTCCGCCTTGGATACACCTGCGGTCTCACTTTCGCCCTGACCGTCGTTCTTAACCAGCATGAAGGAGATGCCATCAAAGAGGTTTGTCATACGACCTAGGAAGAGTGAGCCTTTACCGATAATCATGACGCGTTTCATCTCGCCATTTCTCAGCGCTTCTGAAGCGTGTCCGATATAGGGTGCGCCTGAGGGGATGTGACCCTGGGTCGGGGCAAAGCCCGGAAGTCCGTGCTCTTCGGTAAACTTATTTAAGTCTTTACGATCGAGCTCGCCACGTTTTACCGCGAGGGCTGCAATCATCTTGAAGTTGGCTAAGGGCACGTCGCCTGCACCGGCAGGTTTGGTGATATCGGGGTTCTGCATCTCAGGTGAGAATTTATCAACATCGAGTACTGACAGGCCAGCCTTATCCAGCGGATCGGTGACTAGAGCACTGATTACTGCCTGCGGTGCGGAACCGGTACCAACTGCGTGACGTCCGACATGATCGAGGTCGATAATCGGGTTAACGCCGTCATCCTGAGCAATTACGATTGCGAAGCCGCCGAGGCAGTCTTCGAGAATTGGCAGGTCGCGCTTGACGTGATCTTTACCATTCATGCCGAGCTTTGCCGTGCTGCCACCGGCAGTAACTGCAACAGCTTTAAAGACGCCTGCTTTGACCAATGCTGCGGCTTCAACTAAGGCGTGTGAGGGAGCTGCACAGAATGATCTGGTATCTGAACCTGAGGCTGAGGGGAGATTGACAATTTCAGCTGCGGCTTTAGCAAAGTTACCGCCACCACGCTGGTTCATATCACCACAAGCTTCTTCTGAGCAGTCGATTACGTATTCAATGTCTTCAACCGGTAAATCTGAATTCTTGACCACATGAGCAAGAGCCAGGACTGATGAAGCTTTGGAGACCATGTTCTCATGCATGACGTGGGCGTTTAGGTTCTGGTCGATATCGTGTGCGCGACGGACACAGCCGACGAGCTTATCTTCGTGATACAGACCTTCGGCATGCTCATCGTTCACGAGATGTTCAATTTCGCTCAACTCATGACCCTCTTTGAGTCTGCCCTTCATTAAATCGGTGACCAGTTCCCATTTTTCAAATTGGGGTCTGACCTTAGCTACGAATTCTTTGTCTAAGAAGACGAGGTCAAATTCGTCAACTACCTGCATGAGCAGTAGAAATTCTTCCTCCGGCATAATTTCACCGAATTTATTGTAGCGACCATTGGTTTCAATTTGCTTATCATACCAGGGGAATTCAACTTCCTTTAGCTCCTCCGGGGTGATGCCGCCGATGTAGCACTGGTTCGGTGCGTAGGCTAAGACATCCTCGTATTTACGAAGGTGTTTTCTAATTTCCTTCAGGTATTCGGATTCGGGATTAACCACTCTTTCTGTGGTTTGGGTCGTACCGTTGTAGATTACCATCTCGGGTACGTGTGCCAAGACGTAGGCACTGCCTTTGATTACAGGTTTCATTCTGCTCATTAGGTCCTTTCTCATATTTATTTATCTTGAGTACTTAAGCTGATTTGCCGGGCTTTAGTACTTACATGCGTAAAAAACCACCTTCGAAACTCTCATAGCTAGGAAGATCCCAACCAGGAACGTTGCGAAGGCGGTTAGAGTGCGAATCAGTATTAGAATTTGCAATACTCTTCGCGGATCTCCTGCATTTCCTCTGCAATTTCATCCACGTCGAGCACCATTTCCATCATGCTGACTTGTTCCTCATAGACTGCTTCGTCAAATTCAGATTTAACTTCTTCCTCGCACACGTGGTAGCATCTGAGTCCCAACGAGACTCCTGTCAATGGACCTGCAAATGTCGGGTCGCCTGCCATACATGTTTCAGCGGCGAGACCGGCACCTTCACCATCAGCTGCACCGAGCAGAACAACAATGTTTTCTGCGCCGTGCTCTTCAGTGAAGCCGAGAACGCGTTTTTGGTTCTCAAGGTCCATTGCACCTGCGGCGGTTCAGACGAAGCACTCCGTTGAGGAGTAGATGACTTCTGCACCTGCGGACTCTGCACAGAGAGCAATCGCCGGGCCGGGAATTCCATCGCGGTCACCGATAACGATGACTTTAGCACCATCTAAAATAGCCATACATAACCTCCTTTCCGCAAACACTTGCTGGTTAAGAACAGCGGGCTGATTGCTTGCAATTCAGCCCGCACTCTTTATACCATTTTTAAGCTATCTAAGCAATACATGAGCAGCTATTTGCTTACTCTGCGTATTGTTTTACTAGCTCGGCAACTGCCTCTTTAGTGCAGGCTTCTTTGACCAGCTCAGTGACCTTCTCACCGTTCTGGTAAATCGCCACTACTGGCAGTCCGAGAATCTTCTGGCTGATGGCCAGACGACGAGCCTTACTGGTGTTCAGGCAGGTGAATTTAATCTTGTCGCCATACTCTTCTGCAAGAGCTTCAACGTGGGGCTTTAAGGCAGCGCAAGGTACGCAGCCATCACCAAAGAAGTCAACCAAAACGGTTCCTTCTGCTTGCAAGACTTCTTCTTCAAAATTTTTCCGATCGAGTTCTAGCATAATTCCTCCTATGAAACTACCGCCTGCTACAGCTGCTGCTGTCCGCAGGCGGATATTAAACAATTATTCTTCGTGACTAAAGTTTTCTTGGATATAGTGGTCGCACTGGATTCCTGCAATGGCACCGTCTGCTGCTGCAGTCACGACCTGACGCAAGCTCTTCTTGCGGATATCACCGGCAGCAAAGACGCCAGGGATATTGGTCTTCATGTCTTCGTCAGTTAGGACATAGTCCCACTCACATTCGACCTGATCTTTGAACAGCTCGGAGTTCGGTAAGTAGCCAATGAATACGAAGCAGCCAAAGATGCCATCATCTTCGTCAGCCTTAATTACGCGGCGCTCACCGGTCTTGGTGTCTTCAACGGTCATGGTGTCGAGTACACCCTCACCCTCGAGGTCAACGACTACTGAGTTCCACATGAATTCGAGATTCTCAGTGTTGAATGCACGCTCTTGGATGCTCTTGACAGCACGCAGTTCATCACGGCGGTGAATCAAGGTAACCTTACGTGCGAATTTGCAAAGATACATGGCTTCTTCAACAGCTGTGTCACCACCACCGACGACAAAGACTTCGAGATTTTCGAAGAAGTTAGCATCACAGGTTGCACAGTAGGAAACGCCTTTACCGGTAAATTCGTCCTCACCGGGGCAGCCAATTTTTCTGGAGTGTGCGCCGGTTGCCAGAATTACTGTACGACCTTCGTAGACTGTGTCACCACAATGAACCTTCTTAATTCTACCTTCGAGTTCGAGCTTAGTTGCGGTATCAGTTACGCGTTCGCAACCGAAACGCTCAGCCTGCTTGGTGAAACGCTCAACTAATGCGGGGCCGCTTTCGCCTTCGGGCATTTGGCCAGGATAGTTCTCAATCTCATCGGTAATCGCGATTTGACCACCGTCAGATCCCTTTTCGATGATCAGGGTTGACAGGCGCGAACGACCGGTGTACAAGCCTGCTGCCAGTCCTGCCGGGCCTGCGCCAAGGATAATGACATCGTAAATTTTAGACATAGTGCCTCTTTCCTCTAATACATTTATGTATTTGCGGACCACGCTATAGCCGTACAGCCACGCACCGCAGCACAACCGCCGTCGTTATCGGCAACTCTGCTGCGAGGCGCTCATCTGCGAGCACTCGTTTTATTCTACCAAATAAAAGCCCTCCGTAAAAGCTTTTGGCCGGGCAGATAAGGAATTAACTATCTGCTGTCAGGATTCAGGATTTTAGTGGAAAATAAAACGGCAGAGGTAAGCTAGCTCACCTCTGCCGCGAGCCGTTAAAATTTATGACTCAAAGATCGTTTGGTCTGAAACTTCAGTTTCTAGGGCGCGGAGTGATTTCTCAACGAGTTTGCTCCGCAGCTCATATTCTTCCTCACGACTCAGTCCAGGATTGCCAAGCGGGTGAGGAATTGCGACTGCAGGTACAATCCTGTTTGCACCAACTGTCATCGAAATCGGAGTGACTGTACATACGTGGACGACAGGCAGACCGGTTCTTTCAATTTCTTTTACCATCGTTGCGCCGCAACGAGTACAAGTTCCTCAGGTAGAGGTGAGGATGACTGCATCAACGCCATCGGCCTTGAGCTTCTTGCCAATTTCCTCACCGAACTTCTTGGCTGAGGCAACGGCGGTACCGTTACCTACTGTGGTGTAGAAGTGATCATAGAGCTTGCCGATTTTGCCATCGGCTTCGAGTTTACGCAGCACGTCTACGGGCAGGACGCGGTCTGAGTCTTCATTTGCATAGACCGGGTCGTAGCCGCCGTGAGCGGTCTCGTAGGTATCCGCATCGAGATCGGTAACGCCGGCGATATTGTACTCACCAAATTTAGAGGCGTTTGAAGATTCGATGTGATCGGGGTTGCCCTTCGGGACAATACCGCCAGAGGTGACCAAGGCGATTGTTGCTTTGCTCATCTCTTTAATTGCTGCACCTGGTTCGACACGGTCGAATGAGGGCATCGGATACTCTGTGGTGTAAGCCTTGCCTGCGAGCTTCTTGTTCAGCATTTCTACTGCTCTTAAAGCACCGCGCTTCTCTTCAAAGAAGTTGACTCTGATGCCGTTCGGCAGGTAGCCTTCTTCTGCTGATGAGCCAACGGCTTCACCCTTTGCCAGCTTCAAGCCTAATTTGGCCATCGGCGGCACTGCTTTTCGCATGCCGGCTGCGGAGTCGCGGGTGGCGATGATGTAGACTTTGTCCTTAAACATATCGGCACCGGGGTTCTCCTCGTACATACCGGTGATTGCGGGAATTCCCAATTCTTCCTTAACTGCGGCTGTGATAGTGGCGCAAGCGACACCATAGCGGCCGGCGTTAAAGGCAGGTCCAGCGATGAAGAGGTCAGGCTTTTCTTCCTTGACCATGTTCAAGACGGTTTCTTTGGCCTTATCCATGTTTTCGCCGAAGTAGGAGTCGCCACAGACGATCGTTGCTACGATTTCTGCTTGCTCACCAAATTCGGTGTTAAAAGCCAGACCGGGACCTACAGCGCCTTCGCGCTTCTCGGGCTCGATGTGAGCCATCTCTTCACCACCGACTTGCGCGAAGAACTGGTTAATATAATGAACAACACGAAGTTTTGTCATTTCAGTCTCCTTTCTTAACGGGCACTGAGCTTGTTAAAGCCCATCTCGTTAGTTGCGCCGGTGATCATCTGGAGTTCACCTTCAATGCTGCCATCTGCCTGTAAGCTGCCATCGTGGCCGCCGGCAATGACGTTCACAAATTCGGTGCTGCCGATAACCCGCTCCAGTGCGGGCAGCTTGACGACCATGTTCGCGTTACCACCGGTAACCACTGCGTCAGCAGCAGCATCGGCGTCAGCAAGTGACTGTGACTTGCCGTCCTGACCGGCGTACTCATCAGTGATGATGACGGTCTTGATGCCACGCTCTTCAAGCTTCTTGCAGTTCATAATCAGGTCGGTATCGGGGTTGCCGAAGCCTTCCTGTGAAACGATAGCGCCGTCCAGTTGGAGGAACTCAGCCAGCTTGGCGGTCCAGTCTGAGGAGCGCATCTTGTCAGCAAGATAGACGTTTTCGTTCGTGATGATCACACCGACAAAGTTCAGCGTCTTGCCATGTTCCTTAAACAGTTCGGCGATGACCGGGTTGTTCAAGTGATGGAAGGTCGTATTCTTGTCACAAGCTGAAACACAGTTACCGGAGATAATTGCACCGTCCATGGTTTCGGTCGGCATAATCATGGTGGTTAAACTTTGTTTCATATCGACACCGTATACGTAGGTATCGTGTAAGAGCCCTTGGCTCTGGAGCATCATGACATAGCCTACACGCGGCAGGTCGGGATACTTTTCGATGCCCTCCTTAATGCCGAGTGTTTCAAATTCTTCGGTTTCGTCTGCTTTGAGTTCACGAGAGAGCTCACCCAGCATTGTGGCCACTTTGAGGCCAGCTAGACGGGCAGCTTTTTCGTACTGGTGAGGGTGAATGCCTTCTTTAGGCTCCACGACCAATACGAGGTTGTTAAACTGAGAGAACGGGGTATAGTCAGCACCCGGGCCGGTCATATCAATAATGCCTTCCTGGAAACCAACGATCTTACCGGCGGTGACTACGTTGACGCCACGCAAAACATGAGTTTTGCCGCTGCCAACTGTGTCTACCTTATGCATCCAGCCTGGAAAAACGCCACCCGGACCCTCGACTTTACAGCGGGGTTGGATGACGTCTTTGACCGGAGTAATTCTGCATGATTCTCCCGGTTTCGTGATCTCGAGACGAGCTGCTTTCAGATGTTCATCCTGGAGAACTTCAGCGACGATTTCCTTCTCATTTACGTACAAGATACCATTTTTGATTTCTGACTTGTCCGCAAACTCGACACCGGAAATGTCGATGTAACCTAGTTGAAGCTTCATCTATAGATCTTCCTTTCTTTTATTATTAAAGTCCGCAGCAGCCTAAGCCGTGCTTGAACCTTAATGCATGCTGAGGGCTATCCGCCACGAGTTTCCAGAGCGAAGCTGTCGAGCCCTGCCGATTCGAGCGCAGAGTTAATCACGCTTAAATCAATTAATTGGAAATCTCTGTGGACCCGCTCACTATAGTAAGGTAAGCGCTGCCCGTAGTATTGGAGAAACTTCTCTGTCGCAGCTAAAGCCGCCTCAATTAAGTCTAAAGAGTCAAAATCGAGCTGCGGTGAATTATCTGCTTGCTTTATCAGCAGTGACTTATAGGGGGTTTCTCCCGGTTTGATACTCGAAGAAAGTGGATGTGAGAGCAAAACCTCTCCCTCATGTATGCGGTCTCTGGCTGCTTTGTAGAAATCTACAAGACCAGCTTCAATGAAGTCCACTCGAACCCTTGAAGCCCAAACTTTCACAACTTGAGGATTGTTAGTTAGTATGTACGTAGTTCTGCTTTCCTTTCCTAGAGTCATCAGCCGTTATTATACTTAATTTTATAGTAATTTGCAAGGCATATGCACGAGGCTTGAGGGCTAGATTCCCCTCTTTATAGTTAATCTGGAAGTATTTTTTCAGCTTTCCTTGCCACTGCCCGGAGTCTGTGCTATTTTATCTAAGCATTTACATCTAATGGGAGCGGATGGGTGCTGGTGTGCCCCGCGGTCTTCAAAACCGTTGCGAGGGGTGAAAAGCTTCTTAGGTAAGTTCGATTCTTACACGTTCCCGCCAATTTGCGTCGACTTCGGTCGACGCTTTTTATTTGCTATCAGCATCGGCGCAAGTTTCTACCCCGGCCGCTGAACCATGCTTTTCATTACTTAGCTCAGGGCTAAATTGTAAGCGCGACTTATTATGCCAACGACCACTCAGATAGTAAGTGATAGCAATGACTAGAGCGAGCGCCCAGCCGAGGGGCCAGGACCAGAAAATATTATCCCGGCCAAAGTAATGATTGAGCCCATAGGCCAGGGGTACACGACCGAGAATCAGGCCAAAGAAGGTAATCAACATCGGCATCAAAGAAGAACCGGCACCGCGAATTGCGCTGTTGATGATAAAGAGGAAACCCAGCGCCCAGAGAAATGGCACTACTCGCCAGAGATAGGCCATCCCCGCGGCAATTACCTCGGGGTCATATTGGTCGAGGAAGAGACTTAAGAGCTTTGGCCCCATAAAGACGACCAAGGGGGCTAAAATCGCAGCAGTCACGAAATTTATACGCAGAGCTGCTCGTACTCCCTTGCGCACCCGATCCATGCGATTGGCGCCGATATTTTGACCGACGTATGCAGTTGTCGCACTTGCATATGAAGTGATTGGCAAGAAGGCTAGACCATCAATTTTAATCGCCGCGTTATAACCAGCGATAAAGTTAGTCCCGTAGCTATTAACTAAGCGAACCACAGCCAGCATCCCGACAGAGAAAATAACATTCTGTAAACCTGCGGGGATTCCTAGGCGGTATGCCTCACGTAGGATCGGCCCAGAAAAATTCTTGGTAAAGAGGCGAACTCTGACCCCATCCTCCCGCTTATTGATATGCCAGACGCCAAAGACAAAGGAGCAAAAGTTAGCAATCACAGTGGCGTAAGCCGCACCCGCAACTCCCCAGGAAAAATAACCAACGAAGAGCAGGTCCAAAACAATATTAATGACCACTGCAATAGCCAGATAGTAGAGCGAGGAAATAGTGTCTCCGACCCCCTGTAAGATACTGTTATTGACGTTGTAGCCAAAGAGCGCAAAGTAGCCGAGGAAGATAATACTGAGATAAGTCTTAGCAAAATCGAAGATATCCTCCGGCACGCCCATTAAATGCAGAAGGTCGTTAATGAAAAATAGTGAGAGCGCAGTAATTACGATACTCATAACGACATAGGCTTTGTAGATGGTCTCAATTGTCAATTGGACATTGCGCTTATCCTTAGCCCCGAAATACTGAGCAATAATTACAGTCGAACCAATAGCTAAGCCCATGAAAAGCGAAATGAAGAGGAAGGTAACGGGCATCACAGAGCCAACCGCGCCCAGGGCTTCCTTCCCTACATAATTGCCGACAACTAAAGAGTCGACAATATTATATGTTTGCTGGAGAAAGTTGCCCAGCAAAAGAGGGACTGCAAATTTTAATAGCAAGGAGGTTGGATTACCCTCCGTCATATCCAATGAAGTTCTGCGCGCAATCTTTTTGCTCATCTGAATCCTCTTCGTGTTTCTAATCTAGATAGCTTAAACTTTTCTAAAAATCTAATCTTTGCTTAATTTTACTCTATCATTAAGCTTTTTTGAGCATTGAAAAACAGTTCCGTATTAGGCCCCACGGAACTGTTTATCATTGGAGGAGAAAAGTATGAAAGTTGCAGAAAGATTTGAGCACTCCTGCCCTTCATGCTTATCATACGGCATGCATGAGTCTAATTTTCTAAGGGATTGTTACGAAATTAAGAACAAGCTTTCCCCGCGTAAACTCTGCCCCAGCAATTCTAAGTTCCGCCTAATCTAATGCCGCATCTGGACGCAATTCAATCTCAGCATCTCGTCCATCCTGGCTTAATCTGTAAGTTTTATCTTTAGCAATTAAATCGAGGACTACCTCACCATTTGCATCGCGACCTCTCGCCTCGACAAAGGCCTTGAAGTACTCTTTTGCCTGGGCCTCATCCTTGAGTTCCTGCAAAATCAAGATGCCGCGGTTGTTCTTCATTCCTGTGATTACGAAATCCTCGCCTAAAATGACTTGTTCACTACTCCCACCAATTGTTTTGACTGCTTGAGAGAAAGTATTGGCCATCTCTTCACGTTGCTTATCTCGATTGATGGTCTGTGGTAAGACGATTGCTAAGAAGAGCAAGATGCAAAGCGCAATTGCGCCCCCCGCGATTAAAGCAACTTTACGATCAGCCTTGACGTCAGGAATCTCTCTGATTTTAGGTTCATAGACCGGCTTTGCCTCGGCCTGCTTTTTGGCTGTCGCCTTTGGCGGCGGGCTAAAGTTAACGACAGGGGCAGAGCTGGGCTTCGGGTCTAAGTTAGGCCCCTCGTAAGGTGGCATTTCCTTATTTTCAAAGCTATAGTCATCAGGGTTTGCTGCAATTTCAAATGCTCTTTCATTCTCAAAGACTGCATCACAGTAGATACAGTGTCCCTTCTCCATCTGGGGGTCTAGGTGTAGTATTGAGCCGCAATTATAGCAGCGACCCTCTTTTAAACTTGACATAAAGGTACCATCCTGTCTTCACTAGCAGTCCCATAGCAGTTTTTCTGCCAATTGTCCTGCAAATTAGCCATGTTATTATAGTTTCATTCCGCAGACTATGCAAACCCCTCTACAAGAAGACTCGAGTCTTGATGTATACTATTTCTTGCGAGCTAGCGGAGAAAGGTTGGAATTTCCGTGTCAAACGAAATCCAAAATAAATCTGAATCAGCTAAAAAACTAGCCTCGACCGAAGAGGATAGGCTTTTTATGACTGAGGTTTTGGCCTTGGCTCAGGAGGCCGCAGCGCAGGGAGAAATCCCGGTTGCAGCGATTCTGGTCGAATCTGGCCAAATCTTAGCCAGGGCCGCAAATTCTCGAGAAAAAAGCCAAAACCCCCTTGGGCATGCTGAGGTGTTATGCCTCATGGAGGCAGCTGAAAAGACCGGTCGTCGCTTTTTTCCACAAGCGAGCTTATACTGCAATCTGGAGCCATGCTTAATGTGCCTAGGTGCAATTATTCAGGCCCGCGTGGGTCGACTTGTTTACGCCGCTGCTGATCAAAAGGGCGGCGCGGCTTATCTTTTAGAAGATCCTGAGCTCCGCGTAAATCATCGCCCTGAACTTCAAGCCGGCCTGCTGGCTGAAGAGTCGAGTCAGTTATTAAAGTCATTCTTTCGCAGTCGCCGCCAGATTAATAAGCACTATGGCGGTCGCGGAGCACGGCGTATTTTATATGAAAAAGGCTATACTAAGCCTGAGTTAATAAATCAAAAGGAGCCCAGTGAAGACAGGGCTCAGCTGGAGGAATAGAATTGGCTAAAGCTCAAGATACAATTGGAAAAAGACCGCTCTGGGCACTTGCTGTATTCCATGGAGCACTCGGCTTAAGCAGAGCCTTTGCCGGCCTGGAATATCAGGGTTTAGAAAACTTGCCGGATAACGAGGCCTTTATCCTCGCGGCAAACCACCTCAGCTACCTCGATGGTCTCTGGGTCATGGGCGGCCTATCCAAGGCCCAATTTAGCCGAGCTACAGCTTTGGCCGGGGCAGATTTGAGCTCAGATCACGGCTTTATCGGAAAATTAATTATGGCCGTAGCCCAACCGATTAAAATCGAGCGTCATGGTAACCCCGTGCGTGGCCTGATTATGGCTAAACGAGCCTTGCAGTCTGGGCATATCGTCTTAATTCATCCGGAGGGCACACGCAGTCACGATGGCTTCCTCGCCCCTTTACTAAGCGGCGCAGGCTACCTCGGGATTAAGGCCAAGGTCCCGACCGTTCCCGTCTTCATCTCAGGGGCATACGATTTCTATTCCCGACATCATAAACGCCCATCCATCCGCCCTAAACGCACAGGCAAAAAAGCCAAGCTAACTGTTAATTTCTTGCCGCCGATAGCAGCTGATACTTATCAGAACGCACATGACTTAAGCGCTGCTATTCACAGTGCTCTGTATGACGCAGAAACAGCCTGGCTAGAGTCTGACGAGGGGCGCAAGGCCTCGATTATCCCTGCTGCAGAGGACTGGACCCGCCAAGCGCGTCCTCCACAGGATTTAGAAGCTTAGCTTCCAGAGAATCAATATTGCAGCCACTTAAATCGGACCAGCTTAGATTTAGCGCGGCTAAAAGCGACTCAATTCTGGCCATCTCCTCTGCCCTCTTAATTTTCAGGGTAGTAGTTGTGATTAAATCCTTAAAGGAATAAAAGTAAGAGCGGATGCCCTTGAAGGTCGGTAGTTTCGCATTAACCGTGGCAATCATTTTATCTAGCCATTCGAGAATCGAAGCGGAATCAGCTTCGCCCCTCCCCTCAGCTTCCAGCTTATCCCGATCTAAGACGATCTTTGCAGTTAGAACAACATCACCCTTATTATCCTTTTGGCCAAAGACCATTGAGTCCTTGACATAGTCATAAGCATTCAAAAGCTCTTCTAGTTCCTCCGGGAAAACCTTCTTTCCAGATTGCAAAACAATCATCGATTTAGAGCGGCCACTAAGGTAGAGATATTTTCCATCTTCTAAGTAGCCGATATCACCAGTTTTGAACCAACCATCAGCAGTAAAGGCCTCCTGATTTGCCGCTTCATCCTCGTAATACTCCTTCATCACGATTGGCGATTTGACCAAGATTTCGCCCGGCTCACCTGGCCGCTCATTATCTATCGCCAGCGAGACCAGGGCCAAGGGATAGCCGACACTACCAAAGCGCAGGTCCTCTTCACGCGTCCCGGTAATCACCGGAGAACACTCGGTCATCCCGTAGCCTTGGAGTAAGGAAACGCCAATCTGGTCAAAGAAGCGTTGGACCTCAGGATCGATTGGTGCCGCACCGTTAATCCCGATGTATAAGCGACCGCCCAATTCTGCTCTAATTTCCCGAAAGATTCGGGTCCTTAGATCTAGGCCAAAAAAGCGCAAGAAAGCTGAAAGCTTCAGCGCAAATTTAAACTTCTTCTCTTGGCCTGACTTTCTAATTGCTGAAAGTATCCGCCGCTTCATCATGTTAAAGACCGTGGGGACTCCGACAATTAAATCTGGTGAGTATTCTTTGAGGTTTTTTGAGATATAACGTAAGCCGTCGTAGATACTGACACAGCCACCTAAGGCCAAACTCGTCTGAAAGCCACAGGTATTTTCAAAGCTGTGGTGTAAAGGCAAAAGCGAGAGGGTTTTTAACTCCGGTCTAAAATCCACTGTCATCATCATTGAGCGGATATTTGCGCAAACCGAGCGGTGAGTTAGAATTACCGCCTTCGCTGCGGCTGAAGTTCCCGAGGTGAAAAGTAGCGACATCGGAGCATCGGGGTCAGGAGCTGGAAATTCAGTCACTCCATGTTCCAGAACTAGCTTTCGACCTTGCTCCAATAAGTCGTCAAAATAGTAGAGCTCAGAAGCTTTGCTCTTGAGATCAGCTGCAAAGCTCTCCCTTTCTGCAGCAGCTGCTCTCTCCGCCCGTGCTGCAACCCAGTGCTCGACCGGAGTACTGCTGCGCCTGTTCTGGAAGAGCGCTCGGTGAAAGGACATATCGTAAATCAAAACTTCGACCTTGCCGCGCTCTAGAAGGTCTAATACTTCCCCGCTAGGCAGGAGACGATCTAGCGGTACAACTAGGCCGAGACCCGTGACTTGTGCCAGATAGGAGAGCATCCAAACATAAGAGTTATCCCCGATGATCCCGACCCGCTTGCCTTGCCAGCCGAGTTCACTGTAGATTTTATGAAGCGCTTTAAGATCTCTTTCAAGCTCCCGATAGCTAACAGTTGTGACCTCGGACTGTGGCGTGACCCGGTAGCGAATCGCAGGCGACTCAGGGCGCTTTTTGAAATGCGGTTCCAGAAATTCATTAACAGTTGAAAAGGCCGGATCTTTTAACCAGGCCTTGCCATGTGCAATCTCCATTTTACCCTCCCTAATTTGAAGCTTATTTTAAATCCTCAATTAGACCAAGTTGTGCAGCAGGTAATTTAAAGCGTACCTCGTAACCCTGCTCAGCGTAGTTTAGACTCTCGATTCTGCCGTGCTCGCGGATGCTTTGCAGCAGCTTTTCGCGACCGTAGGGCAAGAGCAAATTAAAGGGCAGGAGATTATAGTCAGCCATCTCGACAAGGGTCTCTAGCAATTGATCCATGCCCTCGCCGCTTTTTACTGAAACTGCCATCTCCTTAACTTTTTCTGAATGCCGGTAAAAATACCGCTCAGACTTAGCTGCTGGGTTCAAATCGAGTTTATTAAGGACGTGAATCCGCGGCTTTAAATTGACTGATAATTGTAGCAGCTGTTCTTCAACAACTGCAATCTGCGCAGCCCGATCTGGGTCGGAAATATCGGTAACTTGTAAAATTAAATCAGCTTCCTTGATTTCATCTAAGGTCGCTGTAAAGGCCTCCGCTAAGCGTGGGGGCAGCTCTCTAACGAAGCCAACCGTATCTAAAAGTAAGATTTCATGACCTGAGAGATCAACTCTCCGCACAATCGGATCTAAGGAGGCAAAGAGCCGGTCACAGGCATAAAGATCAGAGCCGCAGAGGGCATTAATTAAGGATGATTTACCAGCATTGGTGTAACCGACTACTGCAACTGTGACTAAGTCCTGCTGCTGTCTTTTCCGCCGCAGATTATCACGCTGCGTCGAAATCTGCTTCAGTTGGCGCTTGAGTTTACTTAGCCGTCTTTGGATATGTCGCCGGTCAGTTTCAAGCTGCGTTTCACCAGGCCCTCTGGTGCCGATCCCACCGCCAAGCCTCGACAACCATTCAACCGAGCCTCTAAGGCGTGCATTTAAATCTTCCAGCTGGGCAATCTCAACCTGAATTTTACCGGCCTTCGTCTTCGCACGGGCGGCAAAGATATCCAGTATCAGTAGTGAGCGATCAATCACCTTCAACTCAGTTAATTTCTGAATCGCGCTCATTTGCGAACCAGTCAGCTCGCCGTCAATCACTAGACAGTCAGCACCGATCCTTTTTGCTTCTTCACCGAGCTCCTGCATCTTGCCCTTGCCACCATAGTACGCCGGGTCAATTTTCTCCCGTCTTTGGATCGCTGTACCGAGAATTTCCAGACCCGCTGAATCGGCCAAACGCTCTAATTCAGCAAGCGATGCCTCTGCTACTTGGGCAGCGACTCCATCGCTGCCCCATTGGAAAGATAGTAAAATAACCTTTTCTGCCGCTTGTTCGGCTAAGAGAAATTCGTGAAACAAATCGTACCTTTCTTTAAGCCCTTCTATCCTGAAGTATTAAAAGTAAAATCTTTCCTTCAGTATAGCAAATTTGAAGTCTGAATTTTGAGCTCAAGCTGTGCTAAAATTAGGACTATGAATAATTTCCAGCAATTTAATTTGGCCCCTGAAACAATCCGGGCCCTTGAGCAGCAGTCTATAACTATTCCCAGTTCGATTCAAGAACAATCGATTGGGGCCTTAATTAACGGGCACGACGTAATTGCCAAAGCACCAACCGGCACGGGTAAAACCTTTGCCTTTGCGCTGCCGATGCTAGAGCGGATTCGTCCGGACGGCGGCCCGATTCAGGCCTTAGTCCTGGCACCGACTCGTGAACTGGCAATTCAAATTGCCAAAGACATTGAATCTTTACTGCGTGAACGTCCCGAACTCGAGGTATCACTCGTCTACGGTGGGCAGGCATACAATAAGCAAATTGAAAGTTTTAAGACAGCGCAGATTTTAGTCGCCACGCCAGGTCGTCTCTTAGACCATCTGCAGCGGAAGAATTTAAAGCTTAGCAATTGTCATTATGCCATTCTCGATGAAGCTGACAGAATGGTTGATATGGGCTTTATTGACGAGGTCAAAAGAATCCTCGACAAGCTGCCAAAGGAGCGGCAAATCGGACTCTTCTCGGCAACCCTCTCGCGTTCAGTCATGGACATCTCATGGGTTTACCAGAATCAGCCCTTAGAATTTGAAGTTGTCCCGGAAGCTGAGGATAGACCACAGATTAGCGCCTTCCATTGCATCGCCAATGGCCCGCAAAGAGTGGCGGCCCTGCGCGATTTCTGCGCCTTACACGAACTCGATCGCGGCTTAATCTTCGTGAACATGAAACAATCCGCAGAGATTGTCTCGCGCCGTCTCCAGGGACTCGGCCTAAAAGCTGAGCACTTACACGGAGGCTTAAACCAGAAGCAGCGAGAACGCATCTTAAAGCTCTTCCGAGACGGTAAGTTAAACTTTCTAGTGGCAACTGATGTCGCAGCCCGTGGCTTAGATATTGACGAGGTGGAATTAGTCGTTAACTATGACCTCCCTCTAGAAAACGAGAACTATGTCCACCGCATCGGCAGAACTGGCCGAGCCGGTGAAAGCGGCTATGCCTTAACTTTCTATACTGCTAACACAGAGCAAAGACTAAAAGAGCTACTGCGACGCACTCAGCAAAGCAGCAGCGAGTGGGCTTGGACTAAAGCCAAGGCTAACCTCGCCTGGTTACCAGCTACAGAGATTGATGAAGATGCCCTAAAGGCTCGCTTCGAGCGCAGTCCGAAACGCAGCAAGAAAAGCTCAAGCAGAGCTGGCCAGAGAGCTCCGCGAAGTAGCGGACCAATGCGCGGTCGTAAAAGAGGCCAGGCTGGCAGAAAGTCTAAGCCAGGTAAAAAAGACTAAGAGTAAAAATAATTAGGAATTGAGATTAAGGCGAGTTTTCTCCTCCAGCGGAGGAAGATTTAGAACTCGCCTTATTTGAGTCTGTAAAGCGACCGTTTCACGTAAGTTGATTGCCAATCCGCCGATATAATAAATGCCAAAACCCAGAGCCATCTTAATTCCATAAACTAGCAGTTGAAGAATTTTTAAATTAGGCGCAAAGGGAATTGAACGCAGTGCGAACAATGCAATAGCCATCAGAGCGGCCGGCGGTAGCAGGCGAATGATAAAGGGGAAAATCCGATACGGCCTAAGTTCTGGACGGTGGTAGCGATAGGCCTGGTACACCAATAAAGCTGAGAGCAGTGAATAGCTCGCATGCGCCATTGCTATCCCCTCGAGCCCGAAACTAAAGACTCTGGTGTAAAGCAGAATAAATAAGGGATTTAAGACTAAGCTAATTAAACCAGTAACTAAGGTCAGCTGGGTAATTCTCCGAGCATAGAAGGCCTGATTCGTAATGAAAATTACGGAGTGCGCCAGCATCGAGATACAGAACCAGCGCATCACCCCTGCGGTCACGCCGACGTCATGCATGGTGTAATTGCTAGGATTCCATTGGAAGATCGCCTGTATTGTTTCGAAGTTTAAAATCGCAAAAGCAATCGCAAAGGGCAGGATGTAAAACAAGGTCCTGCGAAGGGACATCGTATACAGCCGTCTAACCTTCCGATGCTCGCCCTGGGCTATAAAGGTTGTCAGATTAGGCAAAATTACATTCCCGATGCCTACAGCAATAATTCCATAGGGCAAGGTCCAGGTCGTAGCCGACTGCCGAATCGAGGTGACAGCACCGGTCATCGAACTGGCAAAGCGGTTCATAATCATGAAGTTTAGCTGGAGTACAGAGCCCGAAAGCAGAGTCGGTAAAGCCAGGCGCCAAAGCCGTTTAAAGCCGGGATTTGCAAAGTCGAAATTCGGTCTGAAATTAACTAATTCACGCCGGGCAAAAAAGGCTGCAAAGCAGAAATAGAGCAGGGCTGAAAGCACTACTGACCAGGCCACTTTCTTCACCGCTTCCTCAGTCGGCCCACCCAGGAGAATCAAGCCAATCATATAGGCTAAATTATAAACAACTACCCCAAAGGAGGCCGGTCCGAAGCGACGATAAGCCTGTAAAACCCCGTTCGTCAAAGAGATACTGACCATCACAAAGGTCTGTAATAACAAAATTCTCGTCACCGGAATGACCAGATCTAACTTATCTGCCAGCTCCGGCATCGCCCCATCAGAAGCCTTCCCCATCAGAGCAGGAATCAGGTACGGGGCTAAAATATAGGTTAAAAGCAGAACTACTGCCATGATTGTGAGGAAAAAGGTTGAGAAGGTATTGATTGAATACCAGGTCTGCTTCTCTCTTTTGCGCTCAATACCATGAGCCAGAGTCGGCGTCATGACCGCAGCCACAGCGCCACCAATCAATAGCTCAAACATCAAGTCTGGCAACTGGAAGGAAAAAATATAGGCATCGGAAAGCAAACCATAGCCAAATTTAGGAACAATTAAAATTTCCCTGAGGAAACCAGTCAGTTTGACCAGGAACATGGCAAAGATTGTGATTATCGTTGCCTCTGCAATACCCTGAGATGACGAAGCACGCTGTCTTCGTTTCATCTCCAAATCTTCATGCCTCTGCCTCTGCAAGCTACCCCTCCATTAATTCCTCTACTAATTTAGCTTTCTTCTGAGATAACTCCCACAGTATACAATATTCTTTCTCAGCTATCTATGCACAGTAGTCTTGAAAGAAAATTGCTAAGGCCAGTTGGTCAGCCGATCCTCCGGGAGAAGCATTGCGAGCAATAAATTCCTGGTCCAAGTCCCGGACAAAATCAATCAATTGCTGCTCCCTAACCCGCCGCAGTCGACGCACTGTTCCCAGGGGTTCACCCGCTAGACCCTCACTTTGATACAAGGCCCTTAACTTTGCTAATTTAATTCCTAAATCTGCCTGTAAGGCCCTAGCCTCAGCCTCGCCTAAACGATGATAAAGATTACTGTCAGAGATTTCAGAAATTAAAGCCAATAAAGCCCAAATCCGTGCCGAATTTTGACTGAAGCCAAAGCTTAAAGCCTCCTTTAGCCGGGGTAAAGCAAGCTCAAAAACCGCAGGATAGCCGGCTGCTGCAGCTTCTCGCGCTCCCCCCGCAGAACCTTTTAAGCGCTGTTGTAAACCGTGCCCACGCTGTAATTGCTGCTGAAAGCTACCTAGCTCTGCGGCCTGCTTTCTGATTTTCTCGGGCATCTCTTTTGTCCAGGGTAAATCCAGAACAGGCTCTTCAGCAAGCTCAGTTCGGACGTATTCATAATCTTTTAAGGCACAAGCTCCCAAGGCAGAAATCTCGGCCCTGATCGCAGGAATCTCGACTTCAGCATCTGCAGGCTGTCGAAAGCTCAGGTCAGCAATCGCATAAAGCACAAGACTAAAGGCAAAGAGCATGCCCTTTTGCGTATTAACTCCAGCCGTCTCCCCGAGCAGTCGCCGTTCCCAAACTCGCCCGAGCCAACGTAAGGCCGTAAAATCCTCCGCATAGCTTCGGCTTGTCGACTGAGCTCTGGCAAAAGCTAATTCCACCACATGGCCAAAAAACTCTCTCAGGACTAGGGCACCCCGCCGAAATAAATCCACATTCATATCCAAATGTGATCCATTATTATATAAATCGACTAGGCCTGGCTTAGGACTGGTCTCGAGCTCCGCGACCACTGCAGCGTATGCTAAGTCTACTAGCCTCTTTTTTAGGGGCAATAAAGCAGCCCAGTTTAAATTAATCTGACTTTCTCGCCTACTCATCTTTGCACTAAGGAATTATTTGATTCAAATCTGAAAGCTGGGAATCATACTGGAAGCCGACTATGCCGACCAGCTGATAACGTCCAGTGATAGATTCTTTAATAAACTCAGGGTGTAAAGTGAAGTGCTTAATATCACCAGTTGCTTCCACGTGCATTCTAGGACCTGTACAGTAATGCACAATATCGCCAATCGTGATGTGATAATCATCCTTGTAAGAAATTGGTAAATTCGCAGCGATCTTCTCTTTAACCTTTGCCTCCAGGGCCGGAATATCTATCTCCGGTTTATTCTCAAAGGACAGAATAAAGCCGTGGCGAACATCATCATGGTCAAAGCGCCCGATCCCCATCAGCGATAACTCATGCTCGACTAAATCCTCAGCAGAGTGCGCCATCTTCCTAAAAATTACTGAAGGCATTACGATATCAGCAACCTCTTGTGGCTCGGGGCCGAAAACCGAAGGCCGGGTAATAATAATCTCTTCCCCAACTCCCAGCAGCAGGTGCGCATTGCGCTTTAAGACCGGATAAATCAAATCAAAATGCTCAACTATAACGCGCCGATTCAATTTTAAGGCTGCTTCAATTGCTTCTGCCAGGTCGCCCAGCTGGTAAAAACCCTGCTCGAAACGAATATCGAGGTGGTAGGTGTGAGGTTTGAAGAATCCAGTATCATCGAGATCCATGATGGGCAGGGGGCGCACATTGACCCCAGAATCATCATTGGTTAATTCCAAGCCCGGGAACATCCCCTTTAAGAGCATTGACTTACCGGACCCTGCTTCACCGATAACGCCGATTAAATTATCATAGGGGCTCAGATACATCTGCGCGATCTGCGCTCCAACGTCAGCCATCCGGATTGCCCCACGAGGCGCTAATAAGACGCTGTAAAGATGGTTTTTCTGCATGCGTGCTGAATAGGACATATCGACCTCCACTAATCCAAAGAGCTGATGGCTGTCAGCATTGACAATTCTTTTGCTTCTTTAATAATTTAAGATTGAAGCATGCTTATCCTTGCCTATTTTAGCATACTCAGTGCAAGGCTTTACTTTAGCTAGCTCAAAGGAGAAAGAGATGGCAGCAGAAAAATTAGAATTCAAAGAGCTAAAGCTCAGCGCAATGATGCACCTCGGCATCTACTCCTGCCTTGGCGGAGAATGGCAAGGTCAAACTATCCCTTGGTATGCGGAGTGGATCAAGCACACAGCAAAAATAGCCGATGCTGAATACCGGAAGCTGGTCTCTAGCTTCCAGCCTAATCAACTAGAGCCCGAAAGGCTAATCAAAGAATTAAAAGAACTTGGCTTCCAGAGCTTTTGCTTTACGGCCAAACACCATGACGGCTTCGCGCTTTACCCCTCTAAATACGGAAACTTCAATAGTGAGAGGGACTTTTTAGCTGAATTCTCAAAGGCTTGTAAAGCCCATGGACTGGGTTTTTCCATCTATTACTCACAGGCCCAAGACTGGTCAGATCAAAACGCCTACTCCGCCTATTCCGAGAGTGAGCCAGAAGATTTTGAGCGCTACTTTTACGGCAAGTGTCTAGCCCAGATCGACGAAATCCTAAGTAATTATGGCCCTTTACAGTCGATCTGGTTCGATACACCCGATCGGATGCCCTTGCGCTACGCCCAGGAACTGAGAGACTTTGTCAAAGCCCGGCAGGCAGATTGCTTAATTAGCGGTCGGATTGGCTATGGCCTGGGGGATTACTTGACTTGCGCTGATAACACAGTCCCTGCAAAAGCCTGGACTGCCCCTTGGGAACTACCAATTAGCTGCGGAGAGTCTTGGGCGTACAAGAAAGCTGCGCAGCAGTATAAAAGCTTTCCTGAAATCCTCGATTGCTTCCTCAAAACCCTGAGTCGAGGAGGCCATTTCTTACTCAACCTCGGGCCAAAGGCAGACGGCAGTCTCGTGCCAGAGGAAGCTGAAATATTTGCAAAACTGGGCGACTATGTCCAGCGCAATAAGGCGGCAATTTTCAAGACTCAGTTTTTAGCCGATCAGCTCTATGAAATTTCCGAGAGCTATTTTTTACAAAGTCAAAATGAGCAAAAACTACACTTACATATTTTAAATCCAAAAAACTTCGACCGGGAAAATTATAATCTGCTGGGCTTTCAAAACGAGCTGCTGGCTGTCCAATTCAATCCATTGAAGCCAAATGAAGAAGCCTACTGCCTAGGGCCTAGAGACTTTTATCAAAGAACAAGCCTCGAAGGTGAACCCTGCTGGACTTTCAAAATCCCAAGTGAGTATAGAACGTCATCACAGCCTTACAGCATAACATTTAGCTATGGAGGGGTGAAAAATGCCGCCCTAGCTTCTAAATCAAGCCAGGGCAATCGAAATAATGCCAAGCAGCAATTGCTCGTCTACCAGCCTGAATATGTTAAAATCTAAATAAATTAACAGCCGACTTTGACTGTGCAGAAAGGTTGGAAGTGAAATGAAAAAATATCAGCCTACACTCGAAATTGCTTGTGGCTCGGCCTGGGATGCGATTGAAGCTGCAGCAGGTGGTGCCGATCGGGTAGAGTTTTGCTCTGCGATGTTCTTAGGTGGACTAACCCCAAGCTACGGCTCCTTTGTCACTGCCCGCCGGGATTGCCGCATTCCCATGTACGTCATGCTGCGACCACGCGAAGCCAGTTTTGCCTACAACGATTACGAATATAATGTAATCAAGGAAGATGCAAAAATCTTTTTAGAAGCCGGGGCTGAAGGCCTGGTACTTGGTCTTTTAACCCCAGATAATGATCTAGACTTGGAGCGTTTGAAGGATTTTCGCGAGACCTTCCCCGATGCTGAATTAGTTTTTCACCGCGCCTTTGACATCGTCAACGATTGGCGCTCAGCGATGGAAAGTCTAATTGAACTAGGTTTCAAGCGCATCTTAAGTTCCGGCCAAGCCCCCAACGTAATAATCGGCAAGGAAAAATTAAAAAGCATGAACGAGGCTGCCCAAGGGCGGATTGAAATCATGCCAGGCGGTGGCTTGAAGCCCTTTTTCCTAGCAGAATTACTGGAATACACCGGAGTTAGCTCAGTCCACATGAACCTGCGCCGCCCGGTCCGTGACGCCTCTGGAGATATGACCAATGGAATACACTTTGGCGGAGCACTTTATCCAGCCGAAAATCTCTACGATGTAATCGACAGTGAGAAGGTGCGCCAGATTAGTAGTGGCGAAATCTTCAAGACAAATTAGCTTAAATAACTTAGAAAATTAAATTTCAAAATAGGACTGCCCAATTTAGCCAGATCACTTCACGCTAGCTGGGCAGTTTTATTTTTCTTCCGGATAGGCTAGGCGGCTGCCAGATAGTAAAACCCTACAACTCATCCCCTCACCCCGACCGAAGGCAGTTAATGCCTCACCACTTGTCGCGCTAATTCCCACCTGCTCGGCTCGAAGCTTTAAGACCTCGGCGACTGCAGCCCTCAAGCGCGCTAGATGTGAGTACAGATAAGGGCGCTTCCCTTCCAGGCTGATTGAGACATGGTGGATTCTATAATCCAGGTCTAAGTCTTTCAACTGGCTTAATTGGAGCTCTAGGAAAACCCGCGAATCCGTGATTCCTTCTTCCCTACATAATCGATCGGCCGGGGGACCCAGCACCGGGTCTAGGGCGCCCAGAGAGGCCAGGGCATGGCAGAGGGCATGAAAGATTATATCCCCATCAGAATTGGCTAAAAAACCGACTTCTTCAGGAAAGCTTAGCCCGGCCAAAACTAAGGCCTTGCTTTCACTCTCACTAACAAAGCGGTGACTATCCTCGCCCAGAGCTGTCAAATATACGCGCTCTTCCATCTTATTCCCCCTCAGCAAGCAGCGGCTTATGCGCCCGGAAAACCTGGTAGCCACGATCTCTTAGGACTCGCTCAACTTCTGGGAAGAGCCGTTCTAATTCGCGCCGATGGCTTTCTGCCCCCTGCTTCTTACGGACCACCAGATAAAAGCTCCCACCAGCTAGCAAGGCTTTTTCCACCTCCGCATACAAGCGGTAGCATAGCTCCTTCCCTGCACGGATTGGCGGATTGGTCACGCAGAGCTGGAAATAGGGCAAATCAATAGCTGCTTCGTCCAAATTCATCTGCCCTTCAGAATTCAAGTTTAAACCGTCCGCCTCGAAGACTTGTAAATTCTTCTCTCCTTGACAATTCATCCGCGCCAGCTCAACGGCCCGCGGAGAAAGATCAACTAAGGAGATCTCGGCCTCAGGCCAAAATTTAGCCATGAACAAGCCGAGCACCCCGTTCCCGCAGCCGAGGTCCAAGATTTTATCTGGCTGCCAATCCGGCTGCTCGTCTGCAGCAGTCTTTATTGCTTTTAAAAGCAAGCGAGAACCCTCATCAAAACCACGTTTTGCAAAGATTCCTGCAGAGGTTTTAAGCTGCAGTTTCAAGCCGTCTAGCTCATAGCTGTGAGTTTTAATTTCCCCCTCACCCTCCGGGGCATTGAAATAATGTCGTTGACTCAATGCACTCACCTCACTCAGCGCAGAAACTTAGTTTTAGCAATTGCCTTCAAGAAAGGATAGCCAATGCCGTAGATTACTATGGTCTGACTGAGCAAAATGGAAAGCTGGGTAATCAAAATTAAGCTAAAGGGCGGGCTTCCGCTATCGGTAAATAAAAAAGGCAGATAGGCACCAACAATTAGCGCATTGACTAGTACAGGCGGTAGCAGCATCAGAAGCTCTCGCTTGCGCAGTTGCTTCGATTTAAAGTCTTTGGCCCCCGGCTTGCCTAATCTGGCCGCCCGCCATGGCTCTGCCAACTTATAACTTAGACCTGCTGCTAGAGCCGTGCACAATGAGCCGCCAATAATATCAATTAAACCTAGGTTCTGTGGGTTTAAAATATTAGCGATAAAGCAGCCTAAAAAGACAGCCGGAATTGCGGCCGGTGTAAAGGCCGGCAAAACAGTCAGCGCCTCAGCCAGTCTGAATTGAATCATGCCATAGGCAATATTAGCTGCTGGCACCGTTAGGCTAACGTAAAGGGCGGCGATAATCGCCGCCAAGATAGTTTGATAAATCTTATTATTTTGCATTTTCTACTCGCCTGAGCTCCAATTTGAGTTCAGTACCATTGATGTCTACTACAGTTTCATCGTTCAAATCCTGAGCTGGCGTCAGCTCGAGAGCTAAGACCTCCGCTTTAAGTAGCTCGGCATACTCTGCGATAATCTCGGCCAGTTCTGGGCTCGTCTGATAACGTAGGCTGATTCTGTCACTGACTTCAAATTCAGCTTCCTTACGCGCAGCTTGGATCTTCGAAATCAGCTCGCGCACCTGTCCTTCCTTGATCAGCTCTGGGCTCAGTTCAGTGTCCAAAGCAACAGTCAAACCTTGCTGGTTTGCCGAAGCATAGCCTTCAGCCTGAATGATATCAATTAGGACTTCCTCGGTTGAAAGTTTTTCCTTCTTGCCAGCTATTTCAAGTTCAATCTCACCCTTAGATTTAAGCTCAGCATAAGCTTTCTGCCCATCTAATTCAGCTAAGACCTTACGCACCTCAGCTAAGTTTTTACCAAAGCGGGGGCCGAGGATACGAAGCTGCGGTTTGAAACTATAATCCAGTAAACCTGATGCTGAGTCTGTAATCTCAACTCGATGAACATTAAGTTCCTCCAAGATTAAGGGATAATAGGCTTCATCCAACTCCCGTTCACTGGCCAGAATAATCCTGCTTAAAGGTTGTCTGGTCTTAATCTGAGCTTCATTTCTTGCCGCACGACCGAGCACAACAATATCCAGGACTAAGTCCATCTGAGCTTCCAGCTCGCGATCAATTAAGCTCTCATCAGCTAGCGGGAAGTCACTCAAGTGGACTGATTCCGGAGCTGAACTATCGTCTGTACGGCAGAGGTTTTGATAAATCATCTCACTCATGAAGGGTGTAATCGGGGCAGCTAATTTTGCCAGGGTCAAAAGCACCGTGTACAGGGTGTTAAATGCAGCCTTCTTATCGCTGTCCATCTCCGGACCCCAGAAGCGCTCACGCGAACGGCGTAGATACCAGTTCGATAAGTCATCGGAGAAGCGATCCAGGTCTCTGCCCGCTCCAGTAATATCGTAATTTTCCAGCTTTGTATCAACACTCTTAATCAGAGAGTTCAGGCGAGAGATAATCCAGCGATCGAGGAGGCTAAGTTCCTCAGCTTTGACCTTATAATCGCGGCTGTTAAAGCCATCAATATTTGCGTAGAGGACAAAGAAGGCGTAGGTGTTCCAGACCGTACCCATAAATTTACGCTTTAGCTCGTTCACATTTTCTGCTGAGAAACGAGAGGGCAACCAGGGCTGAGAGTTAGTCACAAAGTACCAGCGCACAGCATCAGCACCTTCACTATTCAGGACTGACCAGGTATCCACGACATTGCCCTTGTGCTTACTCATCTTAATGCCATCGCCATCGAGGATATGCCCCAGCACGATGCAATTTTTAAAGACGCGCTCATTAAACAGGAGCACCCCAAGTGCAGTCATTGTATAGAACCAACCACGAGTCTGATCAACAGCTTCTGAAATGAAGTCTGCTGGGAAGTTTTCTTTAAACTTTTCCTGATTCTCAAATGGGTAATGCCATTGTGCAAAGGGCATCGAGGCAGAGTCGAACCAGCAGTCAATAACTTCTGGTACCCGCTGCATCGGCTTGCCACATTTTTCACAAGTCACATGAACTTCATCAACCATCGGGCGGTGGAGCTCAATTTCCTCCGGACAGTCCGGAGCCTTGGCCTTTAATTCCTCGATCGAACCGATCATGCAATCATGACCACAGTCATGACATTGCCAAATTGGCAGCGGAGTTCCCCAGTAGCGCTCTCGAGAAAGCGCCCAGTCTACGACATTTTCTAAGAAGTTACCAAAGCGCCCAGTGCCAATACTTTCAGGAATCCAATTGATTTCCGCGTTTCTGGCCAAGAGCTCTTTTTTGAACTGAGTCATGCGAATAAACCATGAGTGGCGAGCATAATAAATCAGCGGTGTGTCACAGCGCCAGCAGTGGGGGTAATTATGGGTGATTTCCTCACGCTTAATCAGACGTTTATTACGCTTCAGTTCAGCAATCAGCTTCGGATCTGCATCCTTGCAGAAATCGCCTGCCGCCACCGTAACCTCGGCCGGCATTGTGCCATCCTCATTGACCAATTGGACAAAGGCTAAGCCTTCACGATTACCAATCCTGGCGTCATCTTCACCAAAGGCCGGAGCCAGGTGCACGATGCCAGTACCGTCATCAGCACTAACGTAGGAATCTGCCAAAACGACATATGATTCGCCCTTACTTTTAGCTAAGCTCTCCTTTGCGTAGTCAAAGAGTGCTTCGTAGCGCTTTCCGACCAGCTCAGATCCCTTGCACTCCGAGATCAGCTCGAAATCTTCACCAAAGACAGCTTTCGCTCTATCCTTAGCCACATAGTAGCGGACTTTATGCTCGCCTTCCGTGAGCTCAATTAATTGATAAGTTAAATCTGCGTGTACACAGAGCCCGACGTTGGAGGGCAAGGTCCACGGAGTCGTCGTCCAAACTGAAAAATACGTATCTTTTTCGCCACAGACGGGCATTGCGACATAGACCGAGGTCTCTTTCACGTCTTTGTAGCCTTGGCCAACCTCGTGCGAGGATAAGGTAGTACCACAGCGCGGACAGAAGGGCACGACACCGTAACCATGGTAAATTAAGTCACGATCCCAGATTTCTTTTAAGGCCCACCAGACTGATTCAATATAGTCATTGTGGTAGGTTACATAAGGATGCTCCATGTCGACCCAGTAGCCAACCCGCTCACTCATCTCTTCCCACTCAGACTGGTACTTCCAAACAGATTCCTTACACTGCTTAATAAACTCAGCAACCCCGTAGGCTTCAATCTGCTCTTTGCCGTTGATGCCTAAGGCCTTTTCAACTTCTAACTCTACCGGCAAACCATGGGTATCCCAACCAGCCTTACGTAAAACGTTATAGCCCTTCATGCTGCGATACCGCGGAATTAAATCTTTAACTACCCGGGTAATGACGTGGCCAATATGGGGGCGCCCATTAGCAGTCGGGGGCCCATCATAAAAACAAAAGCGTTCACAGCCGCAGCGATGTTCTTGCGACTTTTTGAAAATCTCATTCTCACGCCAAAACTTAAGTATCTCTTCCTCTCTCGGAACAAAATTCAGGGCAGGATCTACCGGTTTATACATAGAACTCTCCTCGTCTATTTCTAAATTTATCTTCCAGCTTCTAAAAGCTGAGCTAAAGCCAATTTAACCTATAAATTATAGCAGATTTTAGCTGCAAGACCAGCCAGGACTGCGGCTCAACCATTCTTCGCGCAAGATACTATAAGAATTAAAATCGCAAAGCTGACCATTTTGGTCGCTTGAATAGGCTCGTAAACAACCTTCCAAGCTAAAGCCCAAAGCCTTAATCAGGCGTTTAGAAGCCTCGTTATCGACCCTAATCATTGCCTCAATTAAAAGTAAATCCTCGGCCTTGAAACTTGCGTCCAGCAAGGCAGTTGCCGCTTCTCTCATCAAGCCTTCACCCCAGTACTCATCGTCTAGAATGTAGCCTAGAGCACGACAGCCAGGGCTCTTCCGAATGGAGGGGTCGAGACTAATCGTACCAATCATCCGGCCCTCAGCACGATGAACTAGGGCCCACACATTTTGCTTCATGAGGCTATGTAAAACCTCACGACTAGCTGCCAAGGAACTATGAGCTGGCCAACTCATGTACTTTGTCACGCTTGCTTTACTACTGTAGTAGTTAAAATCCTCCAGGTCGCTTTCTCGCAAACGCCTGAGATTCAGACGTTCTGTATTAATTCGCTCAATTGACATCCCAATACCCCTTATTTCACTTCCCGGCCAAAGATTGCCAGTTAAAAACTTTCTTGCTAAGTTTAGCATATGCTAATACTTGTAATTCTAGCTCTAATCCCCCTCGGCCTCGCCCTCGCTTTTTGGCAAAGCCAGAGGCTAAAAGTCGAGACCTATCGCGTGAAGCCTGAAGGCTATAACGGCCCTGCTTTACGTATCCTATTCTTTTCTGACTTTCATCTCGGCCTAGGAAAAAGTCAGAAGAGGGCAGCTGCCTTTATTCAACAGATGACGGAGGCAGAGGCTGACATCATCCTCTTTGGCGGTGATTTATTTACAGAACCGGCCAAAACTGACCCTGCCACCCTAGCCAGCTACTACCAGATTCTAAAAAAGCTTAAGGCAAAAAAAGCTATTTACGCAATCAAGGGTAACCATGACGCTTGCTCGCCTACTGTGCTTTCCGCCTACCGCCAACTCTGCGCCAAACTAAAGTGGCAGCTACTCGAAAATGAGCTGATTTACCGCGACGCAGAAAAGCTAATCCTAATCGGATTAAATGACTATATTCACGAAGACTCAGCCCTTTACTTACAAAGCGAAGCCCATGCAGAACCGGGAACCTTTCGGATTTGTCTTATTCATGAACCAGACATCCTCCCCCTCACTGAGCCTGCCAAGGGCCCTAGCCTGATTCTTTCAGGACATACCCACGCCGGGCAAATAGCCTTCTGTTCCTGGCAACCGGTCCTCCCGAGGCACGGCAAAATCTTCACTCGTGGCTTTTACCGTCTGCCGAAACTAAGTAAACTTCCCCCTAAGCAAAACCAAGCTCGTAAGCTTTATGGGCTGGAGCCAAAGCCAGTAATCGAGTTAAAAGCAGAGCGCTACGCCTATGTCTCTTCGGGTAGTGGCACCACCCACCTGCCCTTGCGCTGGGGCGCTCCGCAAAGTTTTCTGCTACTCGAACTTGAAGCCTAGCTAATTAGAACGAAAGCCCGGCGGACCGGGCTTTTTTACTTTTACTTAAGACTTTTCTTACTTTTGTAAGTCCTCGGCCACAACCACAACCGGCTTGATTAAGTCCTCCGGCTTTTGGCGCATTAATTCGAGGGCCGGCTCGACACCTTCGAGACCATTAAAGAGGTGGGTAACTAGTGGGGCCAAGTCGAGGCGACCATGAGTGACCAAGCTGGCCAATCTTTCAAGCCGCAGACGTCCACCAGGCATTAGGCCACCCTTGATGGTTTTGTGACCCATGCCAACACCCCACTCCACGCGTGGGAGGCAGATACAGTCACCTTCACCGAAGTAGTTGACGTTGGCCACGCAACCGCCAGCTTTGACACACTTTACTGCTTGGGGGAAGGTATGGACCGTACCACCAGCAATGATTACCTTGTCAACACCCTTACCATGGGTTAGTTCCATGACTTGATCAACAATTGGAGCTTCCTTGTAATTAATAATCTCGCTTGCACCGTAACCCTTTGCAGCTTCAATACAATTCGGCCTAGTCCCAACTGCATAAATCGCCGAAGCACCACCGAGGTAGGAGGCGGCAACAGACATCAAGCCAACAGGCCCAATTCCGATGACCAAAACTTCGTCGCCATATTTAATATCTGCCAATTCAGCACCATGAAAACCCGTTGGCACCATGTCAGAGAGCATTGGTGCGAGGACGGGATCCACGCCTTCAGGAATTAGAGCTAAGTTACCATCAGCATCATTGACATGAAAATATTCAGCAAAGACACCATCTTTAATATTTGAGAATTTCCACCCGGCTAACATTCCGCCAGAGTGCATCGGAAATCCAGCCTGAGCCTCGAGGGAGTTCCAATCCGGCGTAATTGCAGTCAAGAGAACCCTGTCTCCGACCTTGAAATCTTTAACTAAAGATCCGACTTCGACAATTTCGCCGGCCGCCTCGTGGCCTAAAACCATCTCGCTGCGTTCGCCGATTGCCCCCTCCCAAACCGTGTGACAGTCTGAAGTACAGGGCGCTAAAGAAATCGGCTTACAGATTGCATCCAGAGGGCCACATTCCGGCCTCGCCTTCTCGATCCAGCCGGTTTTACCAATACCTAACATTGCATATGCTTTCATAATTACGGGATCCTTTCGCCTCTGACAGTCCGCAAAAAATCTCTCGCGGAATGTCGCTTTAAGAAGATTTTCTCGGTCTTTGCTGATACAGCAGGGGTCCAAGCAAAAAATACTCCTCGCAGCAAAAATTCGCAATATTAAATGCATGATTTCGCTTATTTATTGGAAAACAAAAGTACTCCCCCCAGTTTTTTGTGCGTTTGACAATAAAACTAGGCTTTAAAGAGGGCTAATTTTTTCTCGCTTTCGAGCTGAGCCCGCTCGATGTATAGTCCGATATCCTTAACATTTACATAGCGCTCTAAGCGCCGGCCAAAAACCGCCTTAGAACTAGCGCCTGCCCCGAAGCCGATGACCGATATCCGATCACTCATCATTCCGACATTATAAATCGACTCTGTGCCCGGCAGGGCAAATCCGGTATTTTCTAAACCGGCTGTCAGATTCTTTTGGCGGTAGAGATAATAGGGTGCATAATTTTGGCTTCTTAAGAGTTTATGAGCCTCTTCCATAGCCCTGAATAACTGCTCTGCTTGCGCCTTTAAAGCTTTCTTTTTCTCTACTTCTTCAGCTGCAATTAAGGCAAGTTGGGCCTGGTATTCTGCAGTACCAGCTACAGCTTTGACCTCGTGTCGCAAGCGCGCTGCCCGCTTCAAGGCTAGACTATGGAGCGTAATATTCTCTGGCTCTAAGGCCATTACAGCCCTTAGACTATGTAAAAACTCGGCCTCGCCCTCCCCCGGTAAACCACAGATTAAATCCATGTTTACAGAGTCAAAGTTTAGCGCCTTGAGATAGTCCGCAGCTTGGTAAAACTCTTCCACCGTATGATGTCTACCAATCCGCTTTAAGCTTTGATTGTGGAGGGTTTGAGGGTTGAGGCAGATCCGCTGAATTGGATAGTTTTTTAACAAGGCTAACTTTTCCGGATCAAGACTATCCGGGCGCCCTGCCTCGAAAGTAACCTCCGCCCCTTCTTTTAAGGGCAGAATCGAGAAAACAGCAGTCAATAGGACTTCTAATTGCTCAGTAGACAAAGCTGATGGCGTTCCGCCCCCAAAATAGAGGGCTGAAACCCTTTCCTTCCGCCGCGCGTAAAAGTACTTTAAATCCTGGATGATCGCTTGAACATAATCTCCTAAACGCTCAGCATACCTAGCTGCATCCTGCGCGATGAAAGAACAGTAAGCGCAGCGGGAATTGCAAAATGGGATGCCAATATAAACCATATCCTCTGACTTATCTAGCTTCGCTAAAATTGCCTGCTCCGCTCGGTTTGTTTCGATCAGGAGTGCCGCCTTTTCGGGACATAGACCATAATCGCTTAAAAGTAAATTCTCGCTCTCTTTTTCACCATGTCGAGCGACTAGCTCAGCCGCGAGCATTGTGGGACGAACCCCAGTTAAGGCACCCCAAGGTCTTGATTCCCCGAGTAAGTCCACAAGTGATAGATAGAGTTGGCGCTTCAGCTCGCGCCGGATTAAAGACTCCTGTACCTCAGAGAAGATTTCCTGATCTGGGCTGTATTTTGTCCGACAGAGATAGCGCCCAGACCCTCCCAGAGGCTCTACAAATTGCTCGATTCTGAGCTCTTGATCAGCCGTGCACCCGAGCAGGGGAAAGCTCAAGCTGTAAGGTATTTCCAGCGGCTCTGGAGGAGCTTTTACGCCGGTAAAAAACAGCCTTAAAACCTCAGCAAAGGTCTCGAATCTTTGATTATGATGAAAAGTAATTTTTAGCACGTGTAAAGCCTTCTAAACAGAGGATAAAAAATCCTTGGTGGACGAAGTAAAAGATTAACGCATGGCGGCCCAGAAAAGCAAGTGGCGAAAAGCGCAACTTAGACTGATTTTCAGCTCGAGCTAGCTTTTTTGGCGGATGGAAATAGACCCAGCTGTAAATTGCCATAAAGTAGAGCAACCAGGGCCAGAGGGCCAGATAATCCGCCTGTGCTGGGAGAGGATAGTTTTGGCTTAGAGCTGAGTTTTGATAAAGCTTAGTCATAAGACTCGCGATCAAAATCGCGCCTAGGCTCAATAACCAGCTGGCAAGGAGGGGCCGCTTTAAATCCTGGCTAAGATAAATAATCAGTCGGGCTAGGGCAATTAGCATCAGCATGTTCCAAAAAATATAAAGCTCCTGCCCGCTAAGCAAACTCAGCAGCGAGGTCAAGAAGCAGAGCAAGACTGCGGCAGCGATCTGGCGCCACAAGCCCCGCTTTGATTGCCGTTTACTCAGTCCAGCTGTAAAGGCCGAACAGGCAATAAAAATACAGACAATTAATAAGTGCAGCGGATAGAAAAAAGCTCGACCCAAGCCTAAATCAACATCATATAGGTACTGCAAATCAAAGCAGAAATGGTGGACAAACATCAAAAGTACGGCAGCACCTCTAATTTGATCCAGGCGGCGGAAGCGTCCCGCCGCCTGCTTTATTGCTCCAGCTTTTAGGGACATCTAGCAGCCTAGCTCCGCAGTCAATTTCTCACAAGTTCCAATCAGTTCATCAATATAGGCTATTGTGCGCTTCAAGGGTGCATCGGTACTGATATCAATCCCCGCTAAAGCAGCCTGCTCAAGCGGCCTTAAACTATTCCCCGAGCTGAGGAAGCGACGCCAATCTGAAAGAGCGCTTGGACCTTCTTCACGCAGTCTTTGGAACATTTCTGTACCAATGGTTAGACCCGCTGAGTAAGTAAAGGAATAGAGCCCAGAGTAATAGTGGGGCTGGCGCATCCAAGTCAGTTCAGCTCCCTCATCTAAAATTACACTGTCGCCCCAGAACTCAGATAAAACTTCCTTGAAGACCCGCTTACATATCTCAGCATTGATCGTTTCGCCCTGATCGACCAGGCGGTATATCTCGCGCTGATAGGCAGCTTCATGGAGGTGAGTGACCATATTGTGATAGTAGGTATTGCCAACAATTAATGAGGCGACCCAACGCTTAAAGCGCGGTTCCGCAGAGTCCTGTTCGAGTAAATGATAAGCGAGTAAAAGCTCATGGAAGGTTGACGGTGCCTCTACACTATAAAGGCTCATCCCCCGCTGCAGGAAAGTCTGGTCAGCTTCAGAAAAGATAAACTGTCCAGCATGACCTAACTCGTGAATCAGGGTGAAAACTTCGGCCATTGAATTATCCCAATTCAGCAGAATATAGGGATGAACATTTGGCACATGGCTAGCAAAACCGCCGGTCGACTTGCCATCATTTTGGGCAAAGTCTAACCAACGCTCAGGAAATGCTTTGAGTAAAAGCTCGCGATAATCCTCACCCATCGGCTCGAGGGCTGCAGCACAAAGCTCTCTAGCTTCTTGAGGCTCGATTTCTGAAGTAAATTCGGGATCCAAGGGCAATTTAAGGTCTGAGAAATAGAGTTCGTCAAGCCCGTGAACCTGCTTTAAAAGCTGCGCATAACGACGCATCGGTCCCTTCAACTCCGCCATAATCGTATCGATCTGGCGATCATGCATTTCTGCTGTAACCTTTTGTGAATGGAGAAGGTAATCAAAGACAGAAGGGAACTTTCTCAATTCAGAAATCTGCTTATTGTATTGCAAGTTCTGGTTAAAGATTGCTGCCGTAATCTCCTCATAGCTGGCCAAAACCTTGGAGAACTCTTTAAAGCTCTTCCTTCTCAGCTCAGTATTCGGACTATAGCAATAGTTATTTTCATAGAGCACATATGACAGCGGGTAGTTCTTGTCCTGAACTCTAAAGTCAGGGAATTCCATGTCATTAAACTTAACCGTATTGTAAAGCTCTTCTGAACTAGTTAAGGTCGGTTTCAAAACCGCCAGTGCGGCTTCAGTTTCTGGGCTTAAACGATGTGGTATCCACTCGATTATCTCAGTCAGAAACATCTCATACTGCGGTGCAGCTTCGGCCAGAGCCCGCAGCTTTTCTTCCCCAGCTTCAGCCAGTTCAGTTTCAACAAAGGAAAGCTCCGCAAATAGGGGGTTGAATTCCATCGAGACTCGGCTCCAGGCAGCACGTCGTTCGGGATTCTTCATCTCCACGACAAAGCCCAGGAAATAGTAGTCTAGATGCTTATAAATGTTCTTCAGCAAGGCCTCATAATCTGCTAAGAACTCTATAAGCTCTGCTGAACTTTCTAAGCTTTTTAGCTGGCCACGATATTTTTCTAAAAATAGCTTAAACTCAGCTAAAATCTGCTTTTCCTCTACTTTGGCAGCCTCATCATCTGGATAAATCGCCGTCAAATCCCAGCATAGTGCCGGATCTACTTCTGATCTTTGGGGGAATGTTTTCATAAGTCACCTCTTTTTCTTTTGACTTTATAATACTTAATTAATTGCCGTGAAACTCATCATCAAGCCGAATCTCTCCCGGCCATCACGTCGGTATGAATGATAGGCTGGCTCGGCGAAAGTAGAGCCTCCTACCCGGAATAGCTGACCATTTTGCAAGCCAAATTTTTCTGCCTGTAAGCTAATTGCCAAACCCAGGTTCAGCTCATATTTTAGCTCAGAACGTCGTTTAATTACGCCTGAGTTTTGACCAAAGCTCTGCATAAAAGGCTCTGCAACATCTGCTTCTACCTCGTAGTCCTCAGCGCCAATCATCGGGCCTAGAACCATAATTAAATCTGCTAATTCTACAGCATGATACTTCGTCAGATAATTTAACGCATGGAGGGGGAATAAGGCCAAAGTCCCACGCCAACCGGAGTGCAAATTAAGCAGCAGCTTTTGGCGTTGGTCAAAAATAATGACCGGTGCACAATCAGCATGCGTCGAAGCTGTAATCAGCTCAGGCTCACTAGTTAAAATCCCGTCCACAGAATGGTAGCGATAGCCAAAACCCAGCTGCTCTGCTTCGAGCTCAGTCGGAAATTGATTTACCGATTCAGCTTCAGGCATGAAGTCCACAACTCTAGCACGGCTATAAGCTGCTTCGCGGAGAGGTATAATCAGCCGAGAACTATGACATTGGCGCATGATTACTAAATCCTTCGGCTCAGAGTCTTGGCGCAAGCTAAACTGCTCTTTAACCGCTTTAAAAGGCGCCTTCCCCTCCGCCGTAGTAGCAGGCTGATCTGCTGCCAGCGACATATCCCAGTCACTGCCGCTTAGGATATATTCAAAACCTCTATCTGCTAATTCCGGAAAGCGATAAAGCAAACCTGACTTGCCTCCAGATTCTAGCGCTATACTTTCCTGCTTTAAATACCTTGCTTCTAACATAATTCTTCCCCACTGTCTCAGCCGAGCTGAAGAGCACTCTGAGTTAATATTAAATCCACACTTATGCTATCATGTCTACGACTATCGAAATAGAGCAAGTCTGGCTAAAGTCTGGATTTATGAGCTGATCGACTTGCTAAATGAATAAAAAGGAAGGCTAATATATGACTGTAAAAACTCGCAGTTCAGAATCAATCGCAGCCGCAGAACGTCTCCTCGACTTTATTGCAGCATCTCCAACTGCTTATCAAGCGGTTAAAGAACTGAGTAATTTGCTCGATGCTCATGGTTTTAAAGAATACAAACTCTCCGAGCTCAAGCAGCTAAAAACAGGTGATCGAGGTTACTACCTTAAAAATGCTTCCGCTATTGCAGCCTTTGTCGTAGGTGCTGACCCGATTGAAAATGGCTTCCAAATTTTCGGAGCTCATACGGACAGCCCTTCCCTAAGAATTAAACCTAATTCCATCTCAATTAAAGATGGGATTTTACGCCTGACCACAGAGGTCTATGGTGGACCGATCCTGAACACCTACTTCGATCGCCCACTATCTCTAGCTGGCCGTGTTGTGCTGAAGTCGGATAATTACTTAAAACCAAAGATCCAAAATGTCGACTTAGAAGAGGCGCTACTAATTCTGCCAAATCTTTGCATCCACATGAACAGAGAAGTCAATGACGGGGTGAAAATCGCTCGTGAGAAGGTGCTTTTGCCCTTTGTTGCAATGGCGAATGACCTACCTGAAGATCCTGAACTTTGGCTCAGAAAGAAACTTGCTCAGAAGCTAAATCTAGATCCTTCTAGCATCCTCGATTACGACTTATACATATATGAATGCGCTAAACCCAGCTTTGTCGGTGAAGAAAAGGCCTTTATCTCGACTGGCCGGCTCGACAATTTGGCCATGGCCTGGGCTGGGATTTATAACCTGGCAAAAGCGGCTGATCAAATTGGTCCTGGCTTGAAAATTGCTCTGGCCACAGACCATGAGGAAGTTGGCTCTGGCTCGAAGCAGGGTGCAGCATCAGCCTTTATCAGAGATTTCCTCGAAAGCTTATATCTCGCTTTAGGTGCAAGCCGGCAAGAGTTTTTAGCCAGCTTTGACCGCTCCTACATGATTTCTGCCGACCTAGCACACGCCCTACACCCCAACTATAGTGAGATGGCTGATCCAGATCATCGTCCCTTAATTAATGGGGGCCCGGTAATTAAAGTTGCAGCAAGTCAGGCCTACGCTACTGATGCAGTATCAGCCGGGATCTTCCGCAGTCTCTGCGCCAATGCTGGAGTGCCCTGTCAAGTCTTTACTAACCGTTCAGATTTACGCGGCGGCTCGACAATTGGACCTATTACCTCGACCAGAGTACCGGTCTCGACTGTTGATATTGGAACTGCAATCTGGGGCATGCATTCACTTCGAGAAACCGGCGGAACAGACGATGTGCTCTATATGGACAAGCTCTGCCACTATTACTTTACTCACTAGAAAGCTAGGATAAAAACTAGCCCTAGTTTTACAGCAGTCAAAGAAGAGTGTAAAGTAGTATAGATAATGACTTTAAGCGAAAAATTTGCTTAATCGCAAAGATTTATTAAAGAGGTCGATAATATGAGTACAGAAAAAAGCAATAAGCCAATTCGCAAGGTGCAGCCAGGAGCAGCTAAGCCGGTCAGGAGTCCTAGACCAGCAAATGTTCCGCGCGAGCGCCCAGTTCCGAGAGATGTTGCTCGGCCCCGCGCTAAACGCCCAGCCGTCCTACTCGACGAGCGCGATCGCCGCGCCCTGACCACAGCCACGGCGAAAAAGCCGGAGCGTGGATCGTCAACCCTGGGTCTCTGGCTAATGATGATACCCCTCGTCATTCTCCTAGTTCTTTCACTAGTCTTTAACTTCCTACTCTATAAGGATGCTAGAGAGCAAGCAGCAGATAATCTAAAGTTGACTAGAGAAATGACTCAAATGCAGGAAGATGTACAAAACGGCCTCAGTCGCATTGATTTACAACAAAATGAAATAGAACAAGTTAAGCAAGCTATAAAAACACTAGAAAGCTGGCTAACAGATAGCGAATAAAAGCTGTCTAGATATAAGAAACCCCGTTAGTTCATAACGGGGTTTCAATCATTAAATTTATTTTTTCAGCCTAGCTAGGATTTTAGCTGGGCCTTTTTCAGCGGTAAATTTGCCGACTAGGATTATGGTTTCTCCAGCAAAACTCTTTTTAAACTCATAGTTACCGATGCCTTGTTTTGCTTCTTCTATTTCTAGTGTGCCATAAAAATTAAAGCGCTTATAAGCCTTATCGAAGGCTTCTTCTAGTAGCCTATGATTTAAGATGCTATTACCTTCTACGGCATTGAACCGCCTGTATCGACCACCAAAAACTGTAGTAATTTCACCGCCAAATTCGACACAGAACAAGGCGCATAGATCTACTAAGTTCTGATCTGATGGGTATTCGCCTGCCTCATCCAACCTGCGCGTCACAGCCTTAATTCTTTCTGCACACTCTTTTTCTTTGCCTCTTGCTCTTTTGCCTGTTTTTTGTTTATTTTCTTCTAGCTCAGCCTCTAATTCAGCTTTCTCAGCCTTCTGAACTTTGCGATAATGTTCTAAATCCAGCTGGCCAAGCATTAACTTAGCCCGCTTGCCAAAGGCCTTGCGCATGGCTCTGAAATAGCTTTCCTCCTGGATAAAAAACTCTTTTCTCTCAGCTGTATCTTCTAAGATTTTGAAAAAGTGGCTGAGCTCGGAGTCGGGAAGATCCTTGATCCGAACACCATAGTAATCTGACTTAGTGATTGCTCGTCGGAGATTTCCACTATAACTTGCGACTATCTCTTCTATATCCTGATAGTCATCGAGATTTTTAATATAGAGGTGGTTGACGTTCGTCATATCCAGCTCTCTACCCTCATCTTTAAAATTTTCTGCTTCCATCATTTTCGGTAAATCAGAAAATTGCTCATAATTGTAATATGGGGTTAAAAGCATTGATATGACCTTAGCTTCACGGAAAATCTCCTGCCTCAAAGCTGCTGAAATAGCAGCTATCTCGGCGCTAGATAAGCCAGATTTAAAGACTGGACCATGCGTAATCCAGGCTTCTTTGAAGAGGCGAAATTTGGGATAATAACGCACTACTGCTGTGGCTAGCGGCTCCTCTTCCTCTCTCGACTTAACCATGAACCTAGCATATTGAATGCCTTGGAGTCGAAATACTTCGCCCATTTCATAGGCTTGCAGGAAAGCAACAGGCTCGGTGCACGAGTCTATGAATTTTTTAAACTCAAGCTTAAATGAAGCAGCGGGATTTGCATCCACGCTGCTGTCTTGATCTTGCTTTTCTCTAATAACAATGTACTGATTTCTTTTATTTTTTATTTGCTGCATTAATTCTATTTATCGCCTTTGCTAGGGCTATCTTTGCTCGCTCATAATCAATCTGCTTATCTTTTGCCTGGAGATAGGCTTCTGCTCTCTCCTTCGCCTTGTGGGCACGTTCCAGATCAATATCTTCGGGCCACTCGGCGGACTCTACAACCAGGGTTGCTCCATTTTGATCAACAGCAATATAGCCTCGCCCTAAGGCTGCCTCTTTCTTGCTCCCATCTTCTAAATGTAGGGTACAGACAGAAATCTTGGTTGGAGTTAATAGCGGAGTAGTGCCCTTCATGATTGCCAGGTCACCCTCAATCCCGCGGATAACTAAAGTTTTTACCGCAGCTTCAAAGAACATTCTGTGTGGAGTGACAACTTTCAAGCGAAACATAAACTAGTCCTTACTTATCTTTATTGGCTTTGGCCACTGCTTCATCAATGGTCCCCACCATATAGAATGCGGACTCATTGATATCATCATACTTGCCTTCCAAAATTTCCTTAAAGCCACGTACTGTCTCTTTTAAAGGTACATATTTACCTTCCATGCCCGTAAAGGCTTCAGCTACTGTGAAGGGCTGAGAAAGGAAACGTTGAATCTTTCTGGCTCTGGAGACTGTGAGCTTCTGCTCATCTGAGAGCTCATCCAAACCTAAGACTGCGATGATGTCTTGCAGGTTATTGTACTCTTGTAAAACTTCCTGAACACCACGCGCAACTTGGTAATGCTCTTCGCCGACAACCTCGGGGTCGAGAATCCGGCTGGTAGAATCCAGGGGGTCAACTGCTGGATAGATACCCATCTCAGCTAGACTACGGGATAAAACTGTTGTTGCATCCAAGTGCGCAAAGGTGGTTGCCGGTGCCGGGTCAGTCAAGTCGTCGGCAGGCACATAAACCGCCTGCACAGAGGTGATTGAGCCCTTCCGAGTTGAGGTAATGCGCTCCTGCAGAGCACCCATCTCAGTCGCCAGGGTCGGCTGGTAACCAACCGCTGAAGGCATTCTGCCTAGTAGCGCAGAAACCTCAGAGCCGGCTTGTGTGAAACGGAAAATATTGTCAATAAAGAGTAGAACGTCCTGGTTCTCCTCATCACGGAAATATTCAGCCATGGTTAAGCCGGTCAGGCCAACGCGCATACGAGCTCCGGGCGGCTCATTCATCTGGCCAAAGACTAGAGCCGTTTTATCCAAAACGCCGGATTCTTTCATCTCATAGTAAAGGTCATTACCCTCACGGGTTCTTTCACCAACACCACTAAAGACTGAAAGTCCACCATGCTCTGTGGCAATGTTGTTAATTAATTCCTGAATCAGAACTGTCTTACCAACACCTGCACCACCGAAGAGGCCGACCTTACCACCCTTTGAGTATGGGCACATCAGGTCAACAACCTTAATCCCTGTTTCGAAGATTTCACGCTCGGGTTGCTGATCCTTAAACTCTGGGGCTTTTCTATGAATCGGGCGTACGTGCTCCTGGACTGGGGCTTCCTGACCATCAATAGGCTCGCCGAGGACGTTAAACATCCGGCCGAGAGTAGCTTTACCGACAGTTACGGAAATCGGTGCCCCGGTATTGACACACTCCATACCGCGCACTAGACCATCAGTCGGACCCATGGAGATACAACGAACTACATCATCACCGATGTGCTGGGCTACTTCTACGATCAGTTTTTCGCCATGCTTGTCGATCTCTACTGCAGTTAGCAGGGTCGGCAAATGTTCCGGTGGGAAGCTAATGTCGACTACAGGACCAATAACCTGAGTAATTTTTCCAATATATTTTTCCATCTAATGCCTGTACTTACGTACTTAACCTTTCTACTACTCTACTGTAATGCGTTAGCGCCGGAGACAATTTCCGTAATCTCGTTCGTAATTGCGGCCTGACGCGCCCGGTTATAGCTGACCGATAAATCTTCAATCATCTCATCAGCATTCTCGGTTGCAGCCTCCATGGCTGTCCGCCGTGAAGCCTGCTCACTCGCCGAAGCCTCAATCAGTGCCCCGAAGACTGTAATCACAACATATAGGGGAATTAAATTATCTAAAACTTCATCCGGATTTGGTTCAAAGGTAACCAGGGTGCGCGCCTTCTTTTCTGCTTTTTCATCAGCTTTTGGAGCACTAAATGGCAGGACCTCTAAGCTCATCGGCGTATACTGCAAGGTTGTGTCAAAACGCGTGAAGAGTAAAAGCACTCTATCAACTGCCTTGGACGCATAGCGCTCCATTACCACCTTACCTACTCTTTGCGCATGCTGAAAATCAATTACCTCGGGAAAACCTCTGTAACTTTTGATTAATTCAGCTCCTGAATTCTCCAGACGGTCACGAGCCTTGTCGCCAATTACAACTAACTCATATGCACTAGGGTCTTCTGCAATCAGGTCGCTGGCCATGTCCGTAATATTATTGTTATAACCGCCAGCCAGACCCCGGTCTGAAGTAATTACCACCAAGAGTGTTTTTTTGACTTCCCTACGCAGTAAAAACGGGTGATTCAGATTCACATATTCCAAGACGTTTTGAATGCTCTCAACCACCGTCGTGTAATAAGGCCTCGAACTTTCCAGCTTCTGTCTGGCCTTTCTCAGCTTTGCTGTAGACACTAACTCCATCGCCTTGGTAATCTGGCGAGTTGAGTTAATACCACGTATCCGCCTTTTAATTTCCTTTGTTGTAGCCAAGCCGGCCACCTCCCCTAGTCAATAGTCTAATTAAAAGTCTTGATAAAATCTTTTACAGCGCCTTCGATAAGCTGGATATTCTCGTCTGAGAGTTCCTTGCTGTTGCGGATATCTGCAAAGACATTAGAGTGATTGATCTCCATATAATGCAGGAATTCCGTTTCGAATTCTTCAATTCGATCAACTGCAATATCTTCTAACAAGCCATTCGTAACTGCATGAAGTATGACAATCTGCTGTTCTACTTCTAAAGGTGAATTCTGACGTTGACGTAAAATTCTCATCATCCGTTCACCTAATGCGAGCGCTTTTCTGGTTTCATCATCCAGCTCTGAGCCAAATTGTGCAAAGCTAGCTAAGTCACGATATTGGGCTAAATCCAGTTTTAATTTACTACCAACTTTCTTAATCGCCTTAATCTGTGCTGCACCACCAACTCGAGAGACGGATAAACCAGTGTTAATAGCTGGCCTTTGTCCGGAGAAGAAAAGATCGGTCTCGAGGAAGATCTGGCCATCAGTAATTGAGATTACGTTGGTCGGGATATAGGCAGAGATGTCACCTGCTAGGGTCTCGATAATCGGTAGCGCAGTAATCGATCCGCCGCCGTATTCATCACTCATCTTTGCCGCTCTTTCAAGTAAGCGTGAGTGGAGATAGAAAACGTCACCAGGATATGCTTCACGTCCCGGTGGACGACGCAGTAAGAGAGACATCGTACGATAGGCTACAGCATGCTTGGACAGATCATCATAAACGATTAAGACGTCTTTGCCTTGAGCCATAAACTCTTCCGCAATTGTGACCCCTGCATAGGGAGCAATATATTGAATAGGAGCCAGCTCTGCTGCAGTTGCTGAGACCACGATGGTGTAATCCATTGCACCGTAGCGTTCAAAGTTATCGACAATGCCGGCAACTGTTGAAGTCTTCTGACCAATTGCAACGTAGATACAGATGACGTCTTTACCCTTCTGGTTGATGATCGCGTCTGTTGCAATTGTCGTCTTACCAGTTTGACGGTCGCCAATAATTAACTCACGCTGCCCTTTACCAATTGGGAAGAGCGCATCAATTGCCTTAATACCTGTTTGCAGTGGCTCGTCTACACTCTTTCTGGTAATAACACCTGGTGCAACCTTTTCGATTGGCATGAACTTATCAGTCTTGATGGGACCCTTGCCGTCAATTGGCTGTCCGAGTGCATTAACCACTCGACCAATCATTGCCTCGCCAACGGGTACTTCGACGATTCGGCCTGTTCTCTTAACCACATCGCCTTCCATCAACTCTTTATCTGAGCCGAGCAAGACAACACCGATATTACTCTCTTCTAGGTTCAGAGCCATGCCGAAGACACCACCGGGGAATTCCAGCAGTTCGTTACTTTGACATCCGTCTAATCCGTAAACTCGAGCAATACCGTCGCCGACTTCGAGAATCGTGCCGACGTCAACCATCTCTATTTTTTCTTCATAATTCTCGATCTGTGATTTAATGATCGAACTAATTTCTTCAGGTCTCAAACCCATATTTCACCTCAGTATACTAAGCCAAAAGCAATTCTTCGCGGACTGACTCTAGGTCAATCCCGTCAGAGTCTGGCGGAAATGCTCCAGGGATGTCTTTAGTGAGCCATCCAGGCGCTGCCCTCCGTAAGCTACAATTAGGCCGCCGATTATGCTCGGATCTAGCGTCTCGATTAAGTTAATCTTCTGCTTTGTTTTCCGACTTAGGCTCTCAATCAATCTGCCCTTCTGCTCCTCGCTCAAAGGACTTGCCGAAGTCACCTCGACTTCTAACAAGCCGAGCTCAGAATAGGCCAAAGTCTTAAAGTCCGCTGCAATTTCCGGAAGTCTAGCAATCCGTCCATTATCAACCAAGACATAAAAGAAATTTAAAAGCAGCTCATTTAAATCTTTAGCGAAACAGTCTTTAATGATTGCTTTCTTACTTCTTTCGGCAACTCGCGGATGATTCAGCACGGCCTTTAATTCAGGATTTTCCTGAATCTCTCTGACTGTATTAGATAGAGCCTCAGCAGTCTCAGCTAAGACCGAGCGCTCCACAGCAGCACGAAATAGTGCTGCCGCATATGGTGTGCTCAACTTAGCCATCACTTACTCTCCAAATCACTGATAAAGCCATCGATAATTGCGTCTTTTTTGGCCGGATCTGAAAGCTTTTCTGCTAATAGCTTCTCCGCCAATTTGACCGCCATATCACCGGCTTCAGCTTTGACCGTGGAGTAGGCTTCTTCTTGGCGCCGCACAATCTCACGGTCAGCGCGCTCCATAATCAGCTTGGCTTCGGCCTGTCCTTCTGCGACTAACTTATCGCGCATTGATTCACCGCGCTGCTTGTAGTCCTCGACAATCTCGCTACCTTCTTCTTTCGCCTCGGCGATTAGCTTTTCGTAATCTGCCTTCAGGCTTTCAGCTTCAGCGCGCTCTGCTTCTGCTTTGGCAATATTGCCCAGAATCAAGTCTTCGCGCTTCTTCAGAAATTCACGGATTGGCTTGTGCAAAAAGTGTCTGAGTATGAAGTAGAGTATGATGACGGAAATCCACACCAAGATCATATTGATCGGGTCTGGTACAGAATGCACCTGAATATCCAGAACATACATATTTATTACTCCTTTGATTAAGCTGCGAACTGAAGCTGTCTCAGTCTCTGATGACTTGAGTTAAGCCCATTCCGCCAGCAGTAGTGACACTAATTACAAACCGAGGTTGATATAAGCAGTCAGTAAAGGTCTGAAGAAAAGCAGAATTAAAGCAATAACTAAACCGTAGATACCGGTCGTTTCCGCAACTGCCTGACCCATTAACATGGTTCTGACAATGTCACTTTGTGCTTCCGGTTGACGACCGACTGCTTCTGCTGCCTTTGCAGCTGCGTTACCCTGACCAATACCCGGGCCTACACCCGCGATCATTGCCAGACCTGCGCCAATTGCTGAACACCCCAGAATGAAGGCTTCACTAGTAATTCCTGTCATAAATAAGTCCTCCTACATTTAACTCAAAAACTCTACTCAGCGTCGCCGCCGATGTAGAGCATGGTTAGCATAACAAAGATAAAGGTCTGCAAGACACCGGCAAAGATGTCAAAGTAAGCATGCAATACCGGTGCAACAATCGGGCTAAACATGCCCAATCCTGCATAGACCAAGGTCAAAATCAAACCACCACTCATGATGTTACCGAAGAGACGGAAAGAGAGCGAAATCGGGTTCGCTAACTCACCAATAATATTGACCGGCGTAATCACCACGATGGGTTCGGTAAAGCTCTTCAAATAGCCAAAAAAGCCATGATTCGAGCGGAATTTAAAAATCTGTGTAAGGATGAATGTAATTAAGGCCAAAGCCATGGTAACACTGATGTCCGAGGTCGGTGGTGTAAGTCCCACCAAGCCCCAGAGGTTAGAGACCAATAAAAACAGAGCTAGGGTGAAGATATAGGGGGCGAACTTCAGGTTCTGCGGACCCATATTGGTCACGACCAGGTTTTCAACCCCTTCCACGGCTAGCTCCATAAATGTTTGTAATTTACCAGGTTTTGCGGCTGGATCAAGGCGCTTGAACTTGCGACCGACAAGAATGCCGAAAATCGCTAAAACTATGACGACAACAAAAGTGTTAACAATCGTGTCGGGCAGCACGTATGTTTTCCCACCATAATTAACTAGAAGTTCCAACTAGTCATCCTCCGTTTCAAGCTCAGAGTTTCCGAGCTCAGTTTCGGCTTCTTCCTTAGGCTCCAGTAGAGACTTATCGCCCAGAAGCTCTCGGTCAAATATTCCGGAAATCATTACCGTATACTTTAGCGAAATCACACCTAAAATAACGCTAATCAACTGTACTTCCGGTGACAGCAGACTGAGTCCAAAGACCACTCCATAAATCAGGAGGCGGATCAGATAGCCACGTCGCACTGTCGCATTGGCCGCTTGTGGTGCTTTAACTAGAGCCTTTTCTAGTGTTCTCTTCATCTGTAAAAAGAGCAATACACCAATTGCTCCGCCGAGGATTTGGCCACGAATCCAGGGCATACTGTCCTTAAAGACCACCGCCCAGATGCCAAGCATAATCAGGTTAAAGGCAATAGCCCGCAGAATAATCTTGCGAATCGCCGGGTCCGGCTTTACCATTCCTCCACCTCTATTTCTGCCTCATCTGTAGACTCCGAAGACTTGCCTTCACTTTTCAGCTTACTCAGGTCTAGCTCACTACGACTCAAATTGTGGTTCAAAGCCGTATCGTTACCACGTTCGGCAAGACTTTTCTGATCAAGCTTTGCCACTTCCGCAGTCTTCTTAGCAGCTGCTGAACCCTTCTTATAAACTGAGCCGAGGCGCAGTAAATTACGAAAAGCGGCAGCTATTCCCAGGAGTAGCAAGACCAGCGTTAAAATACCTTTAGTACTTAATAACTTGTCGAGCCACTGACCTAAAAAAAGACCCAGGAGGATAGGCACAATCATTGACAAGCCCACATGGGTAATCAATGCCAAATAACTTACAGGCATCTTCTTGTCAGGCAAAAGTTTACCTCCTCCCACGCTTCCGAGTCTTTATGAATTATAAACTGAAAAAAACATAAAGGCAAACGTAAATGACTTATAATCTCAAATTTTTGACTGTATATTATAAATCTATATGCAATTCTGCACTACTATTTTAGTCGGTGTAGCACAGGCTCCCCTGCCCTCAGCGATTCTTTAATATCGATAATTCGCTGATTGCTGCTACCCCGAAAACGCAGCTTCAGATCCCTTAGCGCGAGGACAAAGAGGCCATCGACCAGGACATCACATTCCTCCAATAAGGCCCTGCGCCCGGGGTGCTCGATTATTTGCTCATATGTATAGCCCGAATAAATCCAGACGGACTTATCCACCCTTGCTCTCAGCTTGCGGAGAATTTCAGCAAGGTAAAGATTTTGCATCGGCTCGCCGCCGAGTAAAGTGAGGCCGGAAATTTCCGGCCTCTCGAGGTAGCTAATTACTTCCTGAGTTGTCTCATCTGTCCACTCCTGGCCAAAATTAAAGTCTTGATAGGCTTCATTAAAGCACTCTGGGCAGCGATGCGTACAACCAGTTACGAAGATACTGACTCTAATACCTTCCCCGTTAGCAACATCATAGGGTCTAATTTGAGCGTAACGCATAGGCTTCAGAATTTAGATATGTAAAACCCTTGCTGCAATCTCCTTGGTCCGACCTTCATTCCAGAAGTTTTCGCCAAGATAGCCACAGGTTCTACGAATTACAGTCAATTTATCGCGGTCACTATTATGACAGTTAGGGCACTCCCACTCGTTCTGCTCATTGACTTTTATCTCACCGTCAAAACCACAGTTGTGGCAGTAGTCAGACTTAGTATTAAACTCCGCGTAGGTGATGTGATCAGAGATATAGCGGACTAAGGTCTCTACGGCCTCCGGGTTTTGGATCATGTTCGGGATTTCTGCATAGGAAATCATCCCACCAGTAGAGCGCTCTTGAAACTCTGCTTCAAAATTGAATTTATCGAAGACTGAAATCTCTTCACGCACATCAACATGGTATGAATTGGTGTAGTAGCCCTTGTCTGTAATGTCCGGGATTGAGCCGAAGCGCTGTCTATCTAAGCTCGCAAAGCGATTTGTCAAACTCTCAGCAGGTGTTCCATAAAGCGCAAAGCCTAATCCTGTCTCGCTTCTCCAGCTCTGGATTGCATCACGCAATCTATCCATTACTCGAAGTGCGAATTCTTTGCCCTCCGGACTGGTGTGGGAAAGACCGCAAATCAGCTTGGTCGCTTCGTAGAGGCCAATATAGCCCATCGAAATGCTGGCATAACCATCTTTTAGCAAGTCTCCAATTTTCTCTTGCGGCTTTAATCTGGCAATCGCGCCGTGCTGCCAGTGGATTGGGCTAACATCGGATGTAATATCTTTTAAAAGATCATATCTGAAAAGTAAAGCCTTCTTTACGAGTTCTAAGCGCTTCTCGAGAATTTCCCAGAACTTTGCTTCGTCACCTTCGGCTAAAATTCCGATTTGTGGTAAGTTCAGGCTGACCACACCCATGTTAAAGCGGCCATCAAAGACATAATTACCCTCTGCGTCCTGCCAAGGTGCCAGGAAGGAGCGGCAACCCATTGGTGAGAAGACATTACCCTCATAAAGTCGACGCATCATTTTGGCCGAGATGTAGTCTGGGTACATTCTCTTCGCGGTGCATTTCGCAGCCAGCTGAGTTAAATAGTAGTATTCACTCTCCGGATTCACGTTATGCTCATCTAGCACATAGATTAATTTCGGGAAAGCAGGCGTGACGTAAACATTGGCCTCGTTCTTAATGCCCTCCATCCGCTGCTCGAGAATTTCCTCCTGAATCATTGCGGCTTCCTGAGCATATTCATAGTCCGGCATAAAATACATAAATAAAGTCACGAAAGGCGCCTGCCCATTAGTCGTCATTAATGTATTAATCTGATACTGGATGGTTTGAATGCCGTCTTTAACTTCCTTACGCGTCCGCTTCCAGGCAATTTGCTCCGCCTTCTCAAGGTCTGGCTCGATACCATAAACCTCGCGCTGCTCCTCGACTACTGCGCTCAGATATTTGCGATAACTTTTGCGCACGTAGGGGGCTAGAATCCGATCAATGCCATTGATGCTCTGGCCACCATATTGGCCGCTAGCAACCTGCGCAATAATCTGTGTAGTTACAGTACAGGCCACCTGGAAGGACTTTGGGGTGTCAATCTTCTTCCCATTAATTACCGTTCCATTAGCTAGCATATCCTCAAGATTAATCAGGCAGCAATTGAACATTGGTTGAATAATATAATCCATGTCGTGGAAGTGGATTGCACCTGAGTCGTGTGCCATCACAATGTCGGTTGGCATTAAGAGGCGTCTGGCAATGTCCTTCGAAACCTCGCCAGCAATTAAATCCCTCTGGGTGCTGACAACTCTGGCATCTTTGTTAGAATTCTCATCCATAACATCGGCATTCGAGGAGTTTAGAATACCGACAATCTCACTATCGCTGGTATTCATCTGCCGCTTAAAAGCTTGGACTGAGCGGTAGCTTTCATAGGCCTTTGCGGTGGCCGGATTCCCATATTGGAGCAGCTTGTAGTAGACCTGCTCTTCAATCCCATAAATGGTCATTGCTGAGGGTTGCAGGAGGGCAAATTCTTCAATCTCACGAGCGATCTGCTCTGCCTGCCCTGCCACATAAATACCAGCTGATGAATGCATTGCCTTATGAATTGCGACAACTATCTTCTCACGGTCAAATTCTGCAGTCTCACCATTTCGCTTAATGACCTGCATCGGCTTCCGTTCAGTGCGCGGAAAACTAATTCGCTTAAAATAATCTTCGCTCTCTCTGACCGCACCGGCTAGAATTTCCTCTTTGACAGCTGCACCGCTTTCCATATAATCCATCTTCTATGCCTCCTCAAGCCTATCTCATTAATCTTTCTAAACTAAGTTTTTCTGATGCTGCTAAGCCCAGAAGTCTTTTCAAGCTTTAGCAGCTACTCAAGTATGGCATATCAAAATTTTATGTCAATAGAAAAACCACAATATATTGTGGTTTTTCTGGCTTTCACAAAGATCTCGGCACTATTTGTGCAATTTGCTTGTACTGTCAACATGTAGGCTTCACAGCTCAAACGGGAGCCTATTCGAGGTATTTTTCTAGCCACTTTGGCTTCAACATGGACCAGAAAGTATAGTCATCATCTAGCTCAATAAAGTCATCAATGTAGAAATCTTCAAAGTCGATAATGTCGCTGATCTCATAAAGCGGTGAAGATGAAGCTTGGAGCGGGATTTTGATTTCTTGCGGGCCTTTGGCCTTAACTTGGTAAATCTTTAAGCTGTAATTATCCGCTGGAAGCTTTGCAGAATTTGCCAAGACTGTAGGTCCATGGGTCAGAATATTCTCACTCTTATTCTCCCCCTCCAAGGCCAAAACAGCCTGCTCTTCACGTGGGATAATTAAATAAAAATTATCCCCTATTAATTGCTTACTGCCTTCAGGAAAGGCCTGCTCGAAGTTAAGCACTGCAAAATCATAAACTTCTCCAGCATAGGCCATAGCTGTGTAATGAGCAAAGAAGGCCCGAAGTTTACGGTAGAGCAACTCTAATTCAGCCTCAGTTTTGCACTCCCCTAAATCGACGACCAAGCCCGCAATATCCTCGTCAAGTAAAACTTCCTCGGCCTGATCTTTTGCCTTACCAGCATCCGGAGCTGAGTTTTCTGCTTCAACTAGTCTTAATAAGTGTAGAAAGAGGCTGGATTCAGGACTACTTGCAGCTTGTAGGTCCAGCTTCAAACGTGGCGCAAAGCTCACCCAGCCTGAACCTGCTGGGAAGGCGAAGCGGCCAAAATAATTCAAGCGCCCGGCGGGTGTGATAAAGAGATGATGCTCCTCAGCCTCCTCCTCACCCGAATTGAATTCCTGCATCAGGACATCGCTTTGCGGCATGATACTATTCGCGATATAGTCATGGCTCGCTTCCCAATAATTATCAGCGAGGAGATATGCCATTTTTCTCTGCAGAGTATCAGCATGGCAATCACGTCTGGCGAGCTCATACATCTCTTTACTTACTGCATAGGAATTACTGTGGAAACGATTGAGTAATTCTAAATCGCTCAATCTCTCACCCGTTTCTAGATCGATGTTGTAAATTAGATAATTATTTAAGATCTGATATTCTGGACTAGAATAGACGCAAATCACTGAAAGAATCCCATCTTCCTCACTAATCCAATAGTTACTCTGCGCATACTTACCGTCCTTAATTAAAGCGATCAAATCTGCTTTAATCTCGGCAATATCTGCTTCCAATTCATCAACTACAGCTAAATCTAAGTCGATAGCTGGAAGGGCTAAAATATCCGTCGGATTAGTCAAGCCCGCACGCCTTAAATCACGGGCCGAAAGCTGATCCGATAAATCCCAGTAGAAGGCATATTCCAGGGGTGCTTGGCCAAAGGCAGAGACCAGTTCAGAATCAAAGATCCCCTCCAGCTCAGTGACTAGAGCTAGCTTTGGCTCGAACTCACTCGCTTGAAAATTCTGCTCTAGAGTGAAGGCAAAGTCCTGATCTTTCTGGCGTACAGAAAGCTCTAATTCACAAAGCTCATCAGGCAGGCAAATTAAAGTCGTGCCGCAGGCTTTGGCCGTGAGGGCTAAGAAAGAATCTGGAACTTCAGCTGTGAGGACAGTAGTTTTATTTTTAGGAATAAATAAGTAGAACTCACCTTCTGCTTCGTTTTCATCTTCAAAGCTACCTAGATCCAGGCTAGCCACCTCCTCTAAAAAGTCTCCAAAAGGCGTTAAATATTCGTAGTTCTTAAGCTTACGTTGAACTGCTTCGCGCTCATCCTGATTCGTGAATTCACCCCAGTAAATTATAAAGGCTTCAAGCTCATCAGCTAGCTCTTGCCCATAATCATTGATTAGATAGTTACGTAGATAAACAAAGTCTGGATTTAATGACTCATTACTCTCTATTAAATCTAGATAAAGTGGCAATTTGAAATACTCATAATTCACAAAGTTGAAATCCTCATCGTAAAGCCTAATCCGGAATGTAATCTGATTCAGTTCATCCAGGATTAAGGAGGACTCTTCCGCCCGCTCCCAATCATGCTCCCAGAGCTCCTCTAAAAGCAGCGCCGGATAAGCCTTATTGTAGCTGTAGCCCCCTGGGCTGGAATATCCATTCAAGCCAAAATTATCAACAATTGCTTCTGCCAACATCAGCTCAGCCTGCTCCTTATTGAGCCCGAGGACTGAGAGTAAATCGCTGTCGCTCAATTGCTTGCCGCTATCGAGATTAAAAATAAATGAATCCACATTATGCTCAAAGTCAAAATCAGCCGATATATAGGCGCTTTCAATTTGCACTGAGATTAGCTGATCCGTAATCATCCTAGCCGTCCAGCCAGAGCTAAGATAAATGGCCTGATCATTCATACAGGCTTCATAATTGGCTAGGACCTGCTTTTTAAGCTTCGCCAATTTAGCATTCAAGCGGTCTGCGTCCTTTGACTTAAAGACTAGCTTAGGTAGACTAATCTCACTTTGCTCAATCGGAAAAATTTCCTTTAATTCATCCGGGCGCAAATCCTCCCACTGCTCTAGCTCTTGAGGCTTGATGCTCTCAATGATATAGTCGGAAATTGAAAACTCATCCGCAGCCACGCGCGGCATAAAAATAGAAAGTGAACTAAGGCTAAAAATCACTAGAATAACTAGCGCCTTAAAGCTCAGCTTCGAATCTCTTAAATTAAATCTTCTCAAGCTCTTCTGCATCAGATGACCTCCTAAATGGGCTCGGCTAGATTAAAGAATCTGCCCAGCTTAAAAGGGTATAAATAGCCCTTCTAAGGATATATAAATACAAGCTTAGCCTAACATAAAAGACTTGAGTTTAGGCTACCCGAAAAGATAGTTAAGAGATTTTTAATGACTTCATTACTCAGCTTAATAGTCTAGCTTTTGCGCCAGGCTGTGAAGAGATAAAGCAGTGGGAAAATCTCTAAACGGCCAAAGAGCATAGAAATAGTCAAGGCAATTTTTGAGAGCGCAGAAAAGCCTGCATAACTACCGCTCGGCCCGATAATCGACAAGCCCGGACCGATATTGTTAAAGGTCGCAGCTACTGCAGAAAATGCTACGTCATAAGATGGCGCATTGAGTGCGACCACGAGTAGTAAGAGGATAAAGAGCAGGATGTAGACAATGAAATAATTGACAACTACAGCCCGCTCTTGATGCGATAAGGCCTTCTTATCATAGCGAACGGAAATTACCCGATGCGGTTGCCGACTCAATCTCATTTCCCGCCTTGCAATTTTACCCATGATTAAAACTCGAGAAACTTTTAAACCACCTGCTGTCGAGCCTGCTGAGCCCCCAATAAACATTAAAATCAGCAAAATGACATGGGAGAATAAAGGCCACTCAGCAAAGTCAGCGGAAGAAAATCCTGTCGTAGTCATAATCGAGGCAACTGTAAAGAAGCTCTCCCTAAAGGCAGTGCCAAGCTGCTTGTAGTAAGCGATTAAATTCAGAAAAATTAAGCCAACAGCAGTCAGGTAAATTGCCAGATAAGCCCTTAACTCCTCACTTTTTAAAGCTCTTCTAAACTGCCCAATTAAGACTAAATAGTAGAGGTTAAAATTGACCCCAAAGGCCAGCATACCAATGGCTAAGGCATAGGTTATAGCAGGTGAGTTATAAGCGGCTACTGAATTAGGCATATTCGAGAAACCGCCCGTTCCGGCAGCACCGAAAGCATGGATGAAAGCATCGAAAATTGGCATTCCTAAAAGACAGAGGATGAGTAAGAGCACCGCCGTCATTACCAGGTAGATGGCGTACAACAACCTCGCTGTGGTTCGCATCTTGGCCACAAGCTTACCAAAAGAGGGTCCTGGAACCTCCGCCTTCATCAAGTGAATCGCCGCAGAATTCCCCCCTGGCACAATCGCCAGGGTTAAAACCAAGACCCCCATACCGCCAATCAGGTGGGTCAAAGAGCGCCAAAACAAGAGGGAGTGGTCTAGGACAGTTACGTCCTCCAGGATGGTTGACCCAGTCGTGGTAAAGCCAGAAACAGTTTCAAAGATAGCATCTAAGAAGCTCGGGATTTGCCCACTCAGGTAAAATGGCAGTGAGCCAAAGAAAGAAAGCAAGATCCAGGATAGCGCAACAATCAGTAAACCATCGCGCGGATAGAGCTTCTCTCCCTCAATACTGCGCCGAGCTAAGCAGAAACCAATTACTCCGGTCAAAAAAATCAAGGCTAAAAAAATCAAAATATTGCTTTTTGACTCTCGATAAATCAGGGCAACAATCAGCGGACAGAGCAAAAGCGCACTCTCAATCTGTAAAATCCGCCCCAATATGTGAAGTGAGATCGAAGGCTTCTTAAAATACTGCATTTAATTCTCTGCCTCCAAAATATCGTCCACATCCTGAAAATAGTCGCGCAGACTAATTACTACAATATGGTCGCCGGGCAAAATGCAATCTTTACCGGCAGGGAAAATAAGTTCATTCCCCCGTAAAATTAAAGCAATCAGGCAGTCCTTTTTAATCTTCAGTTGAGCCAAGGGGGTATTGATTAAAGCGGCATCAGCTTTGACGGAAAATTCCAGGGCCTCTAATTGATTATTAGAAATCCGGTGTAGCGCCTCGACATTCGAGCCCTGAGAGTTTTGAGCCGCACGGACCAAGCGTAAAACATAGTCGGCAATAATCCTTTTTGGTGTGATTACGGCCTGCAGTTCATTATTTGCAAGAATCTTCAAAATCGCTGTACGGTTCACCTTTGTGATATAGCGTGGCACGCCCATCTTCTTTGCATAAAGGGAGGTTAAAATATTCTCTTCATCAACACCCGTCAGGGCCAAAAAGACATCAACTGAGTCCAGACTATGCTCAGCCAAAAAGCTGTAGTCGGTACCATCACCTAGGATGATCTCGTGCTCCGGAAAGTAGCCAGCGAGCTCTTCAGCTATAGAAGCCTTCTGCTCAATCACCGTAAAGCGCAAACTGCTCTCCTGCATCATCTTTAAAAGATAATGCGTCAGCCGTCCACCACCGATGACCATAGCCCTGCGCTCCGGCTTCCCATTCTGACCAAAATCGCGGTACAGGGCATCTAAATTTTTCCCATTTCCGAAAAACAGGAGCCGATCCCCTGCGGCTAACTTATCTCGACCACTGGGAATTGAAACTTCCCCAGCCCTGGTGATTGCGGCAATCAAAAGGCCAGGATGCCGCTCCCTAAAGGCCGGCAGACTGAGCCCAACTAGCGGCGACTTCGCCGGCAATTCCAACTCTATCAGGAGGGCTCTGCCATTCGCAAAGGCTTCCAAGGATAGAGCCGCCGGATATTTCAGTAAGCGCCCAATTTCTCTGGCAGCTTCGAGCTCGGGATTAATTAGTTGATTAATCCCCAAAGAATCACGGATAAAGGACATCTGAGAGGAATACTCAGGATTTCTAACCCGCGCTAGACTCCGCTCAGCACCCAAGCGCTTTGCGATTATGGCCGAGACCATATTCGTCTCGTCATTTTCAGTCGCGGCGATATAAAAATCGGCCTCAGCAACCCCTGCTTCTTCCAAATTACTGACCGATGCTGCCGAACCTAAGACTCCGGCAATATCATTTTTATCCAGGGCAGTCTCGAGGACCTCACGATTCTTTTCAATCAAAATTAGCTCGTGTCCTTCAGCTGCTAACTCCTCAATAATCAGTGCACCAACCTTACCTGCTCCACCGATGACAATATTCATGCTATGGCATCCTCCTCCAAAGCGCTCAGCCATTAAGAACTTTTGCTCAGCTTAGCTAAGTAAGTTCCGAAACGCAAGGCTCAAGCTGCGATTTAAATAAGTCTAAGATTCTAGCCTCAGTCCACTTAGCCAGGGCATCTGTGCTGTAGACTAAAGCCCCAAGCAGGGCAAAATACTCGGGCAGCTCATTTTGCGCCCAGAGTAGAGGTAAATCTAAATAATACTCAGATAAAAAGCTCAGATCATAGCCCAGAGCTTCTAAAGAGTAACGCATTAACTCCGGCTTCCGACAGGGCTTAGTGGGTCGACTGCAGACTTTACAATAATCGCAAGCACCAAAAGCCAGGGCTAGACTACCTGGTAAAACCGGCTCCAAAGCGCGCATCGCCTGCAGGGCATTCCGCTTCAGCTCAGACAGAAAGTTTAGATTAAAATAGTCGATTTTCTGGCCACGCCAGACCATCCGCTCAGCTTCTGAAAATTCAATTTTGCAAGCTGTTAGAAAAATCCTATCGCGTGCAGAAAATAGCTCAGGGGCTGAGAAGGAAAGTGGCGGGCAAGACCAGTTTTGAGCAAAATTGGGGCAATTCTCACAATATGACTGAATGCGCTGTGGATCGTAGGCTAGATCCAGCTCACTAAGTTTTAAAGATTTAGAAATTAGCTTTAATTCCAAGTCTTACTCCACTTTCCCTCAACAATTCTTCTGCTAAAACCCCAGCTTCTAGTAAAAATCCCCGGCAGCGAGAACTTTTTATGAAGCTAAGCTCAGCCTCCTAAAGATGGAAGCGAGCCTCGAAATCTAGGATCCAAGAAATCAAGTAAGGATCCAAGTAGCTCATCGCAGTTTTACGTAAGTCCTCACTCAGGCCGTAGTAGGCTTCAGCTATACTCCCAGTAATTGCAGCCTGAGTATCACTATCACCACCTAAGGAAACAGCATTACGAATTGCGTCTGTAAAATCCTCTGCTTCTAAAAAGGCTTGTATTGCTTGCGGGACTGAACCCTGGCAAGTGACATCAAAACTATAATTTGGGCGAATCTCGTCAAGCGTAAAGTCTAAGGCATAGTAATCGGCTTCAATCCGGCTACGAATCTCAGCCTTATCTGCACCCTGATAGGCCAGATAAATCGCTAAGGCAACAGCTTCAGCTGCCTTAATACCCTCCGGATGATTGTGCGTAATCTCAGTCACAGCACGGACGAAAGTTAATAGCTCAACTTCACTTTGGGCTGCTTTTGCACAGCAGCTGACCCGCATCGCTGCACCATTCCCGAAACTTGAATAAGCTTCAGGCTGCTCTGCCTCTAGCCAAGCCGCAAAGCGTTCCCCATAGCCTGCATTCGGATAGCGACGGCCAAAGTCTTGTAACTTCTCGATAGCTATCTCTCGCAACACAAGCGGGTCAATTCCAGTCGGAGAAAGGCTGGAATCTGAGCTTTCCTCTGCAGGTTTTTTCAGGCTCGCAGATAACAAAGCCGCCCCCACCGCAACTGTCATTACGCTATCATCTGTAAAGTGACAGGCAGGAGTGAACAATTCAAAATCCTTGGATTTTATCGGTGCCCATTCGAAACGCGAACCAATAATATCACCAATAATAGCTCCCAACATATAAGACCTCCGGACTATCTTAGATAGTCTTCCAACCATTCCTCAGCTAGATATGGGGCATAGTAAGCTAGATTTAAATCCACTTCCCCAGCTACTTCGGCCTGGTCTTGCGACTCAGCATCAGCCGCTTTCTTCGCCTCCTCTAAATCCAGGAAGGCACGATATAAATCTGTCGCATCAATTAGTCCAGCAGTTTCAGAGAGGGGCAAATTGAGCTCTAAGTCTGGCTCTTCTGCCTGTCTCAGGATTAATTGATACTCACTATTCTTAGCTAAATTTCCGGCATAGGCCAAGACGATTAAATTCGCAGCTCCAGCTCCTAAGCCTAAGTTATCCCGCTGCTCGAGTAATAAACTTGCGCTCCGGTCGCGAGGGATAATTAAATAGAAGTTTTCGCCGACTGACTTTGGCTCAATCTTGGCTAAGCTCTGAGAAAAATTAAGGCATTCAAAGACCGGCGGAAAATCAATTGCCGTTTGCATTAGCGCCCATTCAAAAGCCTTTATATTCTCTACTAAGTCTCTTAAATCAACTTTATTTTTCACCTTCCCTAAATCAATAAAGAAGGCGGAAACTGAAGAGAGATCAAGCTCTCCATAAGCTGGATCTTTTTTATCGGATTTATTCTTGTCTCCCGTATTATATCCAGGCCAATTATAATCAGCTGCTATTTTCAGTTCAGCTAATTCAGCGAAAATCTGGCGGAATATTTCAGATTCAGGCTGGGCTGAGGTGAAGATATCAGGTCTCAGCTCTGCCGCCTGCAAAAGCCGGAGATTAGACCCCGGTACTGCGTAGAGAGCCAGGTGACTCAGGCGGTCGCCAAGATTGATGAAAAGCCTATTTCGATTGTTCAAATAAATCTCAGAGTCTTTAAAATCTAGCTTTGGCAAATCCTTAAACGCTGGATTCGCTAAGCAGGAAAGTGCAGCGTAAGCTTTTGTCATTTGGCCAGAGGATCTTGATCGATCGATGGCTTCACTACTTCTAGCAGAGCGTAAAAAAGCGCTTTGCTCGTAAAATTGAATCTCTGCCGGGCTCAAGGAGAGCTCTGTTTTAGGAAAGAGCAAAGACTCGTGTTTAAGTTGGTAAAATTTATCGCGCGATTTCGTGTATCGCTCTAATAAATCATGATCATCGATTCTAATCCCGGCTCTTAGATCCAGATTATAAATCTCATATTCCAATTCAGAAGGATTATCTCCCAAGTTATAGAAGACAATAAGCGAAAGGATATCTCCAGATAAATTCGCCAGATAATTAGCACTGATGTAGCGATTAAGATCCGGATTTGAGTCAATTTTACTCAGGATTTTTTTGGCCAATTGATCTACTTCCTCGTTCAGCTCCCGGGCTGCCGGAAAGTCTAAATCCACCCTAGGCAAAGCCAAAGCTTGCAGTACAAATTCTTCGCTATATATCTTTTGCGCGGCTGAAGATAATTCGGCCCTTAAATCACGCTTACTTATAAAATCTAGCTCTGCCTGGCCAAAGGCTCCTGGGTTCACTATCCCGTTATACTCTAAAAGCTCAGTTGTATAGCGGATCTCAGGCGGAAGCTTAAAAGGCTTAAACTGCAAATAGCTCTGATCCAGCTGACTCCCCCGGACTACGAAGTCCAGGCTCATGTCTTGATCCAAGAAAGTTAATTCCGTATCCTTTTCCGCTTTAACTTTCAGAATTGTACTGCCGACAGAGCGACCCAAGGGTTTTATGTTTTCCTTAGGATCACTGATTTGTAAAACCGCATGGCGGTTGCGGGGAATAAAAAGGTAATAGTCCGCAGCATCAGGGGTTAGGAATTCATAGCCAAATTCTTCAAAGTACATCAAGGTGGAGAGCTCAGTTAAAAATTGCTGTCCTGGAACTAAAGCGGAGAAGGAGCTCAAGCTGTCAAGCAAAAAATCTAAGTCAGCTTCAGAGCGCACATTGGGTAAAGGCAGGACTAGGGCCTCAGGCAGCTCTTGATTAATCTCAGTAAACTCATTTTGCAAATAAAGATAGTCAGGGTTTTCAGCAAAATCACGGCCGATCAAATCTAGATTAAAAGTCCAGGGGATCGAAATTTCACCGACTCCATACTCATCAGCCTTAGTCAGGCTGATGCTGATATGATCGAATTCATCAGCCTTCAACAAGCATTTAGTCGGATCAGTCCAGTCATAAGCCCAGAGTAAGTCTAAAAGAAATGCAGCATGACTTCGTTGAAAGAGCATCGCGTCTGAACTAGGAATGCGATTAGATGAATAAAGTTCGATTATACTGGCCTCAAGCTGTAGCTCGAACTCTCTTTGCGGAATGCCAAGATAAGCTAAAAACTCTTCCATTGAATAGAGCTTATCATTAGCTGCATCTATTAGATAAGATTTAACTTCATTGACCCATATTTGATCTTCATTCGATGAAGCAAAATCTGTGCTTAAAAGGAAAAAATCGGGCGCAGGGAAACTAATCGACCAATCCGCATAAAGCTGCGTAAGTTCAGACGGGTCGGCCCTCAAATAAGCTGCTTTAACCCTTTCTTCCAAGTCGTCAAATACTGCGTTAAGTTCACTGGCAAGATCTAAGCCAGCCACAAGATGGGGAATATTTAATCTGAGCTCTGATAAATTAAAGTCTGGCTCGGGTTTCATCCAGGAAAATTCATCCTCATGCTCTTTAACATAGTTCTTTATTATATCCTCCGCTTTTGGCAGCTCATTAATTAAGTCTCGATTGGAGACTAGATTATTACTTCTACGGTCGCTGAAGCTATGCCGCTTTCTAGAAAAACTTCTACCCCACACTTGCACCGCCTGGAGTGGCTCAGCTGAGGGAATAAAAGCGGTCAAGATAAAGGAGAGTACAAGCACGAGCCAAAGTTTTTTACGAATTATCATTCGCAGTTGCCCAGCCGGGACGAGGATTGCTTCTGCGAGTTTGGAAGCACTACGATTAAGTCTAGTTAAGAATTTTTTGAACATACTAGCCTCCAGCTCAGTGATTTAAGAGCATTCAAATTCATCCAGCTTAAAATTAGCAGCTAAAACTAGGCTTTATTTTTAATTAAGGCTTTGAGCTCTGGGTACAATAGCCCCTTTTCAAGCTCCGATCGGGCCTCTTTGCCGCAGAGCTCCTCAACTAATTCGAGGGCTAGGAACTGGGCAAAAACTGGTCCCATTGCTGTCCACAGCTGCCCATCTTTAACTACTGAAGCCTCTATCCTGCCCTCTGTTTCTAAGTTCTTTTCAAAACCCGGGTAGCAGGTGAACTGACCCTGCTTTAAGAGGCCTAAGCTATCAAAAACAATCGGCCCAGCACAGATTGCAGCTAGCAATTTCTGCTCAGCATGAAACTGCCTCACCCAGGCCAAGACATTATGGTCAGCGGCAAGATTAGTCGCACCCGGTAAGCCTCCGGGGATATATGCAGCTCGGTAGTCATTCGGATCCAATCTTGCTAGAAAGTCATCAGCCTGAAGCTTTACTCCGTGAGAGGAGCTGATGATTAAATCTTCGCCAATCGCAGCAACTGTTACCTTCGCACCAGCTCGGCGTAAAAAATCTACTACAGTCAGCGCCTCAATCTCTTCAAAACCAGGGGCTAAAAACACTATTAAATCTTTCATCTTTATACCCTTTCTTAAATTATAATTTCATATCTTCAGCTTAACTATCTACTAATCTAAAGTCAAAAGAAAAAGCTTTATTTATGCTCAATAATCGCCTAAACTTTACTTATGACTGAAGAGATTAAAAATGGAATATTCTATGGTGTAAGTGTCGGTCCTGGTGACCCAGAATTGCTCAGCCTAAAGGCCTTACGTATTTTAAAGGAATGCCCGGTCTGGGCAGTACCTCGTACGCATCGGGGAAACAGCCTAGCACTATCCATTGTCGAGAAAATATTGCCCGCGGAAGGCAAGGAAATCATTTACTTAGACTTTCCAATGCAGAAAGATCCAAAGCTGAGTCGCGAGAATCATCAAAAGCAGCTAAGAAAAATCACGCCCTTACTAGGGCAGGGGATCAATCTGGCAATGCCAACCCTAGGCGATGTCTCCACTTTCTCAACTGTACAATACCTAGTCCCCTACCTCGAGGCCGCTGGCTTCGAAACAGTGATGATTCCTGGCATCACCAGTTTTGCTGCAACTGCTGCTAAGCTCTCGCGTAGCCTGACTGAAAGAGACCAGCCGCTAGTAATTATCCCAGCTGCCAATCCTCAGCTCGATAAGTTTTTAAAGCTACCCGGAACTAAGGTCATCATGAAAGCGGCAAAAAAGAATCGCGAGCTCCTAAAAACCCTCAAAGACGGAGGCTACATTCAACGCGCCGCAATGGTCAGTAATTGTGGTCTGGAAGATGAACAAGTCTACCCCGAGCTGACTGAAGTCGAAGCCATAGACTCATACTTTTCGACAATTATCATTTCAGCCGCGGCAGAAGATCAACTCTTCCCTTAGAGCTAAGAAATTCGCCCGGCACTGATAGCAGCGGCAATTTCCTCTGCATGGTAGGAGATCAGAAGATTTGCCCCAGCTCTAAAGCAGGAGACAGCAATCTCCTCAATCATCCGCTCTCGATCGATGTAGCCTTTGGCCGCAGCCGCTTCGACCATTGCGTATTCACCGGATACGCTGTAGCAACAGAGCGGAACATTCACCTGAGCTGCGAGCTCTCTGACCACATCTAGGTAACTTAGAGCCGGTTTTATGATTAAGATATCTGCCCCTTCCGCAAGATCACTTTGCGCTTCTAAAATAGCTTCTCGACGATTATGCGGGTCCATTTGATAAGCTTTGCGGTCGCCAAATTGAGGCGCACTATCCGCCGCCTCCCGAAAAGGCCCGTAAAAAACAGAGGCATACTTTACAGCGTAGGACATGATAGGGATATGCTTAAAGCCTGAGGCATCGAGTTTTTCCCGGATTATTTTGACCCTAGCATCCATCATATCTGAGGGTGCCACGATGTCACAGCCCGCAGCAGCCTGAGAGAGGGCGATTTCTGCTAGATAGGGCAAGGTCTTTGCATTATCAACCTCAGCGCCAGAAAGAATTCCACAATGCCCATGTGAGGTATACTCGCACATGCAGAGGTCTGAAATTAAAAGAATCTCAGAGCCGTAGCGCGCTTTTAGAGCCCTAGCCGCAGATTGAATAATCCCATCTTCAGCATAAGCTCCAGAGCCTAGTTCATCCTTTTTTTCAGGAATGCCAAAGAGCAAAAACTTCTTTACACCAGCTTCCATTTTCTGCTCAATCAGCTCGGGTAGAAGGTCAATAGAGTAACGGTACTGACCAGGCATTGCGCCAATCGGAAGCTTCTTTTTTTGGCCAAATTCAATAAAAATAGGATAAATTAAATCATCCTTACTGAACCTGCTCTCGCGTTTTAGCTCGCGCAAAAGTTCGTTTCGTCTCAGACGTCTACCATGATAAATCATGCAAAATGATCTCCTTCTAATTTTGCAGCCTTAATTAAGTGCTCGTACAGCGCTTGAAAACTCGGTTCCTCAGCAAGCTCCACTGTAAAACCTAAAGCCTTTGCAGCCTTTGCCGTTGCTTCACCGATACAGAGTGCTTTCCGCCCAGTACATGAGTGAGAGCGAAATGCCTCTGTGGCCATTGCGCTGGTAAAAATTATATAGTCATAGTCCTTCAACTCAGAATCGAAAGGCAGTGGCTCAACAGTATAGCTCGGAATTTCTGTGACCTCATACGCCTTGCTAAGCTCCGTGATTAAGCTCTTACTCCCCGCAGCTGAGCGGGGAATTAAGCAGCGCCTCTTCAGCCCTCCCGCCCGCTCTAATAATTCAGCTGCTAGGCTCCGGCTATCTGCATGGCTGGGTATAAAATCTGCGCGTAAATGATATTCAGCTAAGCGCCTGGCTGTCCCAGCCCCAATTGCAACCAGCTCCAGCTTAGCTAGAGCTCGTAAATCAGCCTCTCTTAAAACTTTCTTGAGGAAGGCATCCACCGCCCTGGGGCTAGTAAAAATTAAAAGCTCAAAGTCCTCTAAATCGGGCAGTGTAAAATCCAATTCACGGTACTGCACACTCGGCCTAAGTTCGACTAAGCCACCGGCTCTTCTAATTAATTTCTCTAATTCACAGGGACTGCTCGAATTAAGGCTCGATAAATAAGGAGCGGCCCCGCCCCCTCCTTTTCTGTGTTGAAAATTCCCGAGTCCATCTCCGGGATTAAAGAAAGCTTCGTTGGAGCGAGTTAAGAGATATTGTCGTCCAGATAAGGGGCGCTTGGAGAACCAATCAAAAAGTGGCGCAAATTGACAGACCTTGCCAATTACAATCACCGCCGGACTTTTTATCCCCTCGACTTCCATTGCCTTAGCTAAAGCCGCCAGATTGCTAATCACCTTACGTTGTCCAGGCTTACTTATGTCCATTACGGCAGCAGCTGGTGTAGATTCAGTTAAACCCGCTGCAATTAGGCCTTGGCAAATTTCTTCTGCCTTTCTGACCCCCATTAAAAAGACCAAAGTACCCTTCAGTTTTGCGATCAAATTATAATCCAATTCGGCATCTGAGCCGGCCTTAAAACTCGCCGTAAAGAAATGAATACTCGAAGCTAGATTGCGCTCAGAAAGTGGGATCCCACTAAGCGAAGCTAGGGCAACAGGAGATGGAATACCAGGAACCAGCTCAAAGTCTAAGCCCGCCTTGATAATCGCTTCTACTTCCTCGGCTCCTCGGCCGAAGATAAAACTGTCACCACCTTTTAAACGCAGTACAGTAGAACCTGCCTCAGCAGCTTTTAAGATAAGTCGATTAATCTCAGCTTGAGTAAAACTGTGCTCGCCTGCGCGCTTGCCGACATAAATCTTTTCAATCCCAGCTGGTAAGAGATCTAAGATCTCCTGGCCTGGCAAGTCATCGTAGAGAACGAGATCTGCCTCTTGTAAAAGCTCCCAGGCTCTAAGGCTCAGGTAATCTGGATTACCCGGTCCAGCGCCAACTAAATAGACCTTGCCCCCCGCCTTAGCTGAGTCATTTTGCCTAAACTTTCTTAGCATTTTCTCTAACCTGTTTCTTCAATTTCCTGGCAGCTTCTCTAGCCTTAGCCTCAGCCTTTTCTGGCGCACAACTCTCAGCAAAAGAATAAACTTTCTGATTATCTGGACTATAAAGACAATTTAAATACACCTTAGAGGACTTGAGGCTAGCATGACAGCAGGTTGCTGATGAGCAGCCTCCCGCCAACTCTTGGACGAAGGCCCGCTCAGCCCGAACCAAAACTTCGGTTTCCGGACAATTAAAGCCCTCTAAAATGCTCGCATCAAAGTCCGCACGCGCCTGCACAGCTAGAACACCCTGTCCCGCAGCTGGGATCATTTCCTCCACACTAAATACTCTGGCAATCCGCTGCGCTAAATTAATCCGCTCCAAGCCAGCTCGAGCGAGAATTAAAGCGCCAAAGCCTTCCGTTTCTAGCTTCTCTAAGCGTGTTATGATATTTCCACGAATTGGCTCTACTCTGCAGTTTGGATAAAGTTTTAACATCTGCAATTTGCGGCGCTGACTAGAGGTCCCAATAGCCTTGCTTTGATCCCAGACTCCTGACTCAGGTAAGACTAAAACATCTTCCACAGCACGTCTTTGGCTAAATGCGATCAGGGGTAAGTCTGGAGGCAAATCACTCGGCACATCTTTTAACGAATGGACGGTTAAATCGACTCGGCCTAAACGTAAGGCCTCGTCCAGTTCCTTGACAAAGAGGCCTTTCCCGCCGACCTTATCAAGGCGACCTAAAAGCTTGTCCCCAGTTGTTTTTAGGGGGAGTAGCTCCAGCTCGATTGAGGGATATTTAGCTCGAATGTAATCAGCAACTATTTGCGTTTGGGCAATGGCCAAACGACTATCTCTGGTGCCAATCACAAGCTTGCGATTTAACTTGGACGGATCTTTTGCATTCTCTAAAGGCAAGTTATTCACCTGTTTCTATCTCAGCGATAAACTCTCTCAGTTGCCTCGCTAATTTCTTTGTCGCTTTGGGGCTCTGACCATCTGAAGAAACTGCGACTACGTGGGGCTCCTTCAGGATTAAAGCCGGGAAGTAAAAACTACAGTCTTCGCGACAGTCAGCGATGCTTGCAGCTAGCTTTCGTTTACGACAGAGCTCGGCGATTTCTCTTTGTACTTTATGATCATTTGTACAAGCAATGACATAGTCCACATCATCTAAATCTTCCGGCCTGAACTTTCGCTCTCTCAATTCAGAAATAGAAGCCGCTTCACTTAGGCTGGCTTTAAGCTCCTGCGAAATCTCTAGGGCAACTATAATTAGCTTGAACTCAAAAGCAAGCAGAGCTTTAATTCGCCTGCTGGCAACCTCTCCCGCACCTACGACTAAGACAGTCTTTCCGCGAGAATCTAGATATATCGGAAAATACCGTGGCACCACTGTCCTCCTTCAAATACCGAAGCAAGAAGATTATAACATTTTCGCAGCACGAGCTAGGAGTAATTCGCGACGATTGCGTGCCGGATCCTCCATCACAAAAGCCAGGAGCTCAGCTAAGCGCTCTCCAATTGCCGCCCCTCGATAACCCAGACTATACAAATCACTGCCCTTTATTGCTAGATGGGATAGTTTATGAGGCCCAGATAAAAACTGCTTAATTAAACTCTCCTGAGCCTCGAGGAGGGCCAGCTTTTCAGCCCGCTTGTACTCAGACTGAGCCGCTATATCCCCACGCTTCAAATCAATTAGTAATGCTAAGGTCTCAGGCGACTCCGCACGGACTAAGCGCGCAATTTTGGCCGGCTTTTTACTCGTATAATCATGAAGGGCAATTGCCCGCAGGATCATCTTTCGTTCTTTTTTCGGAATAAATAACTGAGCTAAAATTTTCGCAGCCAATTCTGCCGACACAGCAGCATGGCCGTAAAAGTGAGCCACGCCATCTTGATCAATGCTTTTACATTTTACTTTGCCGAGATCATGGAGGAGGGCCGCCAAGCGAAAGCTCTGCGATTTTTTGAACTCCGCTAGCTTTACAGAATGTTCCCCGACATTATAAAGGTGCCAGGGACCTTCTTGCTGGCAGTCGAAAGTCGCGTCAAGATCGGGAAAAATCTCCTTTAAGATTCCGAGCCGATGTAAGTCCATTATACCCCTCGGATTAGCTTCCAGGATCTGTAAAAACTCAGAGGCGATCCGCTCGCGACTAATCTTTCTGATTAATTTCGCTTGCTTTATAAGCGCAGCTTCACTTTGCTTTGCAAATCTAAAGCCCAAGCGATTGGCAAAACGCACAGCGCGCATCAATCTCAGCGGATCTTCTGCAAAACGCAGCTCGGGGTCGCCCACGGCACGAATAATGCCAGATCTTAAATCAGCCAATCCATGGTATGGATCGATCAATTCACCGGCCAAAGACAGGGCCATGGCATTAATTGTGAAATCGCGTCGGCCCAGATCCTGCTCGAGAGAGCTTTCAAAGCGAACATAAGCTGGCCTTCGGCCATCCAGGTATGGGCCTTCAGAGCGAAAACTCGTCAGTTCGAAGCTTTCCCCAGCCAGACAAATACTGACTGTTCCATGAGCTATGCCTGTATCTAAAACTAGGTATTCCGGAAAGATCTGCTTGATTTCCTCGGGCCGCAAGGGACTTGCCAAATCAAAGTCATGAACAGGTAGCCCCAGCAAGATATCACGGACTGCTCCACCCACCAAGTATGCTTCAGCTGAAATAAATTCAGCCTCTCCCCTTGCTGCAATCGCCTCATTGAGGCGCTGCCAAACTAAGCTGAGAGAGGCTGGTAATTGCTGCTTAAATCTTAATAAGGGATCCATGAATAGAGTGTATCATGTGAGCCATTATCGATTCAGCTTTAAAGCTAATTTTCCTCTAATCGACTCTGAATATCTAAGTAAAATAAATCCTCCGGTGCTTCGAGCTGATTGAGCTCCTCAGTGATATCTAAAAAGCCCTCCGGAGCAATCAATTTTCCATTCTTGTACTTTGGTAAAAAGTTCATTTCAGAATCCCTGTAACGGTAGCCCACGTGAATCTTATCTTTATTCTTTTTCGGCAAGATGACTAGGACATCTTCCATCCCATGATCGAAATCATTCGCAGAAAAATAGCCATCATAGTCCTGCACGAGATTAATGGTCGCATGAGCATAACGAGGGATTATCAAGATTGCCTGAGTACCCGTCACTAGGCTCTTGCCTTCATCGTCTGACCATTCTCTTTCGCTCAGTATATCCGGTCCGATGTAGTTGTCCATGCCCTTATATAGGGCATATAAAGGATCTGTAAACTTACTATCGCTAAAGTCCATAGTCCCTAAATCAGCAATCATTGCGTAAATCTCATCATCCTCTATATCGAGCCCGAATTCGTTAGCTACTTTGACAAAGAAGGGGTTCAATTCATCTTCTTTAAGACCCTTGTAATTATCCAGGGGCAGTGCCTTAAGGTAGAAACCAGCCCCGGCAGGAATAAACTGCTCATAGCTAAAGAATGGACGTCCCGAAGAGTCTAAAAATAAATTTACGCTACGTAGCTTATCTGTATCTGCATAGTCTGCCCAGAGTGAGTCGAAGCATTCACCAATTAATGAGCTCGTGATATTTAGCGGTTCAACGTCATCTGCTAAGCCATAGTTTAGAACCGTCATTTGATAATCTTTGATAATATTTTTCTCAATTACGCTCGGAAAACTTTCATCCAGATCGAGATATTCGAGGAAATCCTCATCACTCATCAGGTCCCCACTATCCAAGTCCAAATTGTACACAACAATCTTATTGTATGGACTTCCATCAATGATATCTAGATTAATCATCAGTGAAAGTACGTCCTCATTTTCATAGACAGAATAATTCACATTGAAATACTGTCTAAAACTCTCTACAGTTTCCTCATCGTCAAAGGTCCTAGCAATCTCTTTGGCCAGGAGGTCAATTTCATAATTTGCAAATTCAGCACCAGCCCCTTTGAGCTCAAAGTATGGCAAGTGAATGTCTTCGGCTCTGTAAAATTCAGAAAATGCGCCCTCGAGCTCGGTATTCTCAACATAGTCTAAAAAGTCCAAGTCCTTAACTTTATCAGTTTTGAATGAACCGAAGCTTGCGGAATTTCCTTTATTCTTAGCTTCTACAGGAGCTAGTGAAATCAAGCCAGAAAGCAATATCAGACTTAGGAAGAGGCTTAATTTTGCTTGAAGCCCTCTGCTCCCGCCTCTAAAAGCTGCAGATTTAGGCTGAGAATTTTCCTTAACTAAAGTTTTTTCTCTCTCTTTTTTCATAAGTCACCTCTTAATCTAAATTCTAAAAAACTAGGATTAAAGCTTGAAAGCAAGCTATATGCTTATTTTAAATAATTTAATTAATTTGAGACTATCTCTAAAGACTAATTTTTAGCTAATTTAAGTTTAAGTAAAGGGCCAAATTGAAGCTTTTCCAGCTCTACTTGTAATCCTCTTCAAGCTCAGCTTGAGCAGAGATAAATAAGCAAAATAAAAGCCACCCGCTTGGGTGGCTTCTTAATTTTTATCGCTTTTTACTATTAAGCAACTGTGACGTTGACTGCACGCAGTCTGCTGCTGTCCTTTGGATCAGTTTCGGTTTCATAAGTAACCTTCTGGCCTTCGGTCAAGCTCTTAAAGCCGTCTCCATTGATTGCTGAGAAATGTACAAATACATCTTCTCCGCCATTATCATCTGCAATGAAGCCGAAGCCCTTGCTCTCATTAAACCATTTTACAGTACCGCTATTCATCTCAGTACCTCCTACAAATTTGTTATTCAAAACTGTCCAAAGAAAAACCGGCGATTCCGAGTCGAAATGGAAGTGACTCACAACCGACGGAGATTTAATAAACATATTTAGAATACAAGTTAACTATACAGCAAGGCTAGCAAGATAGCAAGAAAAAGTTTAGATTTCTCTTAGCAGCTTGATTAGAGCCTGACTTGCAGCCTCTAGCTCCGCTAGGTCTATCTGAGCATAGCCTAGGATCAGCCGCTCACCGAGCTCTGCCTGAATACTGTAATCACTCATTGGATAGCAAATAATCCCCGCTTGAGCGGCCTTTTCTGCAAAATGATCTGCCCTAGCCCGCTTTAAGCGTAAGACTAGATGGAGACCTGCATCAGCTCCCTCAATTGCGCAATAGTCCTTTGCTTTACTCAGTTCTTGGACCAGGACTTCGCGCTTTTTCTTATAGAGCAGGCGCATTCTATTTAAGTGCCGACTAAACTCGCCTGATGCAATAAGCTCTGCCATCACAAGCTGGGTCAAAACTGGGACAGGACAGGGGAACAAGACCTGCTTATTCTGATAAGCATGGATCAGGGATTTTGGCAAAACCAGATAACTTACACGCATCGCGGGAGAAAAGCTCTTTGAAAAGCTTCCAAGGTAAATCACCTTATCCTTTTGGTCCATGCTTTTTAGTGGTGGTATCGGGCGTGTCGCATACTTAAATTCAGAGTCATAGTCGTCTTCAATTAAATAACGCCCACTCTCTTCAGCCCACTGTAACAATTCTGTCCGCCGATTGACCGGATAGATTAAGGCGGTCGGAAATTGATGTGAAGGCGTGACAGCAAGAATTGTCGCCTGGCTCTTTTCTAGGTCAGACAAACAAACTCCAGATTGATCTAAGCTCAGGCATTTATATCTTCGTTTTCTTTGTTTTAGGGCTTCTGCAATTCTCGGAAAGCCAGGATCTTCAATCGCATAAAGTGCATCCTCGGGTAAAATTTCAAAGAGTAGATTCATTAGATAATCTGTTCCCGAGCCCAGGATAATCTGCTCGGGCTCCGCCTTGAAGCCGCGTGCTCTAAAAAGATAGTGGGACAGTTCAAGGCGCAGTTTTTCGTGGCCTTGCTCATGCGGCATTCGGCTGAGCTCAAGCTGTGATTCCCCGATAACCTTGCGATATGCGCGCTGCAATTCTTTCAAGGGCAAGGCTTTTGGATCGACACCACCATAGGCAAAGTCATAAAGGATCTTGCTTGACTCTTTTTCGCCCTGGGCCGGAGGGCTCAGAGAAGTAGTTTCTACTGGACGATAGAGTAAGGATAATTCTTCGACATAGTATCCACTTCGTTCCAGCGCCTTCACATAACCTTCGTCAACTAAGTGCTGGTAGGCTCGAATCACCGTATTTTGCGAGATTTTTAAATCGTCAGCTAGGCGGCGTTTCGAAGGGAGGCGTTCCCCTGCTTTAATATCTCCGGCTAAAATACCTTCCCTAAGATGCAAGTAGAGCTGCATATAAAGCGGCTCATCTTGATATTTCAGTGGTAAGGTGTGTAATTCCAATTCCTGATGCTCCGTCATTTATTCTGGTACCTATTAAAAAGCACATTTTGACTCTACACGAAGTATCAGATTTTGGCTAGAGTATTATCTAGAAGCCTTAAGTTAAGCAAGGATCTGCCCAATAAGCTTCAGGAATAAGTCAGGATTAGGACTATAAAAAGCAAGATTCCAAGGAGGATTATATGAGCTTTGATAAAAAAATTGCCGAGAAATTAAAAGGCAGCGTAATTATGGATGTCGTCAATGTCGAGCAGGCAAAGATCGCCGAAGCTGCTGGAGCCTGTGCCGTAATGGCATTAGAAAGAGTTCCCGCAGATATTAGAGCTGCAGGTGGGGTCTCGAGGATGAGCGATCCCAAAATGATTAAAGAAATCAAATCAGCAGTGTCTATTCCAGTGATGGCCAAGGTTAGAATTGGTCACTTTGTAGAAGCTCAGATTCTTCAAGCCATCGGCGTAGATTGTGTCGATGAAAGCGAGGTCCTCTCACCTGCCGACGAAATCTACCATATCAATAAGCAAGACTTTGATGTCCCCTTCGTTTGTGGTGCTCGAAACCTCGGCGAAGCTCTAAGAAGAATTGCTGAAGGTGCCGTCATGATTAGAACCAAGGGCGAACCTGGAACGGGCGATGTCGTCCAAGCAGTTACTCACTTACGACAGATTAACGGCGAGATTATGCTCGTGAAGAGCCTGCGTAAGGATGAACTTTCTGTGATGGCCAGGGATTTACAGGTGCCGATCGAATTATTGAAATACGTACACGAGGAGGGCAAACTCCCAGTCGTAAACTTCTCAGCCGGCGGTGTAGCTACACCAGCAGACGCCGCTTTGATGATGCAATTAGGTGCTGAGGGTGTTTTTGTAGGCTCCGGCATCTTCAAGTCAGGCGATCCTGAAAAGCGTGCCAAAGCGATCGTTGAAGCTGTTAAAAACTACGATAAGCCTGAAGTCTTAGCTAAAGTAAGTGAGGATCTCGGTGAAGCCATGGTTGGTCTGAATGAGGATGAGGTAGAAATTATTATGAGTCAGCGCGGGATTTAAATATTGCCGCTTAAATTTTCATTAAATCTAATTTAAAAGGCCAGTTCATTTTATCAGAACTGGCCTTTTGCTTAATCTTTAATCTGCTTAGTCGAATACAGTCTACTGAATCGGCTTGACAAAGTAGAGCTCTGTCATCACAGGAGGCTCATCTGGCCTGTCTTGTGCATTCTTAGCTAGTTTGGCAATCCGATCAACTTCCTCCAGACCCTCACGGACCTCACCAAAGGCGGCATAATCGCCGTCGAGGAAGAAGCTATCTGCCTGACAAATGAAGAACTGGGAGCTTGCTGAATTAGGATCCTGGGAGCGAGCCATGGATAAGACCCCTCTGGCATGCTGCAAATCATTTTCCACACCATTTGAAGCGAACTCGCCCTTAATCTTATTTTCTGCTCCACCCATTCCAGTACCTTCAGGATCTCCACCTTGAATCATGAAGCCATCAATTACTCTATGGAAGATTAGTCCGTCATAGAATTTTTCTGCAACTAGGTTCTGAAAATTCTCGACTGTGATCGGGGCTTTCTCAGGATACAATTCAAGCACAATTGAGGCGCCACTATCCATGACAATTCTTACGAAATTGCTCACATCTTCGCTGCGCTCAAAAGCTGAATCTGAAGCTAAAGCCTCTTCCTCTGCGGGGCTTTCCTGTTCAGCCTGAGTACTAGCTTCCTGCTCTGGCTTTGCCTTACAGGCTGAAGTCATGATTAAAGCAAAAAGCATGAGTAAAAGTAAAGGTATGACCTTCGCTCTACGCGTAAATTTAATACTTAAGTTCATGTCCATTCTTCCTCTCGTTAAAAAAGAATCTAAATTATGTAATCGAAGGCATTATAGCAAAGCTGGAGTAAATTCGCAGATTCCCTCTCGAGCTTAATTCCTTTTACTCAAAGAAAATGCCCGGCAGAAGCCGGGCATTTATTGCTAGGATTAATCTTTAAAGCTAATTCAGATAATTAAACGCTTCTTCACAAGGTAATTCAAAGGCAGAAAGTTCAGTACTATCTAAATCAGTAGAGTGAAGTTCGACACAGTTGATTTGGTGATTATCGTAAGTCTTAAAATAATAGCTCGCAGTCTTCGTGTTAATACATGAACTATATGTGGTGATATCATTTAAGCCCTCAGCAGTAACTACAGAGCCCCGTGCCATTTTAACTGAATCTAAAAGATGGAAAAACTGGCTAACACTGGATTTTTCATCACTATCACAAACTGAATTTAGCTTGTGGTAGCACGCTCTCACAAAACGCGAGGTCGGTGAAGCATCCCCGGGTAAACCAAAGGCGCCTAAACCCTGGCCAAAAGGCTTGACCTGATGTTGCTGACTGAAGCTCTCACTGGGATTAGCCGGGCGCAGATTCAAATAATGCTGTAAATTTTGAATCTGGAATGGAAATGGCGGATTATTGGTCAAAATACCGTAGGGATTCTCGTGGATATGCATGCCATCAACCATCGCTTCAATGACATAGCATGCTTCACTGTCCGCAACAATATAGTGTAAGGGGGCAACTGGCAGCTGCTGATTAAATGGCTCATTGATTAAATTCACAGTTTCCAATAACTCACGCGCCTGTGCAGCTGTCTTACAAGTTCCCACTACAAAGGGAATTAACTCATAGGGTGCGAGGTTAACTTTACCCTCAAGCCGCTCCCCATAGTGAGCGTTACCGGGGAAATAAAGGCTCGCCATGGCTAAGCCAGCCTCATTGCATGCATCTGCGTAAAGGGGGTAATTATCAGTGATATTACCCATCCCGATCATCGCTAAAAAGCCCTCATTTTGCGCTGTGTTTTTCTCCAATAAGGCTAGAGCCTCATTTTGCTCTACAGCTTTCCACTGCCAATTGTACTTACGCGGAGTCACCAGGACTTTTTCTTGGAAGGAATATTCCAAATCTAAATTGCGGCCGAAATAAAAATCACCACTTTGTAATGTTATTGCCGTGCACATGCTAATACCTCACTATCCTTTACTGTACCTTGCCTTAATAATTTTCCGTGCTGGCCAAATTTATAGAAAGCAAAGATTATTATTAGAATATCGCAGACTGCCTGAACAAACCAGATAGAATGTCCTCCGAAAAGTTTTGGAATGATGAAAATTAATGGAGTAAAGAGAATCAAGCTTCTACCAACAATAATTAGACCGGCTGTTTTTGCATCACCAACAGATTGGAAATAGGTTCCTATCATGACCATGAAACCATATAAAAAGAAGGTTGAGAAAAATAGTCTGATTGGCCCTATTGCCTGCTGGATTAAAGCAGGATCATTAATAAAGAGCGAAATAACCTGGCGTGGAGCAAGTTGCACGGGCAGAAAGAAAATCATGGTAATCGCAAAGGCTATTAGGATAAATTCGCGCCTACCCTGCAGGAGACGCTTATATTTTTTGGCCCCGAAATTAGTTCCAACATAAGGCTGAAAGCCCTGTGACATACCCCAAAGCGGGATAAAGGCAAACATTTGAATTCTGAGGAAGGCGCTCATCATAATACCGTAAGTATCGCCACCGTATTTAAAAGCCACATTGTAAAATAGGAGCTGTTGCACCATTCCGAAAATCTGCATGATCATGGCCGAGAGACCGACCGCTAGCATGCCTTTTACAATAGCGGGATTGGGCTTTGGCGCAGCTAGTTGAATGCCAGGGCTCCAGCGCTTGAAATAAATGACAGTCAGAACTGCCTGGAAAATCTGTGCCAGTATAGTCGCATAGGCTACAGCTGCGACTCCAATTTCCGGGAAAAGCAAGATGAAAATAGGGTCCAAAATGATATTCAAGATTGCACCAGCACCCATGATGCTCATCGCCTTAACCATTCTGCCCTCAGCTCGGATCAACATATTCATCGACTGGGTGTAGTTAACAAATAATGAGCCCAAGAAAACTAGGCGGAGATACTCCGTACCCTGCCTTAAAATTTCACCCTCTGCACCACTCAAGCGGAGCAAGTAATTGGCTCCAAAAAAGCCTATTACTGTGGTCGCAAGCGAGGCAATAAGGATGAAAAAACTTACTGTCGGCAGAACGCTTTGGGCTGTTTCATCATCGTCAGCACCAATCGCTCGACTGAGAATTGAAGCACCGCCCATCCCGAATAAAACGGTCAGGGAATTGTTAATTAAAGTAATCGGATAGGCAATACCAATTGCGGCCATTGCCTCTTCACTAATCATCTTCCCGGCATAAATGCTATCCATGAAAGAATAGAGTGCAATTACTACCATCCCGACAATACCCGGAACACAGAGCTTATTAAATAAATAAGCTGTGGGCTTAGTCAGAATTAAATCTCTTTGTTCATCTTTTTTTATCATTTTACTTTTACCTTTCCTTAAAAAAACTATTTCACAGTGAGAAAATACCAAATCAGCAGAATGAGATAATAAGAGCTCATACCCAAATTGAAGGCCGCCCCGTTCAAGTAGGGGTGGAAGGGCTTGAATTTTCTGACCAAGACAATCCACAGGGGGCTCAGGGTAAAGGGTGTGAGTAAGAGAAAGAAACGCGGCAATTCACTTTGGCCGAAAGCAATAAGCAAGGCAAAGAGAAACCAGCTAATACCAGTTAAGGCGATTGCCGGAAGCCATGAGAAATGAGTGGTTTTGCGGTAATTGTTTAAAAGCTTTGCCTGCCCTTGGCTAATCCCGCGACCCGCTTGTTCTTCCTGATATAAATTTTTCGACAATGTTCCGATGAAATAAAAACCTGCGTGGGCTAGTGGCGAATAAGCGTACCCCATCACCATCAAAATTAAAGCCGCGATCCGTACGCCCCTCCAGCCTGCTGTTGCGACCGCGCTTAATTGATAGACTGAAATAATTGAAAAGAACATCAAAGGAGCCGCATAATTCGCAATTAAAGCTCCCCATCTAAGACGTCTTTCAGAGCCTGGGAGCATGTAGGCAGCCATCGGTGGGTCTACAATTCCTTTATTTTCAAAGGCTTTGATTTTCTCCTGATCGTCCCCTGAGAAACCGACAATCAAAATATCTCCAATGACCCAAAAAATGCCTGCTAATAGTCCAGATAATATCGAATAAAATAATAGATTATTTCCACTATTCATAAAGACCCCTCAATCTAAGCTAGAACAGAAGTTAGCATTCTCTAACTGTAATGCTGAGGGGTCTATATGTCAATTAAATAACGCAGCTAAAATAAGCTTTCGCCTCAATCTAAACATTCATAAACTGCTATGTATTTTCTTATCGCGCCAGACTTTCCTCTATGGCTCCTATCACAAAGAGATGAAAATCTTTTTTTGGGTATACCTTTTCGCACAGTTCTCGATCATAAAACTTAGCTTCAGAGATCATATCTGCGTAGAGTTTGCGACAGTTTAAAACTAAACGAGCTTCTGAAAAATAGGGAATCTTTAATTCTCCTCTGATCGGAGTCAAGTTCTGAAGTTCAATTTTAGGCTCATCGCGACCTGATACTGTACCCATATACTTCAGCATCTCGGCGTATTTTTCCGGATCAAAAAAGTTTAAGGAAAAGCGCTCGCCCGCTTGAATAAACTCGTAGGTGTAGCGCTGTGGACGCACAAAAACACTTGCAACATTATGGCCCCAAAGATGGCCTAGACTGCCCCACTGTGCGGTCATCGCATTAAGTGATCCATCAGGCTTTTCTGCCAAGAGCAAAAAGAAGTCATCCTCGATTAATTTGAAAACGTTTTCTGTAAAGTCCTTGTTCTTGATTTTCTTTAACATAATTAACCTCTCTAGAATTCTTTCTATCTTTGCTTCTAGGATAGTTTATTTTCTGGCAATATACCAATAATCCTGGCCAGTAAAACCACAGTTGCGGTAAAGCTTTTCAGGCTTCGTAGGATTATCTAAATCACCAGAAACTGTCGCAAAATATGCCCCAAATGACTTCAGCCTGCAAAGGGCTGTATTGACTAGAGCTTTGCCTAAGCCCTTACCGCGATATTCTGGTAAGACCTGAATCCATTCTAAAATTCCTTCATTATACAGGCGATCAAACTCGACTATGGCCAAGGCTACACGCTTATTTCGCTCAGTATCAACTATCCAAAACCACAAGGAGGGCATGAAAACTGGACGGTTCCTCCACTTTTCAATCTCCTTTGTATTCAGTCTAATTCCCTGGTCGTGGTAGATGTAGTTTAGGAACTGTCCAACCTGGTCAGGCCAGCGAGTTTTAGTGAAATCAAGCTCCTGTATAGAGAAGCCCTCCGCTAAGTCAGTCTTTTCAAGATCTTCTAGGTCATGGTAAAGGCGAAAGAAGCGTTGCACAGAAAGGTATGCTGACTTACTCTCATCAGATAAACCCTCCCAGTCAGATGAATGAAAGACATTTAGGCCCATCGGCTTTGGCCAGGAGAGCTCTTTCCATAAAGGTAATGAAGAATAGGCACAAGGATTTTTCAAATACTCCCTATGCTGCTGGATATGGTCGCAAAATACCGGCCATAAATTCACAAACTCCTCATGGGGTCTGAGTTGGGGTAAAAGCATCCTCGGGGTCATAATGCCCATATCTTCAGCCGCCCTAATGCACATCCGATATAGCTCCCAGTCTAATTCAGCGGTCTCCTCAACACATGGGAGGGCTCGGTAGCCTCTACGTAGAAGGACCGCCGCTCGATGATGACCGTCAGTCATCACCAACTTGCCATCCAGGCGTTTCAGCGGTATTGGCTCCATTTTATTTAAATCAAAATTTTTCTCGAGAGCCAGAACTCGATCTATGTCTAAATACAACTGGCTGACTTGTAATTTACTTTGCAAAATCCACTGCACTCTGAAACCTCAACTTTTATCCTTATTCTGCTTATAAATCTACTAAAGGATGCAGCGTAAAAGCAAATCCAAAATGAAATAAAAGGACCGTTAGGAGATTATTTCCTAACGGCCTTTTCAAACTTTTTATGGAAGCAATCAAACAGTGGCTAAGAGCTAGCACTGGAGATTAATCAGTTCTTCTCTTAAAGGTATGCTTGGAGCCGCTCCGGCTTTCCCAACAGCTAAGCCAGCTGCGATTGAAGCAATTTTGAGCGCTCTCTGGTAGTCTTCTTGCTCTAACATGGCTGCTATGAAGTAGCCAGTAAAAGTATCCCCTGCTGCAGTTGTGTCTACTACCTTATTCTTATAAGCAGCCTGACGGAAAACTTCTCCGTGCTGATTTATCAGCATAGATCCTTCGCTACCTAAAGTTAAGACGACTGTTAATCTAGGGTACAACTCATGTAATTTCTGCAAAATGCTGTGGAATATTTTGTCATCAGCTAGAGTATTATTTAGATTAAGCGTTATTCCAACATTTTCTAAAAGTCCTGCAGCCTCATGCTCATTTAATAGCAGGATATCAATATCGGCTAAATCTAAAGCTAAAACCCGCTTATTTAAGGGCGACGGATTCAAGGTGATTATTAAACCTATTTTCTTTGCTTCTGCAATAATCAACTCATTAGCATCGATCTCATTTTGCAGCAGCAAAATATCCCCTTTTGAGAATTTGCTCATTACAGATTCTATATATTTCAAGGTATTGCCGTGATTACTACCCGGATAAATCACTATGCAATTTTTGCCATTGGCATCAACCTGAATAATCGCATGACCACTCTCCTTCTCTCTACGTTCGAGAAGCTCAGTTTTAACTTGCGCCTCAGCTAAGGTGGATTCAAGTAGTCCGGCATCGAAACCCAGGCCACCTGCCATATAAACCTCGGCACCTGCTCTGGCCAATGCAATAGACTGGTTTAAGCCTTTTCCCCCGGGATAAGTGTTCATTTCTAATGCAGAAATTGTCTCGCCCTCGCGAACAATCTTTTCAACCGAATATACCTTGTCTAGATTGAGCGAACCAAAATTCAAAACCTTTGTCATGAGATACTCCTATGAGCTAATCGTATTGTCTTAAGCCTTCCTCCAAGATGTCCCAGAAGAGTTCTGTATTTAACTTTACACCAACCTTAGCATTTGGCTCTTCCTTATTCACGTTATAGAAATCACAAATAGTTTGGCCGTAACAATTTTCACTACGAATTTCAACCTTAACTCTCATATCTTTTGTCTCTACGCAGTCAGGATTGATGAGATAAGCAATGCAAGTAGGATCATGGAGTGGAGCTCCATCCCAGCCAAAAATTCTCTTTTGTGTTTCATTGAAAAAGCCCATCATATCCGAGAAAAGTTTTGATGCTTTATTATCAATTTTTCTCATTCTCTCCACTATTGATGGATAGCATAAAGCTTGTCTCGTCAGGTCAAGGCCCATCATCACAATCGGGGCACCAGACTCAAAGACAACATGGGCAGCCTCAGCGTCAACGTAGATATTAAATTCAGCAACAGGTGTCGTATTGCCTAATTGATATGCTCCACCCATTAATACTATTTCCTTTATTTTGGGAACAATATCGGGAGCAAGACGCATAGCCATTGCGATATTGGTCAATGGTCCAGTAGGTACGAGTGTAATATCCCCATCAGACTTGCGTAGTGTCTCAACTATAAATTGAACTGCATGCTCTTTTTCCGCCTCAATTTCAAGCTCTGAAAATACCGGTCCATCTAAGCCTGATTTACCATGGATGTCATCAGCTATTACCTGGCTTTGTCGTATCATAGGAATTCCGCAACCTGCATAAACTGGAACATCTAAGCCAAGATGCTGCACTAGATGCAGAGCATTATTCAAAGTTTTATCAAGTGTCTGATTGCCTGAAACTACAGTAATACCTAATAAGTCTATAGCAGGGTGTTTCCCAGCTAATTCTATTGCTACAGCATCATCATGCCCCGGATCACAATCCAAAATAATCTTTCTCGCCTTAGTATTCATTGAATCTCCTTTAATCTTTTACAAAATTAATAAGTTGGTAGTAAAACCTTTTACTCCGTAATGTTATCCATTTAGAAGAGCTTTTACAAGATAGTTCCATTATGGAAGATAAATTCATCAATTGCTACAAGCAAAGAGAACTTTTATTAGCAAAATAGCCATAAAGTTTACTCCAGTTTTTATAATTTACGAAACAAGCTCGACTAAATATCAGTATAATAGAGCTGGAGCTTAAAATTATTCGGAGGCAGAAAATGAGGGTAACTATAAAACAAATTGCAGAAGCGAGTGGTGTTTCAATGACTACCGTTTCTTTAATTCTTAATGGCAAGGGTGAGCGCTTTGCCGAAGAGACAAAGGCTCGTGTGCAGAAGGCCGCAAAAGATTTACGTTATCGTCCGAATAAATTAGCCGCCGGATTAA